>JBIIUH010000049.1:0-10873 GCA_044340075.1 Ilumatobacteraceae bacterium | reverse complement strand
TCCACGCGGTCGACGCCGACGGCCGGATCCACGCCACGTTCAACCAGACGGTGGCGCGCACGGGACGGTTGTCGAGCGACCGACCCAACCTGCACAACATCCCCGTGCGCACCGAAGAGGGTCGTTTGTTCCGCGAGGCGTTCGTGCCGGCTGCAGGGTGCGAGTTCCTCGTTGCCGACTACAACCAGATCGAGTTGCGTTGCATCGCCCACCTCGCCGACGATCCGGGTCTCATCGCCGCATTCGTCGAGGGTCGTGACGTGCACCGTTCGGTGGCGTCGCAGGTGTTCGACGTCGAACCCGACGAGGTGACGTCCGAGCAGCGCTCGCAGGCGAAGATGGTGTCGTACGGCCTTGCCTACGGCATGGAGGCGTACGGTCTCGCGCAGCGTCTCTCGATCGGTGTGTCCGAGGCGGCCGAGATCCTCGATGCGTACTTCGATGCCTTCCCGCGCGTGAAGCAGTTCATGCACGACACCGTCGCCGAGGCGACACGGCGCGGTTACACCGAGACGCTCTTCGGTCGGCGTCGGCCGATCCCGGAACTGCAGAGCGATCAGCGCGCGGTGCGCCTGGCGGGGCAGCGCATGGCGATGAACGCCGGGATCCAGGGTCTCGCCGCCGACATCTTCAAGGTGGCGCTCATCGGCATCGACGAGCGTCTCGCCGCGGGCGGACTCGCCGCCCGGATCGTCCTGCAGGTCCACGACGAGGTGATCGTCGAAGTACCGCACGCCGAGCGCGCCGCCGTCGGTCCGCTCGTCCTCGACGTCATGCACGGCGCGGCGAACCTGCGGGTTCCCCTCGAGGTGAACGCCGCGTGGGGGGAGAGTTGGGCGGCGGCGAAGGTAGCCTGACCCTTCCCGCTCGCGCGGGAGTCCCATCCCTACTCACACATCACAACGAGATTCACCAGTGTCCGACACCACCCTTCTCCCATCGGCCTCGATGGGTTCATTCGACAGCAACGGCAATTACATTCCCCGCAAGGTCACCGAGCGTGACGCATCGTTCGCCGACGAACTCGCCGGCACCTTCGTCAGCCTGAAGGAAGGAAGTCTCGTCACCGGCACCGTCGTGCGGATCATGCGCGAAGAAGTGCTCCTCGAGATCGGCTACAAGACGGAAGGTGTCATCCTCGCCCGCGAGCTGTCGATCCGTCAGGACGTCGACCCGCACACCGTCGTCAAACTCGGCGACAAGATCGAAGCCCTCGTCCTCACGCTCGAAGACAAGGAAGGTCGTCTGCTCCTCTCGAAGAAGCGCGCCCAGTACGAGCGTGCATGGGGTGACGTCGAGCGCATCAAGAACGAGGGCGGCATCGTCGAAGGTCTCGTCATCGAGGAAGTAAAGGGCGGTCTCATCGTCGACATCGGCCTGCGCGGCTTCCTGCCGGCATCGCTCGTCGAGTTGCGCCGCGTGCGCGAACTCACGCCGTACGTCGGCCAGCGCATCCAGGCGAAGATCCTCGAACTCGATCGCAACCGCAACAACGTCGTGTTGTCGCGCCGCGCGGTGCTCGAAGAGACTCAGAAGGAGAACCGCGACGGTTTCCTCGACAACCTGAAGGTGGGCGAGGTGCGCAAGGGTCGCGTCTCGAGCATCGTCCAGTTCGGTGCATTCGTCGATCTCGGCGGCATGGACGGTCTCATCCACGTGTCGGAGCTGTCGTGGAAGCACGTCGAGAACCCCGCCGACGTCGTCAAGGTCGGCGACGAGGTCGAGGTGAAGGTGCTCGAAATCGACAACGAGCGCGAGCGCATCAGCCTGTCGCTGAAGGCCACCCAGCCCGACCCGTGGCAGGAATTCGCCTCCACACACTCCGTGAACGAGCTCGTCTACGGCCGCGTGTCGAAGATCGTGCCGTTCGGTGCGTTCGTCCAGGTGGGCGACGGCATCGAGGGTCTCGTGCACATCTCCGAGATGTCGACGCACCACGTCGAAGCGCCCGAGCAGGTCGTCACGCCCGGTGAGGAACTGTGGGTGAAGATCATCGATCTCGATCTCGCACGTCGTCGCATCAGCCTGTCGATCAAGCAGGCTGCCGAAGGTGGCGAACTCGCCGCCGAGTACCGCGACCAGTTCAAGATCGACGACCAGGGCAACTGGGTCGGCACCGATGACGCCACGCGCGAAGCCGCCTGGTCCGACATGTACGAGGCGGGCGGCCAGCCCACCGAGTGATTCTCGTCGGCCTGACCGGGGGAATCGGGTCGGGCAAATCGTCCGTCTCCACCCGATTGGCAACACTCGGGGCGGTCGTCGTCGACGCCGATGCGATCGTGCACCGACTCCAGCGTCCGGGAACGGACGTTCATGCGGCGATCGTCCGGCGCTTCGGCACGGACGTGCTCGATGCCGACGGTCACCTCGTCCGTCCGCGCCTCGCGGCGATGGTGTTCGGTGACGCCGGCGCCCTCGCCGATCTCAATGCGATCGTCCACCCCGCCGTGGCGCGCGAGATGAACGGCGAGGTCGATGCGCAACGATCGACGAACAACGTCGTCGTCCTCGACATTCCGTTGCTCGTGGAGAACCCGCGCATCGGATTGTGCGGGACGCTCGTCGTCGATCTCGACGAGGAGAACGCCGTGCGCCGGCTCGTCGAACAGCGCGGCTATCTGGCCGACGATGCACGTGCACGCATCGCGAAGCAGGCGACCCGCCCGGCGCGTCGCGCGATTGCCGACTGGATCATCGACAACTCCGGTGACCGCGCGGCGCTGGAGCGCGAAGTGGTCGCGGCGTGGCGTTGGATGACGTCCCTGCCGCACGCCGGTCCGGATGCCGGACGCAGGCGATGAGCGACACCGAGCAGCGTTTTCGCGTCGTCTCGTCGTACGAGCCGGCGGGTGATCAGCCGTCGGCCATCGCCGGACTCGCCGCGGGCATCGACGCCGGCGAGCGCTTCCAGACCCTGCTCGGTATCACGGGATCGGGAAAGTCCGCGACGATCGCATGGACGATCGAGAAGGTGCAGCGTCCGACGCTCATCCTGGCGCCGAACAAGAGCCTCGCCGCCCAGCTCGCACAGGAAATGCGCGAGTTCTTCCCGAACAATCGCGTCGAGTACTTCGTGTCGTATTACGACTACTACCAGCCCGAGGCGTACATTCCGTCGAGCGACACCTTCATCGAGAAGGACTCGTCGATCAACGACGAGATCGATCGGCTGCGTCACTCGGCGACGGCTGCACTGCTCACGCGACGCGACGTCATCGTCGTTGCGTCGGTGTCGTGCATCTACGGCATGGGAAACCCCGACGAGTACCGCGGTCACCTGGTCGAACTGCATTGCGGGGTCGACTACGACATGCAGTCGATCCTGCGCCGGCTCGTCGACCTGCAGTACGAACGCAACGACACCGCCCTCGGTCGCGGCAACTTCCGCGTGCGCGGCGACACGGTCGAGGTGCATCCGGCGTACGAGGAGTTCGTGACGCGGATCGAAATGTTCGGCGACACCGTCGACAAGATCACGGTGATCAACCCCGTCACCGGCGAAACGATCGACTCGCCGGCATCGACCGTCATCTTTCCCGCCACCCACTACGTTGCGTCCGAGGAGCGGATGAAGTCGGCGATGACGAAGATCGAGGCGGAACTCACCGACCGACTCGCCTGGTTCGAATCCCGCAACCAGTTGCTCGAGGCGCAGCGTCTGCGGATGCGCACGCGGTACGACCTCGAGATGATGGCGGAGATGGGCTACTGCAACGGCATCGAGAACTACTCAATGCACATCGACGGGCGCACCTTCGGCGAGCCACCGTTCACCCTCCTCGATTACTTCCCGGACGACTATCTTCTCGTCATCGACGAGAGCCACGTCGCCGTTCCGCAGCTGCACGGCCAGTTCGCCGGTGACCGCAGCCGCAAGGACACCCTCATCGAGCACGGATTCCGCCTGCCGAGTGCGCGGGAGAACCGCCCCCTTCAGTTCGACGAGGTGATGGAACGGGTTCACCAGTGCATCTTCATGTCGGCCACCCCCGGTGCCTTCGAGTTGCGTCAGAGCTCGAAGATCGTCGAACAGATCGTCCGACCAACCGGACTCGTCGATCCCGAGATCGTGGTGAAGCCGACGAAGGGTCAGATCGACGACATCATCGTTCAGGTGCAGGGGAGGGTCGCCAAGGGCGACCGGGTCCTCGTCACCACGTTGACGAAGAAGATGGCGGAGGACCTCACCGACTACCTCGTCGAACAGGGATTGCGGGTGCGGTACCTGCATTCGAACATCGACACGATCGAGCGCATCGAGATCCTCCGATCGCTGCGTCTGGGTGAGTTCGACGTTCTCGTCGGCATCAACCTGTTGCGCGAGGGGCTCGACCTTCCCGAAGTGTCCCTCGTGGCCATCCTCGACGCGGACAAGGAAGGTTTCCTGCGCAGCGAGACGTCGCTCATCCAGATGATCGGACGTGCCGCCCGAAACGTCGACGGTCAGGTGATCATGTACGCCGACAAGCGAACGAAGGCGATGGACGCCGCCATCTCCGTCACCAACGAAAGGCGGACCCGGCAGCTTGCGTACAACGCCGAACACGGGATCAACCCGCAGACGATTCGCAAGGCGGTGGGTGACATCCTCTCGATGCTGCGCCCAGATTCTGCGGCGAACGTACCGAATCTGTCGGACAAGGCGGCGCGCACGCGCAAGAAAGTCGACGTCGAGTCGATGGCCCAGTCCGATCTCGAACGGCTCGTACTCGTTCTCGAGGACGAGATGAACGAAGCGGCCGCCGAGCTGAAGTTCGAGTACGCGGCTCGCTTGCGCGACGAAATCCGCGAATTGCGCCGTGAGTTGCGCGACGCTCGCTGAGCCGTCGTTATCCTTTCACCGTGAGCTCGTCGATCGTCATTCGTGGCGCTCGCGAACACAACCTGAAGAACGTCAATCTCGAGATTCCGCGCGACAAACTCGTCGTTCTCACCGGGTTGTCGGGTTCGGGCAAGAGCAGTCTCGCATTCGACACGATCTACGCCGAGGGTCAGCGCCGCTACGTCGAGAGCCTCAGTGCGTACGCCCGGCAGTTCCTCGGGCAGATGGACAAGCCCGACGTCGACGTCATCGAGGGCCTGTCGCCGGCAATTTCGATCGACCAGAAATCGGCGTCGCGCAACCCGCGGTCCACCGTCGGCACGATCACCGAGGTCTACGACTACCTGCGACTCCTGTACGCGCGAGTCGGTGTGCAGCACTGCGTGAAGGACGACGAGAAGCTGTCGCGTCAGACACCCCAACAGATCGTCGATCGCATCCTCGAGGTGAAATCGGGGACGCGCTTTCAGGTACTTGCCCCGGTGGTGAAGGGTCGCAAGGGTGAATACGACACGCTCCTCGCGCAACTCGCCGGGCAGGGTTTCACGCGTGTGCGGGTCGACGGCGACACCCACGATCTCGCCGAGTACCTCGCGGCGGGCAAGAAGCTGGCGCGATACGAGCAACACACGATCGACGTCGTCGTCGACCGTCTCGTCGCGAAAGCCGGCATCGAACGCCGTCTCACCGACAGCCTCGAGACGGCGTTGCGGCTCGCCGAGGGCACCGCAACGGTCGAACTGCTCGACGCAAAGGGCAACGTCGCCGAGGTTCTCGCATTCAGCCAGCACCTGGCGTGCGCGAAGTGCGGCACGTCGTACGAGGAACTGGCGCCGCGCAACTTCTCCTTCAACACTCCATACGGTGCCTGCGACAGTTGTCTCGGGCTCGGCACCACGTTCGAAGTCGACGAGGAGCTCGTCGTGCCGGATCCGGAACTGTCGATCAGCCAGGGGGCGCTCGCGCCGTGGCGCAGTGCGCACACGATGTATTTCACCCGCATGCTCGAGTCGGTGGCCAAGGATCTCGGCATCGACCTGAAGAAGCCGTGGGGGAAGCTCACCGATCGGCAGCGACGCCTCGTGCTCGAGGGCACGGGTGAGTCGGTACTGGTGAAGTACCGCAACCGATACGGCCGCACGCGCGAATACTCGACCACGTACGAGGGCGTCATTCCGTGGATCAAGCGTCGGCACGAGTCGGCCGAGAGCGATTGGGCGCGCGAGCAGTTCGAGAGTTACATGCGCGAGAAGCCGTGTCGGGCGTGCAAAGGTGCGCGACTGAAGCCGGCGTCGCTGGCCGTGCGGGTGAACGGCAAATCGATCTCCGAAGTGTGCGACCTGCCGATCGGTGAATCGGCGAAGTTCCTCGCCGGTCTCAAGCTCGGCAAGCGCGACGAGATGATCGCGGCACGTATCACGAAAGAGATCAACGCCCGCCTCGGTTTCCTCCTCGACGTCGGTCTCGATTACCTCACGCTGTCGCGCTCGGCGGGCACCCTCGCCGGTGGCGAGGCGCAGCGGATCCGCCTCGCGAGTCAGATCGGTTCGGGTCTCGTCGGCACCTTGTACGTGCTCGATGAACCGTCGATCGGTCTGCACCAACGCGACAACCACCGGCTCATCGACACGCTCGTGCGCCTGCGCGATCTCGGCAACACCGTCCTCGTCGTCGAACACGACGAGGACACGATCCGGGCGAGCGACTTCATCGTCGACATCGGCCCCGGGGCGGGCGAGCACGGCGGAAACGTCGTGTACGCCGGGCCCGTGAAGGGGATTCTGCGCCACGAGGGATCGATCACCGGTGAGTATCTCTCGGGCCGACGCTCCATCCCCGTGCCGAAATCACGGCGAACGACCGGTTCCGATGCGATCGTCGTGAAGGGTGCCCGCGAACACAACCTGAAGAAGATCGACGTGCGCATACCGCTCGGCATGTTCGTCGCCGTCACCGGTGTTTCCGGCAGCGGAAAGAGCACCCTCGTGCGAGACATTCTCCTGCCGGCACTGATGCAGAAGATCTATTCGAGCAAACAGTCACCCGGTCGCCACACGGCCGTGACGGGAATCGACAAGATCGACAAGGTCATCGACATGGACCAGTCGCCGATCGGTCGAACGCCGCGATCGAACCCCGCCACCTACACCGGAGTGTTCGACGACATTCGCAAACTCTTCGCTGCGACACCCGAGGCGAAGGTGCGCGGCTACCAGCCCGGACGTTTCAGTTTCAACGTCGCCGGCGGCCGGTGCGAAGCGTGTTCGGGCGACGGCACGATTCGTATCGAGATGCAGTTCCTGCCCGACGTCTACGTGCCGTGCGAAGTGTGCAAGGGTGCGCGCTACAACCGCGACACGCTCGAAGTGACGTTCAAGGAGCGCAACATCGCCCAGGTGCTCGACATGCCGATCGACGAGGCGCTCGCATTCTTCGCCCAGCAGCCGCGTATCGCGCGCCACCTGCAGACCCTCGTCGACGTCGGTCTCGGGTACGTGCGACTCGGTCAGTCCGCACCGACGCTGTCCGGCGGCGAAGCGCAGCGTGTGAAGCTGGCGAGCGAGCTCGCGCGGCGCAGCACGGGTCACACCATGTACCTGCTCGACGAACCGACGACGGGCCTGCACTTCGAGGACGTGCGTCGACTCCTCACCGTGCTCGCGCGACTCGTCGACCAGGGCAACACCGTGCTCGTCATCGAGCACAATCTCGACGTCATCAAGACGGCCGACTGGATCATCGACCTCGGACCGGAAGGTGGTGACGGAGGCGGCAACATCGTCGCCCAGGGCACCCCCGAGGACGTGGCCCGTGTGAAGGGAAGCCATACAGGGCGGTTCCTGGGGCCGCTCCTCGCATCGACATGACCTTGCGCAAGCCGGATGACGTACCCGCCGTTCCCGGTTCGTACCAGTTCATCGATACCGCGGGTCGCGTGATCTACGTCGGCAAGGCGGCGAACCTGCGCAATCGCGTCGCCAACTACTTCGCCGACCCGGCGACCCTGCATCCGCGCATCGCGGCGATGGTCGCCGCGGCGCAGCGGGTGGAGTGGATCACCGTCGACACCGAGGTCGAGGCGTTGATGCTCGAGTACAACCTCATCAAGCGTCACCGTCCGCGCTTCAACGTTCGGCTCCGCGACGACAAGAGCTATCCGTATCTCGCGGTCACGCTCGACGACCGCTGGCCGCGGGCGGGAGTCATGCGCGGTCGCCAACGGAAGGGCACGAAGTATTTCGGACCGTACGCCCAGGCGTGGGCGATCCGCGACTCGCTCGACGCCGTGCTCCGCCAGTTCCCCGTACGCACGTGCTCGGACACGAAGTTCCGTCAGCACGAACGACTCGGTCGACCATGCCTGTTGTTCCATATCGAGAAGTGTTCGGGTCCGTGCGTCGCCGCGGTCGATGCCGACACCTACGCAGGTCACGTCGACGGACTCGTCGACTTCCTCTCCGGCGACGTCGAACCCGTCGTCGAGGCGCTGACGTCGAAGATGGAGGCGGCCGCCCGCGATCTCGACTTCGAAACGGCAGCGACGTGCCGTGACCGACTCGGCGCCATCGATCGTGTGCTCGAACGTCAGGTGATGGTCGGCGACTTCGACGAGAACTTCGACGTCCTCGCCGTCGTCGCGGAGGACGGCGCTGCCGGGTACAACGTGTTCCACGTGCGCAAAGGTCGTGTTCTCGGTCGGGTCGAGTCGACGCTCGACAACGTCGAGGAACTCGGGATCGCCGAACTCACCCAGCGAATCATCGAGCAGACGTACGCGGAGGAACCCGCGCTCGGCTGGCCGCGCAGCATCCACGTCGAGGTCGAGCCGACCGGACTCGAGTCGCTGACGCAGTGGTTGTCGGCGCTGCGCGGATCG
This sequence comes from Ilumatobacteraceae bacterium, assembly GCA_044340075.1. GTDB lineage: Bacteria > Actinomycetota > Acidimicrobiia > Acidimicrobiales > Ilumatobacteraceae > F1-60-MAGs027. The sequence continues at coordinate 2,171 of JBIIUH010000049.1, read as the reverse complement.
GGCGTGACGGTCCACGTCCCGCAGCGCGGTGCCAAGCGGGACCTGCTCGACATGGCGCGCCGCAACGCCCACGAACTCATCGTTCGCGAGCGCAGTCGCCGGGCCGCCGACCACAACGCCCGCAGCAAGGCATTGAACGAATTGCGCGACACTCTCGGACTGCCCGAGGCACCGTTGCGCATCGAGTGCTACGACATGGCGCATCTCCACGGCACCGACTACGTGGGGTCGATGGTGGTGCTCGAGGACGGTTTGCCGGCCAAGAAGGAGTACCGCACGTTCAACGTGAAGACGGTCGACGGCAATGACGATTACGCGGCGATGGGCGAGGTGCTGCGTCGCCGCCTGGCCGCCTACGTCGCGGAGCGGGATGCGCCGTCACCGGGTTCGAAAAAGGGCTTCTCGTATCCGCCGGGATTGTTGCTCGTCGACGGGGGAAAGGGTCAACTCGCCGTTGCTGTGCGGGTGCTCGACGAGTTGGGCCTGCGCGATGTCGTTCCCGTGGCGGCACTTGCGAAGCGTCTCGAAGAGGTGTTCGTGCCCGGCCGCGAAACCCCCGTGCATTTCGTGCGCGGAAGCGAGGCGCTGTTCATGCTGCAGACGGCACGCAATGAAGCGCACCGGGTCGCCAACTCGTTCCACCGGCGCCGTCGTTCACGACGGATGTCGGCGAGCGATCTCGACGGAATAGAAGGACTCGGTCCGCAGCGTCGGCAAAGGCTGCTCGACGAGCTCGGTGGTATCGCCGGAGTGAAGTCGGCATCGCGTGCACAACTTGCGCAACTGACGTGGTTGCCCGCCGACGTCGCCGAACGCGTCGCGGAGACGTTCGCACTGCCTCAGTAGAGTCCTGCCATGGCCGACATCCTCCTCATTACGGGGTTGTCCGGTGCGGGTCGCTCCCAGGCCGCCGACGTGCTCGAGGATCTCGGGTGGTTCGTCGTCGACAACATGCCGGTGGAACTCGTCGACAAGTTCGTCGAACTGGCCGGAGCCTCCGCCGAAGGTTCGCGGCTCGCCCTTGTCGTCGGCGTCGCCGCTCAGCAGCAGGACGCAATCGCCATGCTTCCGCGCCTGCGCCAGGCGGGGCACCACGTGCGTGTCTTGTTCCTCGATGCCGCCACGTCGGTGCTCGTGAAGAGGTACACCGAGTCGCGCCGCAAGCATCCGTTGCGCCAGGACTCCGGCACCCTCAGCGAGGTCATCGAGCACGAGCGGCGGCTGCTCGAGCCGATCCGTCTGGCTGCCGACAAGGTGCTCGACACGTCGAATCTCGCCGTCGCGCAGTTCAAGCGTCAGATGACCGATCTGTTCGGTGCGGCCGGATCCGACGACGACATGCAGTTGGCGATCGTGTCGTTCGGTTTCAAGCACGGTCTGCCCCTCGACGTCGATTGCGTCTTCGACGTGCGATTCCTTCCCAACCCTCACTACGACGAGACGATGCGCCCGCTCACGGGGCGTGACGACGCCGTACGCGACTACGTACTCGGTCAGTCGGCGGCGGGGGAGTTCCTCGATCGTGTCACCGATCTGATGACGTCGCTGTTGCCCGCGTACCGCAACGAGGGGAAGAGTTATCTCACGATCGCCGTCGGTTGCACGGGTGGCCGCCACCGGTCGGTGGCAATCGCCGACGAGTTCGCACGGCGGTTGAGCGGTGCCGGTTCGTCGCCCCGCGTGTCGCACCGCGACATCGAGAAGTCGTAGTCCGCCAACTACTCTGTCCGCCATGACACTTCGGGTGGGAATCAACGGATTCGGACGTATCGGACGCAACTTCTACCGCGCACTCGCCGCATCGGGCCGCGACGTCGAGATCGTCGCGGTGAACGATCTCGGGGCGAAGAAGACGATGGCCCACCTCCTGAAATACGACTCGGTGCTCGGCATCCTGCCGAACGACATCAGCCCCGTCGACGACGGCATCTCGATCGATGGTAAGACGCTGAAGGTCCTGTCCGAGCGTGATCCCGCGGCGATCAAGTGGGGAGACCTCGGTGTCGACGTCGTCGTCGAATCGACCGGCTTCTTCACCGACCGCGACAAGGCGGCGGCACACCTCACCGGCGGTGCAAAGGTCGTCGTCGTCTCCGCGCCGTCATCGGGTGCCGACATGACGTTCGTGTACGGCGTCAATCACACCGAGTTCGATCCGGCCAAGCACAAGG
>JBIIUH010000040.1:0-12649 GCA_044340075.1 Ilumatobacteraceae bacterium | reverse complement strand
CTTCGACCGATGCGGGGTTGCCGACGTCGCACGAGATGGCGACGCAGTTCGACTTCAGCGGACCTGCCTTGCGGATTGCGTCGGCGCTGAGGTCGAGAAGTCCGACCGCCCAGCCTTCGTCGGCGAGCTGATCGGCGATGACGCGGCCCAAACCTCCGGCCGCACCTGTGACGAGTGCGTTTTTCACGTGATTCCCCCTTGCGTCGTAAGGTACTGCTCCATGAGTGACGCGACCAAATTGGCAGTACGACGTTTTCTCGACGCAGTGGAGGCACGCGACGTCGACGCCGTCGTCGCCAGTTTCTCACCGGACGCGACATACCAGAACGTGCCGTACGAAGTGCACGCGGGGCACGACGCGATCCGCACGTTGTTTGCGAACATCCTCCACCGCAGCAGCAAGGTGCAGTGGGACATCCTCTCCGAGGCCTACGTGCCGGGTCGCGCGCACCTCGAACGCGTCGATCGTTTCTGGATCGACGGCAACGAGTACTCGGTGCCGTGCCACGGAGTGGCCCACGTCGACGAGGACGCAGGCGTCATCATGAAGTTCCTCGACTACCTCGACCTCGGCTTGTGGCGCGAGAAGGTCAGGAGTGCGCTAGCTCCCAAGTGACGGGCACGCTCGACCACGACGAGATCTTCTCGCCGGGGAGGTAGCTGCGCTCCGGCATCGGGGTGAGATCGACCTTGCGGCCGCGGCACCACAGGTGGCGGAAGCGGGACTTGTCACCGAGGAGCGAGATGTTCTTGCTCGGATCACCGTCGAGCACGAGCACGTCGGCGTGGTACTTCGGCGCGATGACGCCGGTGACGCCGTATTCGCCGACGGCGACCGCGTTGTCCATCGTTCCGCACTTGATCGCCTCGAGGGGAGTGAGGCCCATGTGCTGGACGAACACTTCCATTTCGCGTGCGTGCCAGTTTCCGTAGGGCGTCATCGAGAAACCGCTCTCCGAACCGCACAGCAACTTCACGCCGGCTTCGTAGGCGCGGCGCAACTTCTTGCCGGTGTCCTCGAGTTCGCCCTCGAAGATCTTCTTCGCCGCCGGCGATGCGCCGGCCTTGTCGCCGTAGTCGTAGATGTTCGCGAGGAACGTGAACACCGGACCGACGGGGATCTTGCGCTCGATGATCGCCTCGAGTGCTTCCTCGCCCAGGTTCGATGCGTGCCAGATGATGTCGACACCGGCGATGGCGCAGTCGAGCGTGGCCTGGTCGCCGCGGCAGTGAGCGGTGACGGGCACCCCGAGGTCGTGCGCGGTGTCGCAGACGACCTTCAGCTCTTCGCGCGTCCACACCTGGATCTCGCCGCGACGCGCCGGCACCGAACCGGTGACATGGATCTTGATGATGTCGCCACCGTCCTTGATCTGGCGGCGCACGACTCGCACCATTTCGTCCTTGTCACGCACGACTTCGGCATAACCGGCGGTGCCGTGATCGGGGATCAACCGCCCGGCGGTTCCACCGACGGCGGTCATCAATGCGAACGTGCCGGCGCGCATGTTCGGGCCCTCAATGATTCCTGCGTTGACGCAGTCGCGCAGTGCGGGTCCGATGTTGAACAGACCATCGACGTCGAGCATCGACGTGACGCCGGCCTTCAGCACCTTCTTCAGGTTGTACGCGGCGAGCATCGCTGCGGATGCCGGCTCGCGATGATTGAAGAGTTCGTCGTTCGTCGAGGGCTCGCCGAGGGTGACGTGCACGTGCGCATCGATGAGGCCCGGCATCACCGTGAGGCCCGTGCAGTCGACCGTGGTGAGGCTCTTCTGCAGCGCCGGGTCGACCGAGAGGTTCGGGCCGACGGCGGTGATCATGTTGCCGACCATGAGAACGTCGACGTTTTTCGCCGGCGCGGTGCCCGAACCGTCGATGACGTTGCCGCCCTTGAGGAGAGTCGCGGCCGCTTGTGAAGCGGAGCCTTGTGCGGCGGTGACCTTGGCCAAGGGAACGTCGTGCGCTGACATTGCAGCCTCCTGTATCCGGTGTTGCGCTTCCTCTCAGGGTACTTGCCGATCGGTGTGCGTACCAGAGGGTGTGCACCGATCGTCATTGAACAGTGGGTCAGTAACTGCTCGAAAAGACGTGCATCGCGGCGGTTCTGATGGTCATCGTGAAGTCGTGCATTGGTACGCTTCGCACGTGATCGACGGAACCTTTCCCACTCTCAGCGAAGAACACGAAGCATTTCGTAAAGTCGTGCGCGACTTTGCCGATCGTGAAGTCGCACCGCATGCCGCAGGGTGGGACGAGCGCCATGAGTTCCCGCTCGAGCTCGTGAAGAAGATGGGCGAGATGGGGCTGTTCGGTCTCGTCTATCCCGAGGAGTGGGGCGGCTCCGGCGGTGATTTCACGTCGTTGTGCATCGCCATCGAGGAACTCGGTCGCGCCGACCAGTCGGTGGGTATCACGCTGTCGGCCGGCGTCGGTCTGGGGATCAATCCGATTTTCACGTTCGGCTCCGATGCGCAGAAGGCACGGTGGTTGCCCGATCTCGTCGCCGGACGCACGCTCGGCGCGTTCGGTCTCACCGAACCCGACGGCGGCAGTGACGCCGGTGCCACCCGCACGCGTGCCGTGTTCGACGCGAAGGCGCGCACGTGGACACTCAACGGATCGAAGGCGTTCATCACGAACTCCGGCACCGCGATCACGAGTGTCATTACCGTCACTGCACGCACCGAAGATGGCAAGATTTCATCGTTCCTCGTGCCGGCAGGAACGCCCGGCCTCATCGTCGAGCCGGCGTACCGCAAGTTGGGGTGGCACGCGAGCGACACGCACGGACTCACGTTCGTCGACTGCGTCCTTCCCGAGGATGCGCTGTTGGGTGAACCCGGGCGCGGCTTCAGCAACTTCCTCGCCATCCTCGACGACGGACGCATCGCCATCTCGGCGCTCGCTCTCGGACTCACCCGTGCGTGCTTGGAGATGTCGGTCGACTACGCGAAGTCGCGCCAGGCGTTCGGCGGACCGATCGGGCGGTTCCAGAGCCTCGCCTTCGCACTCAGCGACCTTGCGGTGAAGGTGGAGAACTCGCGCAACCTCGTCTACAAAGCGGCGTACCTCAAAGACAGCGGTCAGCCGTTCAAGGATGTGGCGGCGATCGCAAAGTTGTACACCACCGAAGCGGCGGTCGAGGCGACGCGCGTCGCCACCCAAGTTTTCGGTGGAATGGGCTTCACCGAGGAAGTTGCCGTCGCGCGGTTCTACCGCGACGCGAAGATTCTCGAGATCGGCGAGGGCACGAGCGAAATTCAGCGTCTCGTCATTGCCCGCGCACTTGGTCTTCCCGTCGCCTGACGCGATTCACTCCGTAACGGTCGTCGGGTGTGCACCCGACGACCGTCCGACCCGGATGATTACTGGTCGAGAGCGGCGAACAAGTCGGGGTCACTCATGCGCAGTCGGCGGTAATTCGCCAACCACATTTGCTCACGAAACCCGTACTTGTAGTACGCCTCTTTGTACGAGCGTGCGGACTGCGGATCCATTGGCTGGCCGCCGTAGCGCATCGCGTCGAGCTGGTAGTCGCACGCCATACCGAATGCGATCGTCTCGGCAACCGTGTTCTCGAGCGTGTCACCGCAATGCACCGAACCGTGGTGCGGCATGAGCGCGATCTTGTTCGTGCCCAGTGCCTTGGCAATGGCTTCGCCCTCGGCGTCGGGGGTGAGTGACGGGTCGTCGACGAAGCTCGTGACGAGGTCGGCGAACATGCAGCCGTACACGTAGTACACGTCGTACTTCGCGCCGGTGGTGGCCAGTGTTGAAATGCTGCGCGCATGGGTGTGGATCGTGCAATTGACGTCGGGGCGCGCCTTCATGATCGAGGCGTGGAAGTTGATGCCCGGTGACGCGGGAAGCGTGCCAGCTTCGAGTACTTCGAGGTCGAAGCTCACCTTCGACACGTGTTCGGGGAGCGTTTCATCGAAGTACTGGAACGGAGTGGTCCAGAACGCGTTTTCTCCCGGGACGCGCACGCTGACGTGACCGCCGACCTGACTGTCGAGGCCGGCGCGGAAAAGCATGCGTCGCGCGGCGGCAATCTTGAAGTGGATGGATTCCTCGGTGTAGCGCTGGCGCATCGGGCGTAGTTCGTGCAGTGTCATCGTGGTCCCCCCGAACCGTGTGGCTGTCACTTCGGACTGTACCAGTCGACTGCCTTGTACACCAGGGGTATATTCGGGGTGAGCGTTGTGTATCGCCACGGCGCTCGGATGAAGGGGGATCATCATGACGACACTGGAGAATCTCAACCTGGGAGTCGGCCTCGGCCGCAACGGAACGGTCACCTTCCTTCCCGATCCCGAACCGCGTCCGTTCAACTACGTCGTCGTCTCCGTCGACGACCACATCGTCGAACCGCGTGACGCCTTCGAAGGACGATTCCCGAAGCACCTCGCCGACCGCGCACCGAAAATCGTCGAGACCCCCGATGGCGCGGAGTCGTGGTTGTTCGAGGATCGCATCATTCCGAACGTCGGTACGAATGCCGTCATCGGTCGTCCGCCGTCGGAGTACTCGATGGAACCTGCCCGATTCGATTACATGCGCAAGGGCTGTTTCGACGTCGATCAGCGCGTGAAGGACATGGACGCCGGCGGCATCTGGGCGTCGTTGTGCTTCCCGTCGATGGTCGCCGGTTTCGCCGGTACGCGATTCGCCGAGGCAAAGGATCCCGAGTTGGGTCTCGCTGCCGTGCGTGCCTGGAATGATTGGCATCTTGAGGCCTGGTGCGGAAAGTACCCCGACCGCTTCATCCCGCAACAGGTGACCTGGTTGAAGGATCCGGTCATCGCCGCCGAAGAGATTCGCAAGAACGCGGCACGCGGCTTCCGTTCGTTGTCGTTCCCCGAAATCCCGGAGCGTCTGGGTCTGCCGAGCATTCACACCGGTCACTGGGATCCGATCCTGCAGGCGTGCGAAGAGACCGGAACTGTCGTGTCGTTGCACGTCGGTTCTGCGTCGCATCTCGTCACCGGCTCGAAGGACGCGCCGGCCGACGTCGTTGCCACGTTGTTCTGGGTCGGCTCGACGATCGCCGTCGTCGACTGGCTGTTCTCGAAGGTGGCCGTGCGGTTCCCGAAGTTGAAGGTCGCCATCTCCGAGGGTGGTGTCGGCTGGGTGCCCGCGCTCATGGACCGCATCGAGCACTGCTTCCGTTACAAGGATTTCACCGGTGGTTGGATCAACGAAGATCTCCATCCGAACGAGGTTTTGCAGCGCAACTTCTTCTTCTGCGCACTCGACGACACGGCCGGCTTCGAGATGATCGAGCGCATCGGTGAGGACAACGTCATGGTCGAGTGCGACTACCCGCATGCCGACTCGACGTGGCCCGACACCCAGTCGTACCTCGGCAAGCAGCTCGGCTGGTTGCCCGAGAAGACGATCGAGAAGTTGACGTACCGCAACGCATCGCGGATCTACAACTTCCCGGTCGCCGACGAGGCGTTCCGCCGCCAGGCCGCAGCCCGCGCCAAGGCGTAAAGACCCACAGCGATACGTCGGCGCGCTCGCGCACCGACGATGTGATCACTCGTCTTCTTCCTTCAGGTCGACGATCGCCATCGTCGGCCGGGTGACGGTGAGTTTCGGGCGGGGCAGTGGCTGGTGGCGCACGAGTTCGTGCACTTCGCCGACCACACCGTCGGCGACCGACTCTCCCGCCACGGTGCCGAGCGTGAGGCCCGAACAGATGTGGATGCCGCCGAGGCCGAGGCACGGATTGACGCCACCGACGGTGTCGCCGGCGGCGTAGAGCCCCGGCACCATGCGTCCCATGACATCGACGACGACCATCGCCGTCGTCGTACGGAACCCACCCGACGGGAAGTTCGTGCCGAGCGTCATTCGGCTGCAGTAGTACGGCGCGGTGACGACGCCGTGTCCGTCGGCGTTGAACACGACGCGATTGAACAGCGCGTCCTTCTGGGGTGACGACGTCACCGTGGCATTCCACGCATCAATCGTGTGCTGCAGTGTCGCTGCATCGCAGCCGATCAACCGCGCCAGTTCGGGAACGTCCTTGGCGACCGCATAGGGCGCAGGCATCTGGTTGACGAGGTGCTGCTTGCGGGTGAACGTGTCGTGATCGAACACGTAGTAGCCGATGCGATCGGGCTGTTGCAGCAGCGCATTGACGCGATCGTCGTACGGACCGGCTTCGTCGTGGAAGCGTTCGCCCTTCACGTTCACCGCGATGGAGTCCTCGACGAGTGCGGAGCCGACGATGACGAGCGGCTGGATCATCGTCATATTGATGAGGTCGCCACCCATCATCTGACCCATGAGATGGCCGTCGCCTTGGCACGTGTGCACGCCGAGATACGGCGTGCGAGCAAGGTGCTCGGGCTGGTACCGCATGCGCAACTCGGGGTTCGACTGGTATCCACCGGTGGAGAGAACGACGCCGCGTGATGCGTTCCATTGCACGGTGCCGTCGGGGCCTTCGGCGACGACACCCGTGACACGTTCGCCGTCGCGCACGAGCGACTTCACCCGCGTCTCGTACGCCACCTTCACGCCGAATTCCTCGAAGGCCCGCAGGTACGCGCGCTGGATGCCGAAGGTGTCGACGACGTTGAGCATGCGCTCCGTCGTGTGCTGCAAGGGACGCTGGATGAACCGACCGAACTCCACCCCGTATTGCACGAGGAAGTCGTACGTTTCGGCCGAACGCTCGGCGTACACGCGGGTCATGTATTCGTCCCAGATGATGCCGTATCGGTCGCGCTGCAACTCGACCTCGGCGCGGGCGTCGCGCATGAACTTTTCCACCGAATCCTCGACACCCTGCTTGCGCTGGAAGTCGGTGTCGACGAACGCCATGTACCCCGTCGACCAGATCGCGTTGCCACCGATCTCGTTCAGTGCTTCGAGCACCGTCACCTTCGCGCCGCGCCGCGCCGCGGCAACCGCTGCACTCATTCCTCCGGGTCCCGCACCGACGACGAGCACGTCGGTCGAATGTGTCTGCATGGCTAGTGTCCTACCACACGCGCCTCACGGCGTGAACGGGGGATTCCGATGGAAGACGCGCTTCATCTCACACCGGTGGCATCCCAAGTCGAGACGTTGCTCGCGGGTCGCGAACCCGAGGTGCTCGTCCTCGTGCAAGATGCCCAGGATCGCTGGAAGGGTCTGCACGACCGGCTCATCGCCATCATCGCGGCATGCATCGACGACGCCGTCGACAACGGCGCCGAACTTGCACCGCTGTTGAACCGAATTCATGAACGCACGTCGGTCGGTGTCGATCAACTCGTGTCGTCGACGCCGTCGGCCGAGTCGGTGGCGTCGCTGCTACGCACGCACAACTCGACGGGGTCGGTGACGCGCGACGCCGACGTTGTCGTCTTCGAACACAAGTGCGGCTCGGGTCTCGTCCACTGGCGCAACAACCCCGGTGTCACCAAGGTGCGCGAGGGCGAGGTGCCCGGTGTGCCCGCGGGTGTACCGCGGTACTGCGCGCGGTGCATGAATACGATCGCTGCGGTGGGCAAGGGTTCGTGGCGCGTCACACCGCCTACGTCGCCCGATGGTCGCTGCCGATGGGAGCTCGACTCACCGCGGACGTGATCGTTTGATTGCGGACGCCGCGTCAGACGTAGTCGTCGCCGCGCAACCAGCCCATGAGGTTTGGCTTGATTGCTTCGTCGACGATTTCGATGCGCTGCCCGCCCGGTGCGCGCAAGTAGGCGAACCGCGCCGGACCACCGTCGTCGCCGACCATCCACGACTCGAGCACGTGGTTCTCGCGCTCCAATTCGGCGATCGTCGCGCGCAGGTCGGCCACCCACCAACCGAGATGGTGCATCCGCCCGAGCGACTCGGGGATCCACGGCGAATCCGGTGTTCCTTCGATGAGCTCGACGTGCAGCGGTCCGTCGCACGAATACGTGACGTTGATGGAGAACGGTGTCGGTTCACGGTTCGGGCGACCGACGACGATGTTGCGCACGGCCGGCTTGGCCCACTGCAAACCGACGGCACCGAACGACGTCATTGCCGCGGCGAGATCATCGACGACCCACGCTGCGTGGTACAGCCGCTCGTTGGCCAGTGGCATGGGCCGAACGTAGCCGATCCGCTCAGCGGGTGAGCCAGCCGCCGTCGATCGGCAGCGTCACGCCAGTGATGTAACTCGCCTCGTCGGAGAGCAGGAACGCGATGCCGCGCGCGCAATCGTCGACTTCACCGAGACGACCCATCGGCACTTTCTCCTCGAGCCATTCGCGACCACCGGGTTCGTTGAGGCGCTCGGAGAGCATCGGTGTGACGATCGGGCCGGGTGCGATCGCGTTCACGCGGATTTTCTGCGTCGCCAACTCGAGCGCGGCGGCCTTCGTGAGCATCGCGACGCCGGCTTTCGATGCGACGTAGTGCGGCTGACCGGGCACCGCACCGAAGCTGTTGACCGACGCGATGTTCACGACGGCACCGGCGCGTCCGTCGGCCAGGCAGTGACGGGCGAAGTGCTTGACGGCGAGAAACGAGCCCGTGAGGTTGATTCGCACGACGCGATCCCATTCGTCGAGCGTGAGGTCGGTGATCGCATGTCGGGTACGCACACCGGCGCAATTGACGAGTGCATCGAACGGACCGTGGTCGCGCAAGACGCGCTCCCAATCCGCTTCCTTGGCGACGTCGAGTGCGACGACGTCGCCCGATGCACGAAGATCGGCGCGCACGACGCTCCAACCCTTGGCGGTGAGAAGTGACGCGGTGCCTGCTCCGATTCCGGAACCACCGCCCGTGACGAGTACGCGAGGCATTGGCGCATGGTAACCCACTCGGCGTGCGCGCACACCCGGGACTACTCTCGGCGCGGGGGAAGGGGGAGCGATGACTGCCGTCGTTCAACCGCGTGCGAACGCGAATCGTTTCGGAACGAACGTCGTCGTCGGCATGACGGCACTCGCCGTCGGAGTCGGTGCATCGCTCGGGTTCCTCTACGGCTTCCTCGCCCCCGAGATCCGCGAGTTCTTCGGCGTCGACCGGGCGCGAGCCGGCCTGCTCGTCAGCGCATACTTCGGTGCCACGGGCGTGATGTCGATCCTCAGCGGTTTCATCGCCGACCGGGTGTCGGCCAAGCGGGTCGTCGCCACGGCGATCGGAGTGCTCGCGGTGATGGTGTTCGTCGCCGCCGGATCGAATTCGTACTGGACGCTGTTGCTCGTGTCGATCCTCGGCGGAGCCTGTTACGCGCCGATCAATACCGGCACCAACGTTGCACTCGCCAACGTCGTGCCACTCGAGAAACGTGGTGCCGCATCGAATGCCAAGACGATGGGTGTGCCGCTACTCGTGTCGTTCGGCGCATTCTTCGCCCCCGTCGTCGGGCAGGCACTCTCGTGGCGGGTGCCCCTCATCGCCAGCGGAATCGTTGCAGCAGTTGCTTTCTTCGCCGCGCTCGTCATCCTGCCGAACGTGACGAGCATCAAGCGCGGCGAAGTCGGTCGCAAGCCGCCGAAGGGGTTCTGGCGTGTCCCGATCGCCGCGTTCTTCCTGCTCATCGGCAGCCAACCGGTGTATTCGTGGTCGATCTCGTTCCTCGTCGAGGACATGAACGTCGGCAAATTCCAGGCCGGGTCGGTCGTCGGTGTCGCGAGCCTCATGGGCGCAGTGAACATGGTGCTGCTCGGCCGCATGTCGGACCGTCTCGGCCTGTCGTCGCGACGCACTTTTCTCATGGCGCTCACGCTCACCCTGTCGTTGTCGCAATTCGTCATCACCACCGGCGATCGTCTGTGGTTGGGTGTGATCATCGTCGCGGTGGCAATGGCGATCATCACCCAGCTCGCCGCGATCGGCACGATGCACGCACTCATCATCGACTTGTGCCCCGGTGCCGCAGGTCGCGGTTCGGGTCTCACGATGACCGGCTACTACCTCGGTGCGCTCGCAGCTCCGGTGAGCTTCGGGTTCATCACCGACCGCGTCGGGTATCCGTGGGCGTGGGCATATTGCGGGGTGTGTGCAGCACTCTCGATGCTCTTTTTCTGGAGCACGAAGTGGGTGCGTCGCGACGCACCGGTGACCGCTACAGCTTGAAGATGCGCTTGGCGTTGCCGCCGAGAATCGCTTCGACTCCGCCGCTCGGCAGAGTGAGCGCGTTGATCATGTCCTGGTAGCCGTCCTCGACATCCCAGCCGGCAAAGTTCGATCCGAGCAGAACGCGATCGACACCTTCGGTGTCGACGAGGAACTGCAAGGCATCGAGGCGGTGCACCGCGGTGTCCCAGCTCAACTGCGTCCACTGCTCGTCGAACGGACGCTGCAACAGACCCTTGCCCCACGGCCGCTTTTCGAGAGCGGCAATGAGCCTGCCCTTTTGGTACGGCGCGAACCCGCCGCCGTGGGCGACGTGCACGTGCAGTTTCGGGTGACGATCGAGCACGCCGCCGAACAACAGGTGCGCAACGGCGAGACCTTCGTCCATCGCGAAGCCGTAGATGACGTCGAGGTCCCACTTGTCGAAGAACGGTCCGGCCGGCTGGAACGAGCCGCGCGGCGCGGGATGGATGACGACGGGAACGCCGAGTTTCTCGTGTTCGGTCCACAGTTGTTCGAAGCGCGAGTCGGAGAGCGGAAGACCGGCAACGTCGGTGCCGATGTACGAGCACACCATGCCGAGATCCTTCACCGCACGGTGCAGTTCACGACACGACGCATCGACGTCCTGCAGCGGCAGCGCAGCGGCACCGATGAGCGTGGGATGCTCGGAACAGATGCGCGCGACTTCGTCGTTGTGGGCAAGGTTGAACGGCACCGCGTCCTTCGCCGGCTGGTGGTAAAAGTAGGTGATCGGGTTCGGCGACACGAGCTGCTTCTTGATGCCGAGTTGTGCCATCTTCTCGACGCGCATCGACGGTTCGGAAAAGGGACTGTTCGTGAACTTCACGTTCTCGAGCACGTAGTCACCGGCGCGGAAGAACGGAGTTCCGTCGGCGCGCACACCCATCTCGGGTCCGGCGTTCCCGCAAGTGCCCATCACCCCCGGAAGTAGGATGTGAGCGTGCACGTCGATGATGTCGATGGTCCCCATGGGGCAACCATAGCCCCGGAACAATCGGCCGAATCCGCGATCGCCGGTCGCATCGTCCGTGCCGTCAGCGGCAACTTCGAGAAGAACCGCGACAAGCTCGCCGCGAAGAACCAGCTCTTCGTGCGCGACCGTATCGCAGCACTCGTCGACGAAGGAACGTTCGTCGAAGATGGCCTGCTCGCGAACACCATTGCCACCGATCTCCCCGCGGATGGCGTCGTCACCGGGATCGGCCACGTCGAGGGCCGCCCCGTCGTCATCGTTGCCAACGACAACACGGTGAAGGCCGGCTCGTGGGGTGCACGCACGGTCGAAAAAATAATCCGCGCCACCGAAGTGGCCCTGAAGCACGAACTGCCGGTGTTTTGGCTCATCGACTCGGCGGGCGCCCGGATCACCGACCAGGTCGAGATGTTCCCCGGCCGTCGCGGCGCCGGTCGCATCTTCGCCAATCAAGTACGACTCTCCGGCAAGGTGCCGCAGATCTGTTGCTTGTTCGGACCGTCGGCGGCGGGTGGTGCGTACATTCCGTCGTTCTGCGACGTCGTGTTCATGGTCGACGGCAACGCCTCGATGTATCTCGGTTCGCCGCGCATGGCCGAGGAGGTCATCGGCGAAAAGGTGACGCTCGAGGAAATGGGGGGTGCACGTATGCACACCTCGGTGTCGGGATGCGCCGACAACCTTGCCCGCGACGACGTCGACGCGATTGAGCAAGCCAAGACGTATTTCTCGTACATGCCGATCAATTGGCGCGACACACCACCGTCGTTCGCGCCGGCCGCCCCCGCCCGCGAGATGACGCGGGCGCTGTTGCCCGAGCAGGAAGCCGCCGGCTACGACATGCACCGGTTCGTCGATGCCTTCGTCGACGACGGTTCGTTCTTCGAGGTGAAACCCGACTGGGCGACCGAGCTCATCATCGGCTTCGGTCGCCTGAACGGCAACACCGTCGGCATCGTCGCGAACAACCCGCAGCAAAAGGGCGGAGTGCTGTTCATCGATTCGGCCGACAAAGCGGCGCGGTTCGTGTGGCTGTGCGACGCGTTCAACATTCCGCTCGTCTTCCTCGCCGACGTGCCGGGGTTCATGATCGGCACGCAAGTCGAGCGTCAGGGCATCATCCGCCACGGCGCAAAGATGATCACCGCGATCACCGATGCCACCGTGCCGAAGATCTGCGTTGTCGTGCGCAAGGCGTACGGTGCCGGTTTGTACGCCATGTGCGGACCGTCGTTCGACCCCATCGCCACGATTGCGCTGCCCACCGCAAAGATCGCCGTCATGGGCCCCGAGCCCGCGGTGAACGCGGTGTACGCCAACCACATTGCCGCGATCAAGGATCCCGCCGAGCGCGCTGCATTCGTCGCCGAGAAGCGTGCCGAGTACGAAGCCGACGTCGACCTCGCCCGTCTGGCGAGCGAACTCGTCATCGATGCAGTCGTCGACTTCCCGCACCTGCGCAACGAGGTCATCGCCCGCTTCGCCGCCGCCGATCCCGTCGACCGACAAGTCATCGCCAAACGGCACGGCGTCCCACCGGGCTGAGTCGCGCGGCCTGCTAGACCAGGCCGATGCCCGTGGATCTTC
>JBIIUH010000111.1:0-3737 GCA_044340075.1 Ilumatobacteraceae bacterium | reverse complement strand
ATCGAGATCGTCGGTGTACGCACCGGTGGAGAGGTACTTCCACCCGCCGTCGCAGACGATGAACACGATCGTTCCCTCGGAGATCTCGCCGGCGACCTTCACCGCTCCGGCGAGCGACGCACCCGACGAGATTCCGGCGAAGATGCCGCACTCGAGAACGATGCGCCGCGTCATCTCGATGCTCTCGCGCGGGCGCACGATGCGTTTGCGATCGAGCAGGTCGCGACCGTGCCACTTGTCGAACACCGGCGGGATGTACCCCTCGTCGAGGTTGCGCAATCCTTCGACGCGCTCGCCGAGCGGCGGCTCGACGGCGACGATCTTCACGTCGGGGTTCTGTTCCTTCAGGTACGTGCCGACGCCCATGAGGGTTCCGCTCGTGCCGAGACCGGCGACGAAGTGCGTGATCTCCGGGCAGTCGCGCCAAATTTCGGGACCCGTCGTGTCGTAATGCGCGCGGGGGTTCGCTTCGTTCTCGTATTGATGGAGGAAGCACCACTCGGGATGCTCGCGGGCCATCACCTCGGCGCGGCGCACCGCACCGTTCGATCCCTCTTCACCCGGGGTGAGGATGATCTCGGCGCCGAACACCTGCAGCATCTGACGTCGTTCGACCGACACGTTTTCGGGCATGAGGATGGTGATCGGGTTGCCCATGACGCGGGCGATCGCAGCGAGTGCGATACCCGTGTTGCCCGACGACGGTTCGATGAGTCGCTGGCCCTTCTTCAGACGTCCGTCGCGGTAGGCCGCCTCGATCATCGCCTTCGCGATGCGGTCCTTCACCGAGCCGAACGGGTTCTGGCTCTCCAACTTCGCAATCAACCGCACGTTCGGGTTCGGCGAGAGCACGCTGACGTCGACCATCGGCGTATTGCCGATGAGGCCGAGCACGTTGGCGTGGGTGGCGGGGGCGAGAAGGGGGCTCATGAGAAGGGTGAAAATCCGATCGGATCAGTCGGCATTCTACCTACCCCGGCGCCCGATGCCCGACGGAGCACGGAAGTCACACCCCGGCGCGCGGGACTGACCGGTCAGTCGCGGATGAGCGCGGTTTCGCTGATTGCACCCTCGACGATGCGGAAGTTGCGCAGTCGCGGCGGGTCGTACTTCAGGCTGATGATCGAATAGTGCCATTGCGGATCGGGGGCCTGGCGCACGTCAGTCGGGCTCGGAAATGCCTCGGTATGCGTGTGGCTGTGCACCACGCCGATGACGGCGAGTCCCCGCGCCTCGGCGTCGAGTTCGATGCGCAGGTGATCCTTCGGGTCGACCGTGTACACGATCGCCGACGCGGCGAGGTTGCGGCACGGGTGGAACTCGCGCGCGACATCGCTGCCCCACTCGCCGACGAGCAGACCGCACGCTTCGTGCGGCTTGCAGGCGAGCGCATGATGCGTGATCGCTGCCTCGATATCGGGCGTGATGACGAGTTGACCGACGAGTTCGGTTCCTGCTCCGGCGGCATCGGGTGAAGCGGACACGGTTCGCAACGCTACCTAGGGTGGAGGTCGCCGAACACGGCCACGAACACCGAACAGTTGCCGACCCATGACCAAGCCCGCCGAACCGACGATTCTCGCCAGCAATCGCAAGGCGCGCCACGACTACACGATCCTCGACGTCATCGAGGCAGGGATCGTGCTCGTCGGCAGCGAGGTGAAGAGCCTGCGCGAGGGACAAGTGCAGATCGCCGACGCCTACGCGCACGTGAAGGCGGGCGAAATGTGGCTGGAGAACATGCACATCTCGCCCTACCGCTTCGGTCACGGCGTCGGCGCGCACGAACCGGTGCGTCCGCGAAAACTGCTGCTGCACGCCACCGAAATTCGCCGCCTCGCCGCCCGGGTCGCCAAGGAACGCCTCACCCTCGTACCGCTCGAGTTGCACCTGCGCGACGGCCGGGTGAAAGTGCAACTCGCCCTTGCCAAGGGTCGCGCCGCACACGACCGCCGGGCAGCGATCGCGAAGAAGGAATCCGAGCTCGAAATGCGTCGATCGCTGGGCCGGCAGTCCAAACGCGGCGAGTGAGCCGGGTTTCACGACTCATTCCGAATACCCCGCGCACACCCCTCCGTACACTGGGAACGTACGGAAATTCACGGGGCTGACAGGTTTCGACGTCAGTGTCGCTGGGTGAACGTGCGACCCGAGTTGCTCAGACTCGTAAAACGGGGCACAACAACAACTGCCAACAAGCAGTTCGCTCTCGCCGCCTGATTTCAGGTGTCGTAGAGCATTCGTGAGCCGCAAGGTCGCACGGGGCCGATCCACCGCAGCCCGGCAACAGAAGCGGAGGATGACAGCGGAAAAGACTGCTGACGGCGGGAAAGACCGATGACATCTCGAAAAGACGAGACGCGCTCTAGGTAACTAGGGAGTCGACCCGCCGGCGGGGTTGCGACAGCACCACAGCGGGAATGGTCGTATCACGCGCATTCACCGGCTGATGGACGGGGGTTCGATTCCCCCCAGCTCCACCATTACGAGTTGCTGCGCCGGCACCGGGTGCCCGGCCAGCCTTCTTGATATTTCCAAGGATTTGACTCAGTCCAAACTTGCGTCTAGGCTCACGCCGTGCTGTCCGCCCACGCCGATGCCCTTCGTGCTCACGGAATCGTCGTCACCGCCCAGCGCCTCGCCGTCCTGCGCGCAGTGGCAAAGGCCCCGCACTCGACGGCCGACCACGTCGCCGGCCTCGCCCGCACCGACATCGGTTCGATTTCGAAGCAATCGGTATACGACACCTTGAATTCGTTCGTCGAGCGCGGCATCGTGCGACGCATCCAACCCATCGGCTCCCCCGCCCTCTACGAAGATCGTGTCGGCGACAACCACCACCACGTGATGTGCCGGTCGTGCGGTGCCGTCGGTGACGTCGACTGCGCCGTCGGAGAGCGACCCTGCCTGCACGCGTCGGAGACGCACGGCTTTGCCATCGACGAAGCCGACGTCACGTATTGGGGTCTGTGCCCGCAGTGCCAAGATGTGTCCACAACTGCCCCGGCCCGACAGTCCGCCTGACGAAGACACGAATCGCAACACCGAATCGCAAGACCGAATACCGAATCCGAAGAACCAGTAACCCCCAGCAACACAAACAACGAAGCAATTCAGAAAGAACACAAGGAGCAACATCACATGAGCAACGAACCACGGTGCCCGTTCACGGGTTCCACGACATCCAACGACATGGCACCGACCAACCGTGACTGGTGGCCGAACCAACTCAACCTCAAGGTCCTGCACAACAACCCGGTTGCCGGCGACCCGATGGGCGAGGATTTCGACTACGTCGACGAGTTCAAGAAGCTGAACCTCGATGCCGTCGTCGCCGACTTGAAGGCGCTCATGACCGACTCGAAGGAATGGTGGCCCGCCGACTACGGCCATTACGGCCCCTTCTTCGTGCGCATGACGTGGCATGCAGCCGGCACCTACCGCATCAGCGACGGTCGCGGCGGTGCGGGCACCGGACAGCAGCGCTTCGCTCCGACGAACAGCTGGCCGGACAACGGCAACCTCGACAAGGCCCGCCGCCTCCTGTGGCCGGTGAAGAAGAAGTACGGCAAGGCGCTGTCGTGGGCGGACCTCATTGTCCTCGCCGGCAACATCGCGATGGAGTCGATGGGCTTCAAGACTTTCGGCTTCGCCGGCGGTCGTGCCGACACCTACGAACCGGATGACACGTACTGGGGCGAAGAGACGAAGTGGCTCGACGACAAGCGCTACCAGGG
>JBIIUH010000003.1:0-48061 GCA_044340075.1 Ilumatobacteraceae bacterium | reverse complement strand
TCGACGATCTGCTCTCTGATGATTTGGCAAAGAACCGAATTCCTATCTCAGACCTTCCGCAATCTTTGCCCAGTCCTCCTCCGGCGAGTTTAAGAAAAGCATTGATTGAATTTTTCCTAGTAGGAATGATTCGACGAATGGAGCCATCAGTCTTCTACTCATGCGACCGAAGACTTCGTGATTATAAGATTCCGAGCCTCAAGAGCGTTCAGTTCCTGATCCATCCCTCTGGACGACAGGTCGATCATTCGATCTTCTACCAATGGATTAAAGAAATTAACAAAGACGTTGTTGAAAAATTGGGTCATGGATACGCCGAACCCGATGAGGAGTTTGTCAATGGCGAATTAGGCGTCTCCTATCGAGAACTTGTGTCGGGTTTGGGTGATCTTGCTAGTGACTTACCGCTCGAAATCCCTGATGACTGGCGAAATGACCTATGTGGCTCAGTCTCGAATTCAACACGAGTTCTGATGGTGAACAGTGACAAGAAGAGTCCGACAGCTGATGAAGACATGCCCTCTAGAGCAAAAGACTGGGAAAAATCTGACCAGTGGATATTGATCGGCGGAGACATCTTGGGGCGTGGTGTAACGATTCCTCAACTCACCTCAACTTATTTTCTCAGGAATCCGAAGAGCCCGCAATTCGACACGCTCAGTCAGCAGATGAGATTTTGCGGATATCGCTCCCGATACTCCAGGTTTGTGAAGGTGTGGGCGCCAAACGACATCTTTGACCTCTTCAAGGAGATGCAACAAGCAGATTCCGTTCTCTACCGATTTGCTCGTCATTGGGATGAGACCGAAAGAGACTTAAAGAAATATGGCGGGGAGATTGTTTTTGTTCAGCCCGGAAAGAAATCAATCAACCCAACGAGACCCGGTGTTCTTGATCCTGCTGTAAAACGAACCGAACTTCGGGAAATTGTATTTCAGACTAAGAACTATGCGGTTCCCGACGTCTGCCGCTCCAACAGTCGGGTGTTCCTGCAGGAAGTCCTCGACGTGGGAATCGTGGATGAGAAATCTGATGACTGGCAGATCATCGAAGATGTCCCTCGCGAGTGGTTCCTCGCGATGTTTCGCCGCTTTGAGTTCTCAAGCTCCGATAGTCAGAGACGATCAGCTGTCGAAGTTGTACTTGATCCAAGTCTTGGTGAATTGGGACTCTCCGCACTGCCAATAGCAGTCGCATGTCGAAGCGTTCGCGAGATGACGCGCATAAGTCACGGCATGATGCCTGAAACAAGAGTTGGGGCAGAGCGTGGATGCCGCAATCTAGGCAGAAGAGCATCATCCGGTGATTTGATGACGATCTGGGAGGAGCATCTACGCCAATCAAACTCATACCGTCAAGCGCAGTGGTTCGATCACGTGGAGCTCGTGCCTGTTGTCGGTGGCACTCAACGAAGGGTTAGAGACAGATTGAAAGTCAGCAGTTGCCTGTTCACCATTGAGTTGTTTGACTTGATGAATTCTGAGGCAGCGCAAACTCAATCACCAGGTAATCACATCGGGTATGGATTGGGCTTGAGTTTTCTTGCGCCAGGAAATTTCAAAGTTGATTCATGGGGTTTCAATTGACCTGGGACCAAAGAGACATTCGCCGCGCAATTGACGGCTCAGTCTCGGGTGAAGTTGACACGGTCACGCTCAGGCTTTTTGATCCTGAAGTGCCGCTTGGCGTCGGTCTGATGCCGAATGGTTCAGTAGTCCTCATTGCCCCAGGCGAAGCAGTGGATGAACCAATCGTGGGTCGAAGTTTTCGGTATGAACCTTGGCGTTCTGTCTATCCAGCAGGGATGAGTGCACTTCACGAAGTCAGCGTTCTCGTGATTTCGTACAGTCAAATTACATCGCAGGAATTGGACGCCTTGAGTGTACTTTTCGCTGGGCTCGTGTCAATGCACGTTTCGAATAGAAGCGGGGTGTTGCAAGGTAGGACAATCGCTGCGTTGGTCGACCTTCTTGACAATCGAATGAAGGCGAGTCCAGAGAGAGGCAAACAAATTGGGCTCTTGGGCGAACTTCTAGTCATTCTTCATTCAGAGGATCGTGGCCGAATGATTCAGTCTTGGCGGTCAAAAGATGACGCAGCTTATGACTTCTCCACTGACGATGAAAGTCTAGAAGTCAAGACGACAACCAGATTTCCGCGAGAGCATTCATTCTCATCGCGACAACTTCCGGTGCGAAACGGCTCTAAAGTCGTCGTGATTTCAATTCTTCTTGCAGAGGTTGAAGTCGGATCAAGTATCTCGACAGTTTTCGGGTTAATTGATTCACTTCTTGTGCTAGAGGTTGAAAAAGGAAAATTGTTGCGTTGTTGTCTAGAAACTCTTGGCACACATCCGATATTTGTGGATGACCTGCACATTGACCTTGAGACTTCGTTGAATTCAATTCTCAAATTGAGACCTGAGGAGATCCCAACGCCACGTGTGGTTGCCGGAATTTCGCAAATGAATTGGACTGCAACAGTACCGCCGGTTGCGTCCTCAATCCCTAGCGGTTCACTGTCAGGCCTTTTGCCGTAGACGCTGAGTGGAAATCGCCCACCGTCTTATCTCCTCCCAGCCCCAGATAAGTGCGGTCCTAAGCGTGGCCACCGCGCGCCGCATAAGCGACTAAAGACCCGGGATCATGAGAGCGGGGGATGATCCCTGCCCGCGAACACGTCCGAGTTTCGGATGAACCTGTCTGAAGTTCGGATGGACCTATCCGAAGTGTTCCGCCACCGAGTGCTTCGGCGAGAGGGGAACTAGCCTTCGTAGTCGGTCGGTTCGGTTCTCTGGGCGAGTCTCGCTCTGGGTTCCGCTCCGCCCCCGGGTCGCTAGCTCAGCTGGCAGAGCAACGGACTTTTAATCCGCAGGTCCTGGGTTCGAATCCCAGGCGACCCACGATGTCAACGTCGACACATACCCTCCAGCAACTCGATCTGGCGGTGTCGGGCATGACCTGTGGTGCCTGTGCGGCAAAGATCGAAAAGGGTCTGAACGAACTCGATGGCGTACGCGCCACGGTGAACTACGCGACCGAATCGGCACGGGTGGAATTCGACTCGGCTGCCGTGAACCCCGAGCGGGTGCTGAAAGCGGTGAGCGAGCTCGGTTACGGGGCGCGCAAGTTGCACGATGTCACCCCCGACGAACTCGCCCGTGAGGATGCCGAACGTTTGGCGTCGTTGCGCCTGCGGTTGATCGTGGTGGCGGCACTCGGGGTGCCGGTGATTCTCGTGTCGATGATCTCGCCGTTGATGTTCAACGGTTGGCAGTGGTTCGCCCTCGTCGCCTCGGCCCCCGTCGTGACGTGGGGAGCATGGCTATTCCACCGCTCGGCACTGATGAACGCCCGCCACCGGGCAACGACGATGGACACACTCATATCAATAGGGGTGAGTGCCGCGACGGTGTGGTCGGTGTGGGCGATGGTGTGGGGCAATGCGCTCGAGCAACACGCCGGCATGACGATGTCGATGGGCGACGTCGACCACGTGTATTTCGAAGTCGCGGTGGCCGTCACGTTGTTCCTGCTCGCCGGGCGCTATTTCGAGGCGCGGGCCAAGCGCCGTGCCGGTGACGCCCTGCGGTCGTTGCTTGCCCTGGGTGCGCGGCATGCGACGGTGTTGCGCGACGGTCACGAGGTGATCGTCGATGCGGCGGCCGTGGCGGTGGGTGACTTGATCATCGTGCGCCCGGGGGAGATCATCGCTGCCGACGGCATCGTGCAGGACGGCATGTCGACGATCGACGTATCGATGCTCACCGGCGAGAGCGTGCCCGTCGACGTGACGGTGGGTGCGCAGGTGACGGGAACGACCGTGAACTTGACGGGTCGGTTGATCGTGCGCGCGACACGCGTAGGGGCGGAGTCGACGTTCGCCCAGATGGCGAAGTTGGTACGCGACGCCCAGGCGACGAAGGCCCCCGTGCAGAAGCTCGCCGACCGGGTGAGCAGCGTGTTCGTGCCGTCGGTGATCGGGTTGTCGATTGCGACGTTCGTTGCGTGGTGGATCGTCGGCGGCACTGCGGCCGATGCGTTCCCGCCGGCCGTTGCAGTGTTGATCATTGCCTGCCCGTGCGCACTGGGCCTGGCGACGCCGACGGCGTTGATGGTCGGCAGCGGCCGCGCCGCGCAGATGGGCATCGTCATCAAGGGCGCCGACGTGTTGCAGGGAACGCGACGCATCGACACCGTGGTGTTCGACAAGACCGGCACGGTGACGACGGGAGTCATGCAGCTCGTCGACGTGGTGTGCGTGGAGGGAACGACCCGCAGCGACGTCTTGCGGTACGCCGGCGCGCTCGAGCACGCGAGCGAACACCCCGTGGCCAAGGCGATTGCGACGGCGGCGAAGTCGGAACTGGGTCGGATAAGTGACGTGAGCGATTTTGCGAACGTGCCGGGCATGGGCACGACCGGTGTCGTCGACGGTGTGTCGGTGGCGGTGGGCAGCGAGATGTTGATGCGCCGACGGTTGTCGTTGGTGCCGGCGGCGATGAACGAGGCAATGGCTGCGGCCCGCGGCGACGGGTACATCGCCGTGCTCGTCGCCATCGGTGGCGCGGTGAAGGGCGTGTGTGTGGTGGCCGATCGTCCGAAGCCGAACAGCGCGGCGGCGATCGCGGCGTTGCGTGAATTGGGATTGCGTCCGATGCTGCTGACCGGTGACAACTTGCGCACGGCGATGTCGGTGGCCGAACAAGTGGGGATCGACACTGATGATCAGCACGTCATTGGCGGCGTGTTGCCCGAGGAAAAAGTGCGCGTCGTTGCCGACCTGCAGGAGCGGGGCTATGCGGTGGCGATGGTGGGTGACGGTGTGAACGATGCGGCGGCGTTGGCGCAGGCGAACGTGGGCATCGCGATGGGCACGGGAACCGACGTGGCGATGAACGCGAGCGATCTCACGATCGTCAGCGGTGATTTGCGGTTGGTGTCGGACGCGATCTTGTTGTCGCGCGCGACCCTGCGCACCATTTCGGCGAACGTGTTCTGGGCCTTCTTCTACAACAGCGCGGCGATTCCGTTGGCGGCCCTCGGCCTGCTCAACCCGATGTGGGCGGGGTTGGCGATGGCGTTCTCGAGCGTGTTCGTCGTGATGAACAGCCTGCGGCTGCGCCGCACGAAGCTCACCCCGCAGACCGCGTCAGTGCTCGCAGCTCGTTGAGCGCGTCGCGTCGCCAGACGCGAGCGGTGCGGGGCGACACGTTGAGGCGGGCGGCAACGACGGCGGTGTTCGCATCGTGGGCGAGCTCGGAGATGATCGTGTGGCTGCGGTCGCTGAGGCCGTCGTGGCGTGCATCGGCAATGACTCCGCGCAGTTCGATCGCCGGGTGCGTCGATGGTGTGGCGACGGGGTGGCTGTGTTCGGTGAGCGGCACGGTGTTGTCGAGCGGGCGGGGACGACGCCGCGGACGCACGAACGCGTGGTACTCGGTGTCGCGCACGAGGTTCGAGGCGACCTTGCGCGGACGGCGCTCGTATGGATACGTGCGGATGACCTCCCACGCATGGGAGATGACTGTGGTGGCGACGTCGTTGATCGGTTGGTTCTCGACGCGATAGCGACGCCGGATGATTGCCATCACCGGGGGCAGGATGCGCTGGAGCACGATGCGTGCGGCGAGATCGTCGGTGCGGGCGATCTTCACGAGACGCCACAGGCGATGATCGGCGACGTCGTCAGTGGTATCGCCCCAGTAGCCGGCGTCGGCGAGGAGTTCGTCGAGGCTGCGGTAGGGGAACGAACGCAATTCCCACATGTCGACGCGGGCGAGGGTGCTCGGGCGGCGGTTGAGTTGCGTCCATTCGCGTTGCAGACGTTCGATCGGGCTGGCGGTGTTGTTTGTGGTGGTGCTGTGTTTTGTGGCGCTGTGTTTGGTTGTGGTGCGTGGAGTTGTGGTCATGGGCCGAGGGTGCTGATGCGCCTTCCCCCGCCATTTCCCCCGCGGACTCACCGCAGCGTGATCATCGTCCTGCCTGCCGTGGTGCAGCAGTCGGGCAGAATGGCGCCATGCGCAGCACATTGCCGTCGGGCACCGTTGTTTCCATCAATACGTCTCAGTCGGCGCCGGTGGGTGGGTTGGTGATCATTCCCGACATCTTCGGTGTGCGGCCGTTGTTCGACGACATGGTTGATCGGTTCGCGCGTGAGTGGAACATGCGCGTTGCTGCCGTTGAGCCGTTTCCGGGGTTGAACCTCGGGCCCGAGGTCGAGCCGCGTCGTGCAGCGGTGACGAACCTCGACGACGACAAGCATCTCGCCGACCTCGAGGCTGCTGCCGACATGCTCGACGTTGCGCACGTGGGGCTGATGGGTTTCTGCATGGGTGGCATGTACTGCTTCAACTCGGTGCGCAGTGCGAAGTTCGCCAAGATCGCCTCGTTCTACGGGATGATTCGTCTGCCCGAGTACTGGCGCTCGCCGTCACACCGCGAGCCGCTCGATTACTTGCGCGCGGGCAACGCGGGCAAGGTGCTTGCGATCATCGGCACGAAAGACCCGTACACGCCCGCTAACGACGTTGCCGCGTTGCGCGCGACGGGTGCGGTGGTGCGTGAATACGGCGAAGCCGATCACGGGTTTGCGCACGATTCTGCGCGCCCGGCACACCGTGCCGACGATGCGCGTGATGCGTTCGATGCCGCGCGAGCGTGGTTGACGCCCGCGACGTAACGCCCTAGGCGGCGCGGGCCTCGAGCTTGGCGCGATCGAGAATCTGGTAGCGGCGCTCGGACTGCTGCAGCCATCCGAGACGGATGAAGCTGGCGATCGCCTTGTTCACGCGCTCACGTGACGCACCGACCATGCCGGCGAGTTCTTCCTGCGTGACGGGGAGCGTGAACTCGTTGGCGCCACCCGACAACTCGAGCAGACGCTTGGCGGTGCGGCCGGTGACGTCGAGAAAAACGCTGTCGGCGAGCACTTCGTCCATGACGCGCAGACGTGCGGCGAGCAACTTCGTGACGCCCCACAACATGTTCGGGTTCGAGGTGAGTTGTTCCTTGACGATCGCGTAGGGAATCTCGAGCACGGTGGAGGGTTCGATGGCGCGGGCGGCGGCGCTGCGCTCACCGTCGTCGAGCAGACCGAGTTCGCCGAAGAGATCGCCCGACTCCATGAGCGCGAGCATGCTCTCGCGGGTGTCGACGGCGCGATTCGAAATGGCGATGGCGATGCGACCCGAGAGCACCATGTACATGGCGGCGGGAGTGTCACCTTCGTTGAAGAGAATGTCGCCGCGTGACAAGGTGAGCGTGCGACCTGCGGCAGCGATGGTCTTCAGTGATGCGGGGGATGCCGAGGCAAAGAACTCGCTGCGGCCGAGTACGTCTTCATGTGTCATAACGACTTCACGGTACTACCCTGATTTGCGATGTCACCCGTGGGGAAGCGCCCCGATGGTGAACGGATTTGGACCATCGTTCTCGCGGCCGGATCGGGCCAGCGATTCGGGGCGATGAAGCAGTTCGAGACGATCGGATCGCGTCGTTTGGTCGATTGGTCGATGGATATTGCGCATTCGGCGAGCGACGGCGTGGTGTTGGTGGTACCCGCAGAGATGGTCGGCGCAGAGGGCGCGGCAAGTGGTGTTGTGAACGGTGTCGTGAACGGTGTCGTGAATGGTGTCGTTCCCGATGCGGTGGTCGCCGGGGGTGCGACGCGTAGTGAATCGGTGCGTCGCGGGTTGGCGGCGGTGCCGGCCGAGGCGACGATCATCTGCGTGCACGATGCTGCACGCCCGTTTGCAACGTATGAGGACTACCGGCTCGTCATCGATGCGGTGCATGGCGGTGCCGACGGTGCGGTGCCGGGGTTGACGCCGGCCGACACGATCAAGCTCGTCGAAGAAGACGGCGTTGTGGTGTCGACCCTGCCGCGGTCGGCGTTGCGCGCGGTGGCAACTCCGCAGGCGTTTCGAGCGTCGGTGTTGCGAGCCGCGCACACGGGGAGCGCCGAGGGAACCGACGATGCATCGCTCGTCGAAGCGAACGGTGGTCGCGTGATCGTGGTGGAGGGCAGTGCGATGAACCGCAAGATCACAACGCCCGAAGACATGGCGTGGGCGCGAGCCATGCAGGCGCGGGAGATCTGACCGTGCGAGGATCGACGCGGGAGGCGATGTGAAGATTCGGGTCGGACAGGGCTTCGACGTGCATCGCTTTGCCGCAGACGGCGACGATCGGGCGTTGGTGCTCGGCGGCGTGACGTTCGCCGGTGAGCGCGGACTCGTCGGACACAGCGATGCTGATGCGGTTGCGCATGCAATCAGCGATGCGTTGTTGGGTGCGGCCGGATTGGGTGATTTGGGGATGCACTTTCCCGATACCGATGCGAAGTGGAAGGGTGTGGCGAGCACCGAAATTTTGACGCGGGTCGTCGAGATGGTGCGCGCGGCGGGGTGGACGATCGGCAACGTTGACTGCAACATCGTCACCGAGTCGCCGAAGATTGCGCCGCGGCGCGAGGAGATGCAGGAGAAAATGACAGAGATCGTGGGAGCACCGGTGTCGATCAAGGGTCGACGCGCCGAACAGATGGGCGCGTTGGGTCGCCGTGAAGGATTGATGTGTCTGGCCGTGGCGATCGTGAGCGCGTCGTGAGCCGCAACGCGCCGAAGCGCGGCGGCGGTGCCGGTGGTGGTGCGGGTCGTGGCGGCGGCAAGAAGGACGTTGGTCGAGCGAAGCGCAGCACGCGCACCGGACGCGCACCGCGCGGCGGAGATTCCGGTGGCAAGAGCAATGGTTCGCGCAGTGGCGGTTCGTGGGGCGGCGGATCGCGCAGTGCCGGTTCGCGCAGTGGCGGTGCGTGGAGTTCGGGTTCACGCAGTGGTGGCGCCGGTGCAGGTGGACACAGTGCAGGTGGACGTAGCGCCGGTGGACGCAGCTCGGGAAGTCAGGGTGGCAACAAGAAGTTTTCCGGTGCGCGTCGTGCGCCGGGTCAGGGCCCGCGTCCGAAGGGCAAGCACGAACGCGGTCTCGGTGGAGAGCAGATCGAGGGTCGCCAGGCGGTGCGCGAGTTGCTGATGGCCGGAACGCGTCGTGCGTTCGAGGTGCTCATCGCCGCCGACGTCGAGCCGAGTCCGCTTATCAGCGACATCGAGATGTTGGCCGGCGAGCGTCGCGTGCAGGTGCGGCGGGTGCCGCGGCGCGAGATCGAACAGATGGCGCGCAGCGAAGCACCGCAGGGAATCATCGCCCGCGCGGCGGCGCTCGAGGATGTGGTGCTCGACGACGTGCTCGCCAAGCGCAACGACAAGAAGTTGTTCCTCGTCGCCGTTGACGGCGTCACCGATCCGGGCAATCTCGGAGCAATTCTGCGGTCGTGCGACGGAGCGGGTGTCGATGCGGTCGTGTTGCCGCGTCACCGAGCCGTGCACGTGACACCGACGGTGGCGAAGTCGGCCGCCGGAGCCATCGAATACGTGCCGATGTGCGTGGTGCCGGGGTTGCCGAGTGCGATCCAGTCGTTGCGCGACGCCGGAGTGTGGGTGGTCGGTCTCGACGACGAGGCGCACAAGTCGTTGTTCGATCTCGGTGATCTCGCCGCGGAACACGTGTGCGTGGTGCTCGGTGCCGAAGGTGCCGGGTTGTCGCGTCTCGTGCGCGAACGATGCGATCTCGTCGTGTCGATTCCGATGGAGGGATCGTTGTCGTCACTCAACGTGTCGGCCGCCGCCGCGTTGGCGACGTACGAGGTGGTTCGCGCGCGACGCACCCACTCGTAGAGTGATGGCGCGTCGTTGACGCACTCGCCGGGGTAGCTCAGTGGCAGAGCAACCGCCTTGTAAGCGGTAGGTCGTGGGTTCAATCCCCACCCTCGGCTCCAGCAGCGCGGTCCCGCGCGAAGGTCACTCAATCGACCAACAGCCGTTGACTACCCTGAAAAGCACGGTGTTCAGCACCCGGAAAGCGAGTCACTCATGAGCCAGGAACAGCGTCGTCCCCGTCCGCAGCCCGAACCGCGGGGTGCCAACGTCAACTCGACACTGTCGGTCATCGTGGCCGTGCTGTCGGTGCTGCTCGGATTCTTCATCCTTCGCGACATTCGCGGCGACGGCGGTGGAACCGTCAGTGCGCCGGCGGTCACCGAGACGACGGTTGCCGAAGGTTCCGTCGACACGTTGCCGGCGGTGCCGACCACGGCAGCGGTCGTGCTCACCGCCTTCAAGGTGCAGGTGGCGAACGCATCGGGCGTGTCGGGCAGCGCAGGCTTGCTCACCACCGAACTGCAGGGCCGCGGTTACATCGTGCAGCCGGCGTTGAACAAGAGCGAAGTGACGCCGCGTCAGACCACGACGGTCGTCTACTACCTGCTCGGCAGTGAAGCGGCCGCAGCGGCCGTTGCCGCCGAGTTGGGTGGTGTGTCGACTGCGCCGATGCCCGCACCGATCCCGACGGAAACGGGCAACCTCGGTGAGGCGAGCGTGCTCATCCTCCTCGGCACCGATATCGCCGGCAAGTCGTTGGCGATCATCAACAACGCCGTGCCGACCGCACCGACAGTTCCCGCCGTCACCGTGCCGGCAGTCGTCGTTCCGACAACGACGGGCGGCTGATCAACGCGCGTACGCGCGCAACACCTCGGCGGCGGCATCTTCGATGCACGTGCGGGGTTGTGACAGCGCCGCGTCGCGACCGAATTTCTCGACGAGGCTCACCGCTGTAAATCGACCGGGTGCGTTCGCCGTCGCATCGGGATCGACGTCGCCGCAGATGGCAATGCATGGAACGTTGCGTTTTGCGGCGAGTGATGCGACTCCGCCGACGACCTTGCCACGGAAACTTTCGGCGTCGAGCTTGCCCTCGCCGGTGATGACGAGATCGCAAGTGTCGAGCGCATCGTAGAGATCGACCTCGTCGGCGACGACGTCGAAGCCCGATACGAGTTGTGCGCCGAGTGCAGCGAGGCCACCGGCAAGACCTCCCGCCGCACCGGCACCGGAGATGCTCGTGACGTCGATGCCGAAGTTGTCGCGGTACAACTGCGCGGTGCGTGCGAGACGTGTCTCGAGGAAGTCGATCTGCGTGGGAGTCGCGCCTTTCTGCGGCGCGAAGATGTGCGCGGCGTCGAGAAATGCGGTGTCGACATCGCACGCCACGACGAACTCGACACCTTTGAGACGCGCCGGTGCGGTGATCGCCTGCACGGCACCCCAGCCGCCGTCGGTCGTCGCCGATCCACCGACGCACACGATGATCTTCTTCGCCCCGAGATTGAGCGCAGAGTCGATGAGCTCGCCGACACCCGTCGTCGTAGCGTTGATCGGGTCGTTGCGTTCGGCACCACCGGCGAGCGTGAGCCCGGCTGCGGTAGCCATCTCGATGATCGCGACACCGCGATGGAATCGCCACTGTGCATCGACGGGCTTGCCGAGCGGACCGGTGACGCGTTGCGTGCGGTTCGCGCCACCGAGCACGGCGAGAGTTCCCTCGCCGCCGTCGGCGAGTGGTATCTCGACGCAGTCATGACCCTCGGACCAACACGCGTGGCCGATCGCCGTTGCGACCTCGGCGGCCGTTGCCGTGCCGCGGAATTTGTCGACTGCCGCCACGACCCGCACGCGCACAGGCTAAACGTCGTGCATCGCGGCGATGCCTAGTGTGGCGCACATGACCGATGCGTTGGCGCTCGATGGTGTGGGACAAGCAGAAGCGATTCGTCGCGGTGAGGTGAGCGCGAGCGAACTCGTCGAGGCGGCGATCGCCGCCGTCGAGAAGGTGAATCCGCAGATCAACGCGGTCATTCACAAGCGTTACGAACGGGCACGCCAGGAAGCAGCCGCCACGAACGCAGCCGGTACGAACTCGGCACCGCTCGCCGGTGTGCCGATCGTGGCGAAGGACCTGCTGTGCCAAATGGACGACGAGCCGTACCACCTCGGCACGCGCGTGTTGAAGCAGCTCGGGTACCGCGCCGAGGGTGACTCGCACGTGTACTCGCGACTGCGTGCGGCGGGATGCATCGTCATCGGTCGTACGAATGTGCCGGAATTCGGCAGCACGATCACGACCGAGCCGTTGGCCTACGGCCCGACGCGCAACCCGTGGAACCTCGACCATTCGACGGGTGGATCGAGCGGTGGATCGGCGGCGGCCGTTGCGGCGGGATGTGTGGCGATCGGTCACGGCAACGACGGCGGCGGATCGATTCGTGTGCCGGCGAGCGAGTGCGGCCTCGTCGGGTTGAAGCCGAGCCGCGGTCGCATCAGCATCGGACCACAGCTCGGTGAAACGTGGTTGGGCGGAGTGGTCGAAGGATGCCTCACGCGCAGCGTGCGCGATACGGCGCTCGTGCTCGACATCTTGCAGGGATACGAACCGGGCGATCCGAACGTGGCCCCGCCGCCGGCGCGACCGTACCGCGACGAAGTCGGTGCACCGGTGGAGAAGTTGCGCATCGGCGTACTCGATTCGCCGTTGCTGCCGACGGGTCTTGATCACCCGGACACGCGGGCATCGATCGCCGCCGCAGCGAAGTTGTTCAGTGAGTTGGGACACGACGTCGAGGTGACGCATCCGCCGGCGTTGAGCGAGGAGGAATTCGGCGAAAAGTTCCTGTCGGTCGTCATCGCCGGCGTTGCCGCCGATGTCGGACAGTTGGAGAAGCGCCTCGGTCGCGAGTTGACGACCGACGACATCGAGCCGAGCAACTGGGTGATGCACGCGTTCGGCAAGGCGACCAACGTCGTCGACTACCTCGATGCCGTGTACTGGATGCATCGTTGGTCGCGTCGCGTCATCGAGTGGTGGCTGCCCGGTAACGGCAAGCGCGGCTTCGACGTGTTGCTCGCACCGGTGATTGCCGGACCGCCGCCGCGCATCGGTGAGTTGAGCGGTGACGATGCGACCGAACGTTTGCGCGCGGTGATGCAGTACACCGCGCAGTTCAACATGACGGGGCAGCCGGGGATCAGCCTGCCGTTGTTCTGGAATGCGGCGGGGTTGCCGATGGGTGTGCAGTGCGTCGCAGCGCCGTTCCGCGAGGACGTGTTGTTGCGTCTGGCGGCACAGGTGGAAGCGGCGGCGCCGTGGGCGCACCGCCGCCCGGCGATTCACGCGTAGGAACGCCATGTTGTTTGCCTGGCAATGGGTGCTGGAGGCGCTCGCACTCGCGGCAATCATGCCGATGGTCGTGCGCGCGGCGCGCAGGCGCGAACCGATCGCCGCGGGAAGTGCGATGCGCGATGCACCCGGTGCCGCACCGTCGATCAGCGTCGTCATCCCGGCGCGCAACGAGGAGTTGCGCATCGGTGCCTGCTTGGACGGCTTGCGCGGTGCGCCGGGGGTGACCGAGGTGATCGTCGTCGACGACGATTCGAGTGACGGCACCGCACGTGTTGCCACGGCGGCGGGTGCACGGGTGGTGCGCGCCGAGGGTCGACCAGAGCGGGCAATGGGCAAACCGTGGGCATTGCGTTGCGGAGTGGATGCGGCACGTGGCGAGTGGATCGTGACGCTCGATGCCGACACGCGACCCAATGCGCAGTTGGCGCTGGCGTTGGTGGCGCGGGCGATCCGCGATGATCTCGCGTTGGCGAGTGCAGGCGGACGGTTCCGGTGCCGCACGGCGATGGGGCGGTGGTTGCATGCGGCGATGCTCACGACGCTCGTGTACCGCTTCGGTGCCGGTGGAACGCCCGGCAAGCGGGGAGTGGCGAACGGTCAGTGTCTTGCGTTCCGGCACAGCGATGCGATCGACGGTGAGTGGTTCGACGTGGTGGCGCATGACATCGTCGAAGACGTTGCGTTGGCGCGTCACGTGCACGGCGCGGGGAAGCGCGTCGGCTTCGTCGATGCATCGCAGTTGCTCGTGGTGGAGATGTTCGACGGCTTCGCCGACACGTGGCGCGGCTGGGGACGCAGCCTCGCCCTGCCGGGTGTCGAGCCGATGTGGCGCCAGATCGCGCAGGTGATCGTGCTCGGTGTGGTGATGGTGCTCGCACCCGTGTCGATCGCGCTCGGTGCGCCGAGCATGGTGTCGATCGTGATCGTGGCGATGCGCATCGGCACGTTGTTCGGTACGCGCCGGGCGTACGAACGCGGCGGTGCGGGTTACTGGTTGTCGCCGCTCGCCGACCCGATCGCGGTGCTCGCCGTTCTCGGCAACGTCATCGTCCCCCGCAGAGTGTGGAGGGGTAGGTCAACGACTGCGTGACTCACGCCAGGCGAGAACGAAACGCAGTCCGATGAGCGTCATCAAGGCGCCCGATGCCGCCGTGCGCCACTGACCGTCGCGGTACAACTGGATGAACGGGAAGAGCACGATCGCAACGCGCACCGAATAGGCGAACATGCGCGTGGAGATCCACCACAGCAAGAGAATCGCGATGCAGAACAGCATCGGCCACGGCGACAGCACCAGCGTTGCGCCCGCCCACGTGAGCACGCTGCGACCGCCGCGGAATTTCGCCGTTGCCGGCCAGGCATGCCCGATCATCGCTGCCGCGCCGGCGAGGTAGTGGATGCGCCAGTCGGTGCTCGCCTGTTGGGCGATCAGCACCGCAACGACACCCTTCGCCGTATCGCCGAAAAACACGAGTGCGGCGAGGCGCGGGGTGAGATGACCGCGTGCATTCCAGAAACCGGGATTGCGATCGCCGACATCGCGCAGGTCGTCGACACCGCCGCGTCGGGCAACGGCATTGGCGATCGGCAGCGAGCCGATGAGATACGCAACGACGATCGCGGCGATGCTCTGCACCATCGCTCGCGACCCTAGTCACTGCGTCAAGCTCCCGGCGTCGTGGCGGTATTCATCGACACTGGAAGCGCCGCCGCTACGCGCGCATGCCACTTCGTACGCGTGAGCACTGCATGTACATGGCACGATGGATGCGATGGCACGCGTGGCTTCCTTTCATCTCGTGCGCTGGTCGTCACCGCTGCGGGCCTTCACCGCTCTCGGAATGCAGCGCTTCACGATGAAGCGGGTCGAGGGGCTCGAGTTCGTGCGCGTGCTCGGTACGGGCCGCGGCTCGGCGACGACGGCGTCGGTACAGCCCGAACGCACGGCGTTGTTCTGCGTGTGGCGCAACGATGCCGATCTGTCGCGATTTGTCGACGAACGATTCTCCGAGGTCGGTGATGCAAACGCCGTGCGCGAGGCCTGGCACGTCGGGCTGCACTCGGCCGGTGGCCACGGCACGTGGCGCGGTCGCGCGGTTCCCGAACTCATCGAGCATGCTGCGCCGGGAAGTGCCGAGACCGGCCCGCTCATCGTGCTCACGCGGGCAAACGTGCGGTTGGCGTCGTGGCGGCGCTTCCACCGTGCCGGCGTCGCAGTCGACGAGCAGTTGCAGTCGGCAGCGGGTTTGCGCGCCGTCGTCGGCGTGGGTGAACTACCCGTCGGCAGTTTGGCGACGTTCTCGGTATGGGATTCGATGGAAGCGATGCGCAACTTCGCCGTGCGCACCGATCGTCATCGTGACGTCGTTGCGCGTACCCGCCGTGAGAACTGGTACGGCGAGGAGATGTTCGCCCGGTTCGTTCCCTACCGTTCGGCGGGGACCTGGGACGGCCGCGACCCGGTGCGCAACGACGCAACGTCCTGAGACTCTCTGCGCAGAGTCCACTGCGGCCACAGCATTCCGTACGGTTCGGCGTTGGTGTGGTGGTGCGTGTGGTGCGCGGCGGTGAGCCGCGCAGCGGTGCGTGACGCAATGCGCGACATGCCCGGAATGCGCCCGTGGATGACGCCGTCGTGCACGAGGGTGTAGGCGACGCCGTACATCGTGACGCCGGCGCACACCGCGACGAGCCACGACATGCCGGCGACGTTGAAGCCGACCCACAATCCCGCCATGACGATGATCGAGAAGGCGAGCGGGAAGACGTCGTTCGATTCGAGACCCCGCTTGGGCACCGAGCGTGCGGCGTTGCGGTGGTGGCCGTTGTGCAGGTTCTCGAGCGGGCCGTGCATCACCCAGCGGTGCGCGGCGTACGTGACGAGCTCCATGGCGACGAAGGACACGACCGCGATGGCGACGAAGATGGCGATGTCGGCGAGCCGCATGGCGGGCATCAATCTACAAACCGCCGCGCAGCAGACCTTCTTGCACGACGGTGACGACGAGTTCACCTTCCTGCGTGAAGATCGCGCCACCGGCGAGGCCGCGGGCGTGCGACGTGGAGAACGACGACTGGTCGTACAACAGCCATTGGTCGGCGCGGAATTCGCGGTGGAACCACATCGCGTGATCGAGGCTCGCCATTTGCACGGTGCCGTCGGTCCAACCGAGACCGTGCGGCAGCAACGCGGTGTCGAGCAACGTGAAGTCACTCGCATACGTGACGATGCACTGGTGCAGCAGGGGATCGGCGGGCAGCGAACCGTTGGCACGAATCCACACACGCTGACCCTGACGCGGCTTGTCACGCTTGGCGAACGGATTCGTGTCAACGTAACGCAGGTCGATCGGACGCGGACGCTCGAACCAGTCGCCGAGTTGATCCTTGTACGGCAGCATCAGCGTCTTGATGTCGGGGAGTGATTCGGGTGGCGGAACGTCGCGCGGCATCTCGATCTGGTAGTCGAGTCCTTCTTCGTGGGTGTGGAAGCTCACCTGCAGGTTGAAGATGGCGCGGCCGTGCTGGATGGCAACGACGCGGCGGGTGGAGAAGCTCTTGCCGTCGCGGATGCGGTCGACGGTGTACAGGATCGGCACCGTCGGGTCACCGGGGCGCAGGAAGTACGCGTGCAGCGAATGTGCGCGGCGATCCTCGTCCTCGACGGTGCGTGCCGCGGCAACGAGAGCCTGACCGGCGACCTGACCGCCGAACACTCGCTGGCGGTTTTCGTCGGGACTCGTGCCACGAAAGATGTCGCGTTCGATCGTCTCGAGATCGAGGAGGTCGACGAGGGAATCGAGCGCGGCGCGTGATTCAGCCATGGCTCTATCGTGTCAGATCGTGCAGGCAAAAGTCGCGAGCGAGACGATGAATGCTGCATTGCGCGAGTTGGCTCTGGGAACGAAAGGGTTCATGCCCGCCGACGAAGGCGACGCGTTGCACGCGGCGGCTCTCGCGGCATGTGCGCGCGTGCCCGGCGCGGCGATCGTCGAAGTAGGAACGTACTGCGGACGCTCGACGCTGTGGTTGGCCGATGCGGCGCGCAAGGCGGGTGTCGTCGTGTACGCCGTCGATCATCACCGCGGTTCGGAGGAGAACCAGGCGGGTTGGGAGTGGCACGATGCGGAGCTCGTCGATGCGAACGGCAGGTTCGATTCGTTGCCGGAATTTCGTCGCACCGTGGCGCGGGCCGGAGTGAGCGACGTCGTGCGCGCACTCGTTGCCGAGTCGACCGAGGTTGCCGCGCGGTGGACGCTGCCGATTGCGGTGTGCTTCATCGACGGCGGACACGGGCGCGACGTGGCACGCGCCGATTACGAAGCGTGGGCCGGGCTCGTCAGCGTCGGTGGATCAATCGTCGTTCACGACGTGTTCGCCGATCCGAAGGATG
Organism: Ilumatobacteraceae bacterium; assembly: GCA_044340075.1. Lineage (GTDB taxonomy): Bacteria > Actinomycetota > Acidimicrobiia > Acidimicrobiales > Ilumatobacteraceae > F1-60-MAGs027. The sequence goes on along the minus strand of JBIIUH010000003.1, from coordinate 30,595 downwards.
GTGGTCAGGCCCCGCACGACGAGATCTATCTCGCAGCGTTGCGTTCGGGTCGCTACGAGGAAATCTCGGCCACCGGCTCTTTGCGCGTTCTCCACCGCAGCCGCTGAAGGGTTGGTCGATCAGTCGATGATCGGTGGGGCGAACACTGCGTGCGCGGGTGAAATGCGCTGCAATGCGTCGGCGGCGAGGATGACTGCTGCGCCGGTGTAACTGCTCACTTCGTCGGCGGGGAAGACGATGCGATCGGGATACACGAGACCGGTGAGGTACGCGCCGTTGTCGGTGCGGTGGCGTGACGTCGTGGCGAGGAGGAACTCCGCCGTTGCGACGTCGCCGATTGCCGCGTGCGCCAGTGCGCACTCGGCGGTCTCCGATGCAGTCACCCACGGTTCGTCGTCGACACATCGCACGCCGTGGTCGTCGAGAACGAAACGGTCCCAGTGCTCGGCGAGACGCAGCTTGGCGGCATCGCCGGTGAGCGAGCCGCCGAGAACGGGGTAGTACCAGTCCATTGCCCAGCGTTCCTTCGGCTCGAACGAATCGGGCGCGAAGCGAATGACGGCATCGAGTGCATCGGCGGCGGCGCGCCACAGCGGCCGAGGCTCGCCGACGAGTGCGGCGACGTTGGCCGCGCAGTGCAACGAATGACGAATCGAACTGCATCCGGTGAGCAGCGCGTAGTCCCACGGCTCGGCATCGACTTCGCGGGCCCACAAGATGGTGCCGTCCTTGCGGCGCATGTCGAGCACGAAGCGCATGGCGCGCTCGACCATCGGCCAGAAGTGCACGATGTCGTCGAACCGGTTCGACGTCAACCAGTAGTGCCACATGCCGGTGGCGACGTAGGCGGTGACGTTGGAGTCGAGCTTGGCGTCGTTCACCGCGCCGCTGGACGCGTAGTAGTTGTGCCACGAACCGTCGGGTCGCTGGATGTCGGCGAGCCATTGCAGGCCGGCGCGGGCCGCATCGTGGCGACCCATGACACTGAGTGCCATCACCGCTTCGACGTGATTCCACGGGTCGCAATGACCGCCCGGGAACCACGGGATCATGCCGTTGTCGAGCTGCAGCGAAGCGAGCCACGATGCGGTGTAGTTCAGTTGATCGATGCTCGGCACGAACGAGCGGGGTGCGGTGCTCATTGGGTCACCGTCACCGGAGTTGACGCAGTTGACGGCGATATTGATGATGTCGAAGACGACGCGACTGATCGAGCGTGCGTGTCGGTCGTTGACCCCGGCTTGTGCGCGTAGACGACGTACGACTTGCCGATGAGCGGCGACAGCAGACGATCAGCGAGGCGCGTGGAGCGCGGTGCTTCGATGATGTCGCGTTCGAGGAGTTTCTTGTATCGGTTGACGAGGCGGTGATCGTCACGCTGCGGACCGACGGCACAGCGCAGCCACCAATACGGCGAGTGCAGTCCGTGTGCACGGTGCGTTCCCCGCGGGCGCAAGCCGTGGCGCGAGATCTTGCGTTGCAGTTGACGCGCCGAATAGATGCGCACGTGACCGCCCTCGACGAACGGTGCGTGGTACTCGTCGGAGAGCATCCAGTTGATGCGTTCGGGGAACCACGACGGCACGGTCGCAGCGAACGTTCCGCCCGGTGCGAGCACGCGGGAGAGTTCGCGCAATGCGGCGTCGTCGTCGTGGATGTGCTCGAGCACCTCGGACGTGACGACGACGTCGAACGCGCCGTCGGCGAACGGAAGTCGGGTCGCATCGCCGCGGATGCAACCGACGAAGCGTGACTCGTCGATCTCGCCGGCAAACGCCATCGCCGCAAAGGTGGCGCGTGTCGACGTGACCTCGGCGTCGCCGTAATCCAGGGCGACGACCCGTGCACCGCGACGCGCCGCTTCGAAGGCGTGGCGCCCGAAACCGGCACCGGCGTCGAGGAACAGCGTTCGTTCGGTGATCGGAAGTTCCTCGAAGCGCACGGTGAGCATCAGTTGCCCCGCTCCCGTTTCGCGAGCAACTCGAGGTTGCGCGGCATGGTGAGCACCTCGCGGTACTGCTCGACGGTGAGTTGCGCGCAATGGCGCCACGACCAACGCTCAACGACGCGCTTGCGACCGGCTGCACCGACACGGGCGCGCAGTTCGGCATCGTCCAAGCCGCGGCGGATGGCTGCGGCAAGCGCGTCGACGTCACCCGGCGGACACGACAACACGGTGTCGCCGTCGCGGCCGGTCACTTCGGGCAACGCGCCGCCGGTGGTGGCGACGAGGCAAATGCCCGTCGACATCGCCTCGATGGCGGGGAGGCTGAAGCCCTCGTACAGCGACGGCACGACGGCGAGCGTGCTGCGCGCGTACAACTCGACGATCGTTTCGTCGGGAACTCCCGACACGTAGTCGATGCAGTCCTTCAACCCAAGCGACACGATGAGATCGGCACTCGCACCGGCGCGAGGCTTGCCGATGATCGTGAGGCGCACGTCGCGTTCGGTGCGCAACTTGGCGAGGGCCTCCAACAAATAGGAGAGACCCTTCAGAGCGACGTCGGCCGAGGCCGTGGTGATGAGGCGCTGCGGTTCGCGCGCGATGTGCGGCAACGGCGTGAAGAGGTCGGGATCGACGCCGACGGGAACGAGACGCATGCGGTCGCGCTGCACACCCATGTCTTTTTCGATGTCGTTGATCGAGTTCTCGCTGACGACGACGATGCGCGGCATCGAGCGCGCCACCTTGCCCTGCATGCGCACGAACGAGTACCAGCGACCGATCGCTCGGCGCTTCCACCAGTTGGGTGTGTGGCTCATCTCGAGGGCGCGATCGCGGGTGATGGGGTGGTGCAACGTGACGATCGTCGGGATGACATCGTTGATGCGCGTGATCGCCGTGCCGAGGCACTGGTTGTCGTGCACGAGATCGAAGTCGTTCGCCCGCGGCTTCAGCGCACGGTACGCGCGCAGAGAGAATGCGCGCGGCTCGCCGAACGTGCCGCGCAGGAACTCGAGCACCTCGACAGCATCGGGCCATTCCTTGATTTCCCAGTACGCGGGGAAGCGACCGGGGTAGAGATCGTTGAAGATGTCGAGGCTCGGCAGCTTGTGCATCTCGATGCGCGGATCAAGCACCGGGTACGGCTGACCGCCGTACACCTCGACGTGATGACCAAGATCGACGAGCGCCTTCGTGAGGTGGCGGGTGTACACGCCCTGCCCGCCGACGTGGGGTTTGCCGCGGTACGTGAGGTACGCGATGCGCAAGGGTCCGTTGCGCAAACGGTCATGCATCGCGCGCATGTCGTTGTCCCCCGACATGCAACGTGACGCTATCTGTGGCGCAACCTCCGCAGCCGGGGCATCAACGCCGTGACGATCGCCCCACCGAACAGGGCAACGATGACGACGGCGTCGCCCATGTACGAGTACGGAGTGCGTCCGGTGCGCAGCGGAACATCGGCGACGAAGGCGACCTGCTCGCCGATCGACGTGCGACGGACGACGTCACCGTCGGGTGAGATGAGTGCGGTGATTCCCGTCGTTGCGACCTGCAACGTCCAGCGACCGGTCTCGCGGGCGCGCAACCGTGACACGTCGAGCTGCTGCTCCTGTAACAACGTGCCGGTGTAACTCGAACCGTTCGTCGGATTCACGAGTACCGAACCACCGGCTTCGACTCCCTCGTTGGCGCGACCGGCAAAGAACGTTTCCCACGAGATGACGACGGCGAGAACGTGGTCGCCGATGCGCACGGCTGCGGTGCCGTCACCTGCAACCGCGTCGCGCGGCACGCGACCAACTGGAGCACCGACTGCCGAGAGGAGTCCGCGCAGCGGGATGTACTCGCCGTACGGAACGCGACGCACCTTGTCGTAACGATCGACGATCTCACCATCTGCCGTGATGACGACCTGGGCGTTGGTAAAACCGTTCGGCACGCTCTCGGTGACACCGACGAGGAACGTGGCGTTCAAGCGTTTCGCCTGCGCGGCGACTTCGACGGCGACTTTGCTACCGGCGAACGCGCGCACGTCGATGACGTTCTCCGGCCATACGACGACGTCGATGGCGTCGTCGGGGGAGAGCGTGTCGGTTGCGGCGAGATGACGATCGACGACGTCGCGCGGATTCGAGTCGATGGCGAGCACGGCCTGTGGTCCGCCGCCCTGCACGAGCGCGATACGCAACGACTCACTGCCGTCGCGTGCGCCGGGTATGAAGTGTGCAACGGGCACGAGCAACAACAACGCAACGAGCGCGATGCGTGCCGCACGCGATTGACGCACACCGGTGACAACAACCGCGGCGACGAGCAGAACCCACGCACTCGCACCGAGCGGCCCGACGAGGCGTACGAGTTGCCCGCCCGGTGTGGGCGATGCGGCGATGGCAAGACTCGCGATCGGCACGCCACCGAAGGGGAACGAGAAACGAATCGCCTCGGCGAGTGCGTGCGCGCACGCGCGAACGACGATGCGCGATCCGCGCGCTGCGACGAAGCTCGCCACCGTCGTGGCGGCGCCGTGCAGCGACGCAAAGAAGAGGACGGCGACGATCCAGCCGGGCGCGGTGAGGAACCACATCCATCCGGTGGCCGGTGCGAACCAGCCGAGGGCAAACAGGAACCCGGGAAGGAACCGGGCCCGCGGGAACCAGCGTTCGGCAATCGCCTGCGACACGATGACACCGACGAGGGCGAGCGGCCACCAGCGCAGCGGTGCGAGACCAATGGCAACGAGTGATCCGGCGCCGATCGCCGCGGCGGCGAGCGCGATCGCCTTGCGGCGCGACGTCATGTCGGCCGATGCTTCGTTTCTCGAGTCGGGGACGGTGCTCATGGCCGACCTTCAGTGTGGGTCGGGGACGGCTGATTCAGCGCGGGCCCGACCAGCGCGGTGTGACACGGCGCAGGTGGCTGCTGAGGTGGTTGATGCGCAGTTTGGCCGGTGGGTGGCTGGCGAAGCGGCGACGTTTCACGATGCGACGTCGCAACCGTTCGCGTTCGGCAGCATCGACCCGGCGCAGCGCCTTGAGCAATTCGTGTCCGAAGCCGAGTTCGGCGGCACGGCGGTCGGCGTGCAGTTCCGATGCGCGTCCGAGGGTGGTGCCCAGCGCGCTGGCGAGCGAGACGTTGAGAGTGAGCAGCCACGACACGACGTGGAGAGTTGCCGACACGATGCGACCGACGAAGCGCAGTGCGGGGTAGCGGTCGGCGAACGTGGTCGTCGCCGCCTCGGCGACGTGCTGAATGCGCGTGCCGAGCGATGCGAGCGCAATGATCGGCAGGCTCATCCACTGCGACACGGTGAGTGCGACCGTGTGCAGGCCGAGATGGTGACTGAGTTCGTGGGCGAGCACGCCGCGCAACTCGTCATCATCGAGTTCGTGCACCGCGTACGACGACACGATGACGAGATGGCCGCCGCAGGCGAATGCATTCAGCGACTCGTCGTCGACGACGGCGAGCACGAATGCGTCGGGCGAACGTTGGGCACGACGCGACACGGCAAGCCAAGCACTCTCGAGTCGCCGCGCCTCGGCGTCGGTCGGTGGTCGGGCACCGAGCAGACGCATGATGACGAAGCGCTGCACCGGGCGCGAGAACATGAGCACGCCGAGGGCGAGGATGGCTGCGGCGAAGAACCAATACGACACCGTCGACCATGCAGCAAAGGGCAGCCAGAGAACGAACATCGCGAGCAGCCAGCCGGGCAGCAAAGTGACGACGGGCGCGATTCCGGTGAGTGCACTCCACTCGATTCGGCGCGAACGTGCGGCCACGACGGTCGAACCTATCGTGGAACACATGAACTGGCTGGCGTCGATTCCGAGTCCCTCCGCAGGATCGCTTCAACTCGGTCCGTTGCGACTGAACGCATACGGACTGATGATCGCACTCGGTGTCGTCGTCGCAACGTGGCTGCTCGGCAAGCGTTTCGTCGCGAAGGGCCTCGCGACGCGCGACGATGCGAGTTCGATCGCGATCATCGCGGTTCCCGCCGGCGTCGTCGGCGGACGTCTGTACCACGTGGCCACCACGTGGGAGAAGTACTCGGAGAACCCCGGCGAGATCATCCAGGTGTGGAAGGGCGGTCTCGGTATCTGGGGCGGCATCACGCTCGGCGTGATCGTCGGCATCTGGGCGGCGAAGCGCCGCAACATTCCGCTCGGTCCGGCACTCGGTGCGGTTGCACCGAGCCTCGCGTTCGCGCAGGCGATCGGTCGGTGGGGTAACTGGTTCAACCAGGAGCTTTTCGGGCGCGCAACGACGCTGCCGTGGGGTCTCGAAATTTCCGACAAGAACCTGCCGGCGGGGTTCGAGAGCGGCACGTTGTTCCACCCGACGTTCTTGTACGAATCGATCGGCTGCGCGGTGCTCGGAGTCGTGCTGCTGCAACTCGATTGGCGCGGCAAGGCGCGCGACGGGATGCTGTTCGCCTGGTACGTCGTCGGTTACGTGACGATGCGCTTCTTCATCGAGGGGCTGCGCATCGACCCGGCGCGCAACGTCGCGGGTCTGCGGTTCAACCAGTGGACGTCGATCGTCGTCGGGGTCGTGGCCATTGCATGGATCGTGCGCCGCATTCGGCGCAACGACGAGAGCGCCGATCTCGTGAACGTGCGCGCTCCGGGTGACGGCTCGACGCCCCAGCCGTAGCATCAATTCCCGTGCCGGAGCAGATTTCTCCCGAGGTCGTGCGCAAGGTCGCCCGTTTGGCGCGCCTGTCGCTCACCGACGACGAAGTCGCCCGCATGACCAGCCAGTTGGGCGGCATGCTCGAGCATTTCCGTGACGTCGATGCGCTGAAGCTCGACGACGTTGCACCGATGAGCCAGCCCCTGCCGCTGTCGAACGTGTTGCGCGACGACGTCGTTGCGCCGGGTCTCGATCGCGCCGAAGTGCTCGCGAGCGCACCCGCTGCGCAGGACGACCGATTCCGCGTTCCGCCGATCATCGGGTTCGAGGAATGACGAAGCGCAGCGTCGTCGACGTAGCCGGCGCCGTGGCGCGCGGCGAATTGTCCGCCGCTGCCGTGCTCGAAGAGAACCTGAAGGCGATCGCCGCCCGCGAGAGCGAAGTGCACGCGTTCAACCTCGTCACCGCCGATGCGGCCCGCGACCGCGCCGCGCAGATCGATGCCGACGTGAAGCAGGGTCGCAACCCGGGTCGACTCGCCGGTGTCACCATCGCGCTGAAGGACAACATGTGCACACGGGGCGTCGACACGACGTGCTCGTCGAAGATCCTCGCCGGATGGAAGCCGCCGTACGACGCCACCGTCGTGCGTCGCCTGCACGACGAAGGTGCCGTGTTCGTCGGCAAGACGAACCTCGACGAATTCGCGATGGGCTCGAGCACCGAGAACTCGGCGTTCGGCCCCACCCGCAACCCGCTCGACACGTCGCGCGTGCCGGGCGGATCGAGCGGTGGCAGCGCAGCGGCAGTCGCCGCAGGTTTCGCCACCGCATCGCTCGGCAGTGACACGGGCGGCAGCATCCGTCAGCCGGCTGCGTTGTGCGGTCTCGTCGGCGTGAAGCCCACGTACGGTCTCGTGTCGCGACTCGGCCTCGTCGCGTTCGCCAGCAGCTTGGATCAAATCGGACCGTTCACGACGAGCGTCGCCGATGCAGCCCTGTTGCTCGAAGTCATCGCCGGTCACGACCCGCTCGATTCAACGTCGTTGCCGCAACCTGCACCGCAACTCACCGCCGAGGTGTCGCGCGGTGTGCAGGGCATGCGTATCGGACGCGTCGTCGACATGCCCGAGGGCTGCGAACCCGAGGTGCTCGCGCAACTTGACGCTGCATTCGCTGCGTTGCAGAAGGCCGGCGCCACGATCGTCGACGTGAAGTTGCCGTCGCTCGGTTACGGACTCACCGCGTACTACCTCATCGCCCCCGCCGAGGCGAGCAGCAATCTCGCGCGTTACGACGGCGTGCGCTACGGCATGCGCGTCGATGCGGCCGATCTCAACGCGATGTACGACGCCACCCGTGCCGCCGGCTTCGGTGACGAGGTGAAGCGGCGCATCATGCTCGGCACGTACGCGCTGTCGGCCGGTTACTACGACGCGTATTACGGCAAGGCGCTGAAGGTGCGACGCCTTATCGCCGACGACTTCGCCGCCGCATACGCGAGCTGCGACGCCATCCTCACGCCGACGTCGCCGACCGTGGCGTTCAAGATCGGCGACAAGACGAGCGATCCGCTCACCATGTACCTGTGCGACGTGTTCACGATTCCCACCAACCTCGCCGGTCACGCCGCGATGAGCGTTCCGTACGGCACGGGTGCGCACGGTCTTCCCGTCGGCGTGCAGGTGCTCGCACCCGCACTGGGTGAAGCGGCGATGTTCCGCGTCGCCGGTGCACTGGAGGCGTCGCTGTGAGCGAGAAGGTGGCCACTGCCGATCAACTCATCGACGGTTGGGAGCTCGTCGTCGGACTCGAGGTGCACGTCGAGTTGGCGACGCAGACGAAATTGTTCAGCGCGTCGCCGAACCGCTTCGGTGACGAACCGAATACGAACATCGACCCCGTCACGCTCGGTCTGCCCGGTGCGCTGCCCGTGCTCAACCGGCACGCCGTCGAGTTGGCGATGCGCATCGGTCTTGCACTCAACTGCCGCGTGCAGCCGTGCACGTTCCACCGCAAGAACTACTTCTATCCCGACCTGCCGAAGGCGTACCAGATCAGTCAGTACGACCAGCCGCTGAACGTCGACGGATGGTTGGACCTTCCCGGCGACGTGCGCATCGGTGTCGAGCGCGCACACCTCGAAGAGGACACCGGCAAGTCGACGCACTTCGGCGGTGCGTCGGGTCGCATCCACGGCAGCGACTATTCGCTCATCGACTTCAACCGTGCCGGCGTGCCGCTGGTGGAGATCGTGTCGAAGCCCGACATCCGCACGAGCGAACAGGCGCGTCAGTACGTCGCCGAGTTGCGCGCGATCCTGCTCGCCATCGGCGCGAGCGACGCGAAGATGGAAGAAGGGTCGATGCGTTGCGACGTCAACGTGTCGGTGCACAAGCCCGATACGCCGTTCGGCACGCGCTGCGAGATCAAGAACGTCAACTCGATCCGTGCCGTCGGCCGGGCGATCGATTACGAAGCGCGCCGCCAGATCGACATCATCACCTCGGGCGGAACGATCCGTCAGCAGACGCTGCACTGGGACGATGCCGCCGGACGCACGAACGTTTTGCGCACGAAGGAAGACGCCGACGACTACCGCTACTTCCTCGAACCCGACCTCGTACCGCTCGCACCGGACGAAGCATGGGTGAATGCGGTGCGCGCCGCGCTGCCGCCGCTGCCCGCACAGCGTCGTCGCACGCTTGCCGAACTCACCGGTGCCGACGTGCTCGGTGAAGCCGTGTCGGTCATCGTCGAGCGCGGTCAGGACGACTACGTCGCCGCGGTGGCGAACGTGGGTGGCGACCCGGCCCGCGCACTCGTCTACGTGCAACAGGCGTTCGCCGACGAACCCGCATCTCCGCGCGTGCCGGCCGGCGACATCGCCGCGCTCACGCTGCTCGAGAAGAACGCGAAGGTAACGGCGACCCAGGCAAAGACGCTGCTCGCCGAGCTCGTCGCCAACGGCGGTGGTGACGTGCTCGCCATGGCGAAGGCGAAGGGTTTCGAAGCGATGGACACCGGTGCGCTCGAGGCGCTCGTCGACGCGGCGATCGCCGCCGAACCCGATGCGTGGGAGAAGTACAAGGCCGGCGAGCAGAAGGCCATCGGTGCCCTCGTCGGTGCGGTGATGAAGTCATCGAAGGGCAAGGCCGACGGCAAGGCCGTCACCGCGCTGCTTCAGGCAAAAGCCAACACCTGACCCGACACCGCGAGGTGCACGCGGTCGCCGCTGCGCGGAAGGCGTGTGGCATGCAAACGCGCCACCACGGTTTCGCCGCTGTCGAGACGCACGTCGATCTCGCCGTCGTGGCCGTAGAAACGCGTTGAGATGGTGGTGCCGGCGTGCGGTGCGTTCGGTGACTCGTCGAGCTCGATCTGTTCGGGACGCACGATGACCGTGACGATGCCGCGCGGTGCCGTGCCGTTGAGCGGCAGCCGACCGAGGGCACAGCTCACCGTGCCGTCGGCTTCAACGTTGCCGACGAGTTTCACGGCCTCACCGACGAACTCGGCGACACGGCGCGACACCGGGTGCGAGTACAACTGCGCGGGTTCGCTGCACTGGGTGATGGTGTTGTCGAGCATCACCGCGACGCGGTCGGCGGTGGAGAGTGCTTCCTGCTGGTCGTGGGTGACCCACAACGCCGATGCGCCGGTGGCGCGCAAGGCGGCAACGACCTGGTCGCGCACGCTCATCTTCAACGATGCATCGAGCGCACTGAACGGTTCGTCGAGCAACACGATTGCCGGCGACGGTGCGAGAGCACGGGCGAGTGCGACGCGTTGCTGCATGCCGCCGGAGAGTTCCTCGGGGCGACGATCGACGAATCCGCCGAGCCCGACGAGTTCGAGCAGTTCGTTGACCCGCGCACGCGCCTGCGTCGAGCGACGCTTCGGCAAACCGAAGGCGACGTTCTCGCCGACGCTGAGGTGGGGGAACAATGCACCTTCCTGCGGAACGAGGGCGACACCGCGTTGCTCGGGTTCGACGAGCGAGCGCCCGTCGCGCACGACGACGCGACCGCCGATCTCGATCGTTCCGCTCGTCGGGGTCTCGAAACCGCTGATGACGCGTAACAACGTGGTCTTGCCCACGCCGGAGGGGCCGAGTACCGCGGTGATGTGACCGGTTGGCACCTGCAACGAGACATCCTTCAGCACGTCGATGGCGCCGAAGGAATGCGATACGCCCTCGAGGCGCAGAGCGAGCGAGTTGTTCACGGGCGGGTTCATTGGCGCACCGTCTTCATCACGCTGAACGTGCTGAGAACCGCCGTCGGTGCTGCCGCGAGCAACATCAGTGCCACAGCGTACGGACCGACCGCGCCGTAATCGGACACGACGCTGTGCTTCCAGATGCTCGTCGACAGGGTTTCGAGACCGGTGGGGCGCAACAGCAGTGTGGTCGGCAGTTCCTTCACTGCACCGAGCAGGGCGAGCGCGCCGCCAGCCGCGATGCCCGGCAGGGCAACGGGGATGGTGACGCGGCGCAACGTGGCCATGCGCGACGTGCCGAGCGAGCGTGCAACGTCCTCGAGCACCGGGGTGGATTGTTCGACGGAATTGCGCACCGCACCGACGACGAGCGGCAGGAAGATGATCATCTGTCCGAAGACGAGCAGCGGCACCTCTTGGTACAGCGGGCGCACCAAGTTGATGCCGAGATAGACGACCGCGAGAGCGACGACGATGCCGGGCAACGAATGCGTGAGATACACGCTCGCCTCGGTGGCACGGGTGAAGCGACCCGAGAACCGTGCGATGGCGATGCCGACGGGAAGTGCGAGCAACACGGTGGCAAGTGCGGTGGCGATGCCGATGCCGAACGAGTCACGGATGGTGAGCGCGACGTCGCTCCAGTCGGTGACCGCAGTTCCGCGGCGCATCCACGTTGCGACGCTGACGATCGGCACACCGACCGACACGGCGATGACGATGCCCGACCAGGCAAGTGCCGCGATGCGCAACGAGCGCGGCGACACCTGCACGCTGCGCCGGTTGAGGCCGCGACCGAGTCGCGTGCGCGCCGTGCGACCGCGCACACGGCGCTCGAGTGCGATGAGCACCGCGGCGATGACGACGAGAACGAGGGCGAGAATCGCGGCACGTGTCGGGTTGAAGCCGGCGCGGTACGCACCGAAGATCACCCACGTGAAGGTTTCGTAGCGCATCGCCGCAACGGCGCCGAAGTCGCTGACGACGTACAGCGCGACGAGCAGGCCGCCGCCGACGATCGCCGGTTGAACCTGGCGCAACGACACGCGCCACGCCGCAGCAAGAGGGGAGATGCCCAGGGAACGCGCAACGTCCTCGAGCGCGATGTCGGTGGCGCGCAACGCGGCGGCGACGGGCAACATGACGTACGGATACGACACGATCGTGAGCACGAGCGCGGCGCCGAAGAAACCGGCGATATCGGGCAGCCACGACACCCAGGCGAACGCGGCGAGATACGAGGGGATCGCGAGCGGCAGTGCGAACAACGTGAGCAACACGACCCGGCCGCGAAGCGACGTGCGCACGACGATCCATGCGCACGTGGTGCCGATGAGCACGCAGGCGAGCGTGACGACGAGCGTCAAGGTGAGGCTGCGCACGACGAGCCACAACGTGCGTGAACGCACGATTTCGTCGATGACACCCTGAATTCCGCGTGAGAAGCCGGCGTCGAAGAGATAGATGAGCGGGGCGAGCCCGACGAACACGGCCGCCGCCGCGGGTACTGCAAGTGCTGCAGGTATCCGCGACGGCCGGGCCATGTGTGCGTTACTTCGTGAGCAGTCCGACCCGCGCGAGCAACTCCTGGGTTGCTTCGAGAGTCTTCAAATCGGCAAGATCGATCGCCGGAGCATTGAGGTCACCCAAAGCGGGGATCTCGGGGCTGGACGGAATGCCGATGACGAGCGGGTACTCGAACGTCGTGTTCGAGAAGTACTCCTGACCTTCCCGACTGAGGAGGTAATCGATGAACGCCTGCGCACCCGACGGGTTCGCGCTGGAGGCGAGAATTCCCGCACCGGCGACGTTCACGAGGCTCCCCGCATCACCGTCACGAAGGTAATGGTTCTTCGCGACAACGGCATCGGCGCCCTCGGCCCTGATCTTTTCGTACAGGTAGTAGTGGTTGCTCAAGCCCAGCGCGATTTCGCCCGAGTTCACGGAGTCGCGCACGACGGCGTTCTTCTCGTAGGCAACGGGTTCATTTGCGGCGAAGCCGGCGAGCCACTGCTCGGCACCTTCTTCACCGCGCAAGACGCGCAGTGCGGTGACGAAGGACTGCCACGATGCATTTGTCGGGGCGTAACCGATCTTGCCCTTCCACTGCACGTTGAGCAGATCGTCGAGTGATGCGGGCGGAGTCGGCACGAGTTCGGGGTTGTACACGATGACGCGGGCGCGACCGCTCGCTCCGACCCAACCGCCGTTCACCGAACGGAACGCAGGCTCGACGAGTGACAGCGTCGCGTCGGGGAGAGTGGCGAACAGACCCGCATCTTCGATTGCGCCGAGTGCGCCGGCATCCTGACCGAAGTACACGTCGGCCGGGCTCGCATCACCTTCGGTGAGCAGCAGTGCGGCGAGTTCGCCCGAGTCGCCGTAACGCACCTCGACGGTGACGCCGGTGGCTGCGGTGAACTCGTCGATGAGCGGTTGCACGAGAGTTTCGTTGCGGCCCGAATACACGGTGATCGACGTGCCGTCGATCGTCACGGGTGTGGTGTCTTCGTTCGTGTCGGTGCTCGTATCGTCCGTGCTCGACGACCCACCGCATGCGGCGAGAACGGCGAGTGATGTTGCTGCGAGCAGCGCGCCGAGTGATCGGCGCGTACGGCGTGTCATTACCGATGACCTCACGATGACCCTCCCAGGTGTTAGGTATACCTGACACTACTGTTAGGAATACCTAACAAGCAACCCCCGGTCATCGCCCGTGGGCGGCGCGGTGGGCACAAGTACCGTGATTTCATGGCACGCAACGACGGCACCCCGGTCGACATCAAACCCCGCAGTCGCGACGTCACCGACGGACTGCAAAAGGCGGCATCGCGCGCCATGTTGCGCGCGGTCGGTCTGACGGATGACGACTGGGAGAAGCCCCAGATCGGCATCGCCTCGGCGTGGAACGAAGTAACGCCGTGCAACGTGTCGCTGCGACGCCTCGCCGAGCAGGCAAAGGTCGGTGTGCGCGAAGCGGGCGGCGTCGGCCTCGAGTTCGGCACGATCACCGTGAGCGACGGCATCAGCATGGGCCACGAAGGCATGCGCGCCTCGCTCGTCAGCCGTGAAGTCATTTGCGACAGCGTCGAAACGGTCGTGCATGCCGAGCGATTCGACGGCTTCGTCGGCTTGGCCGGCTGCGACAAGAGCATCCCGGCGATGCTCATGGCAGCAGCGCGGCTGAACTTGCCGAGTGTTTTCGTCTACAACGGCTCGACCCTGCCCGGTCGGCACAAGGACGCGAACATCGACATCACGACGGTGTTCGAGGCGATCGGCGCGTGTGCCGCGGGAAAGATGACGTACGACGAAGTGCTCGACATCGAGCGCGCGGCGTGCCCGGGTGAAGGTGCGTGCGGCGGAATGTTCACGGCGAACACGATGTCGAGCATCGCCGAGGCCCTGGGCATGAGCCTGCCCGGCACCGCATCGCCGCCGGCCGTCGACTCGCGCCGCGACGGCGACGCCAAGCGTGCCGGTGAAGCCGTGGTCAATTTGTTGCGCCTCAGCATCACGCCGCGCGACATCATGACGAAGAAGGCCTTCGAAAATGCGATCGCCGTCGTCAACGCACTCGGCGGCAGCACGAACGCCGTGTTGCACCTGCTCGCCATCGCCAACGAAGCGGGCGTGCAGTTGTCGCTCGACGACTTCAACCGCGTTGCGGCGAAAGTGCCGCACATCGCCGACACGAAGCCCGGCGGCAAGTACCACATGACCGACATCGACCGCATCGGCGGCGTGCCGGTGGTGCTCAAGCACCTGCTCGAGGCCGGTTTGTTGCACGGCGACGTCATGACGTGCACCGGCAAGACGATGGCGGAGAACCTCGCCGAATTGAACCCGCCGGCACCCGATGGTGACGTCGTGCATCCGTTGTCCGATCCGATTCACGCCGAAGGTGGCATCAACGTGCTCACCGGTTCGCTCGCGCCGAAGGGTGCGGTCGTGAAGGTGGCGGGACTGAGCAAGGATCAGCTGCAGTTCGAGGGCCCGGCGCGTGTGTTCGACGGCGAAGACGGCGCGATGGCGGCGATCATGGCGGGTGACATCACACCCGGCACCGTGCTCGTCATTCGTTACGAGGGTCCGAAGGGTGGACCGGGAATGCGTGAGATGCTCGCCGTCACCGGTGCACTGAAGGGAGCCGGTCGCGGTGCCGATTGCGCGCTCATCACCGACGGACGCTTCAGCGGCGGCACGTGGGGTTTCTGCATCGGCCACGTCGCTCCCGAAGCAACCGACGGCGGTCCGATTGCGTTCGTGCAGGACGGCGATCGCATCCGCATCGACGTGACGACGAAGACGCTCGACCTGCTCGTCGACGACGCGACACTCGCCGAACGGCGCAAGGGTTGGAAGCCCAACCCGCCGCGTTACACGAGCGGCGTGCTGGCGAAGTTCGCCAAGCTCGTGCAGGGCGCCGACACCGGCGCCATCACGAACATCATTCAGTAGATTGACGTCGTGGACATGAATGCGACATCTGATAACTCACGGGACTGGCGTGAGGAGTTACTTCAGCGGCCGGTGTGTGCGGTGGAGTCAGAAGTAATACTGCAGATCATTCATGAAATGCGCAGAGAAGTCGATTAGTTAGCGGCGGATGCGCTTGGGGAGGCGCGTCCCCACGAGCAACAAACCGAGCACGAGTGCGGTGACGATCACGAACGACGCGGCGGTGCCGTCACCGAACACGAAGCGGCGCACGAACATACCGACGACGACGGTGACGATCCACAAGATGACCCCGGTGGTCAAAGCACGCGGCATCTTCCAGGCACGTGCACCGAGCCAGGCGCCGACGAGGGCGATGAGGAACGGCGCGGCGGTGCCGATGGTGCCCGCAACGGTTGCGGGTTCTTCGTGGTTGCGTCGTCCGACGACGACGAAGATAAAGATGCACGCGACGTCGAGGATGAACCGCAGCGCCGCAACCCGTGTCGGCGGAACCGCGGGAGTGTTCACGGCCTAGGCCTCGTCGTAATACTCGCGACCGAGGTGCGTGATCTGCTCCTCACCCATCATCCAGCGCAACGTGTTCTTCAACTTCGTCAGCTGAATGAACAGGTCGTGCTCGGGGTACAGACCCTCGGCGACCTGCGGGCTCTTGTAATAGAACGACAACCATTCCTGGATGCCGCCCATCTTCGCGCGCTGCGCGAGATCGGAGAAGAGCACCAAGTCGAGGGCGAGCGGCGCGGCGAGGATGCTGTCGCGGCAGAGGAAGTCGACCTTGATCTGCATCGGGTAACCGAGCCATCCGAAGATGTCGATGTTGTCCCAGCCCTCTTTGTTGTCACCACGGGGCGGGTAGTAGTTGATGCGCACCTTGTGGAAGACGTTGCCGTACAACTCGGGGTACTTCTCGGGCTGCAGGATGTTCTCGAGCACGCCGAGCTTCGACTCTTCCTTTGTCTTGAAGTTCTCGGGGTCGTCGAGCACTTCGCCGTCACGGTTGCCGAGGATGTTGGTGGAGTACCACCCCGACAATCCGAGCATGCGGGCCTTCAGCATCGGCGCGATGACGGTCTTCACCATGGTCTGGCCGGTCTTGAAGTCCTTGCCACTGATCGCAACACCGCGCTCGATGGCGAGGTCGCGCAAGACGGGCGTGTCGACGGCGAGGTTCGGTGCGCCGTTGGCGAACGGAATGCCCTCGAGGATCGCCGCGTACGCATAGAGCATCGACGGGGCGATGGTCGGATCGTTCGCATCGATCGCCTTCTCGAAAGCGGCGAGGTCGCGGTGTGCCGGACCCGGCTCGATGAACTTCTCGGTGCTCGCGCACCAGATCATCACCATGCGCTCGACCTTGTTCGTGTCGCGGAAGCGGTGAATGTCCTCGCGGATGGCGTTCAACATCGCCCGCTTGTCGACCGAGCCCATGACGTTGCCGGCATCGATGTTCTTCACGTACTGACGATCGAAGGCAGCCTTCATCGGGCGGATCGAACGGAGTGTGTCGGCGATGCCCTCGATGTGGCGGGGGCCCTCGAGCACGCCGGCGCGCTGGGCGGCGACGTAAGCGTCATCCGGGAACGGATCCCAGGCTCCCCACACGATGTCGTCGAGCGAGGCGAGGGGGACGAAATCCTTGATCAACGGCGCGCGATTCTCGGTGCGCTTGCCGAGGCGGATGGTGCCCATCTGGGTGAGCGAACCGACCGGGGCGGCGAGGCCGCGGCGGGCGAGTTCGACGCCGGCGATGAGGGTGCTCGACACGGCTCCGAGCCCCACGGTGAGCACACCGAGCTTGCCGGTGGCGGGGGCGATCGTGCGAGGTGATGACTGCGAGGACGGGCTCATGAATGCTCCTTGGGCGCTCCGTATCGGAGGCTCGTCAAGCCTATGGCACGAGAGAGGCGCGGGATTGCTCATCGGCGTGCGCCCTAGCGTGATGGCGATGGCATCTCCCGCGCGTACCGCCGGCGGTGCGCTGCTGCTCGACGGAGTGGCGTTGCGCGATCTCACCGTGAAACGTGTCGCCGACGAGGTGCGCGCACTCGGCGCCACGCCGACTTTGGCCACCGTGCTCATCGGTGACGATGCACCGTCGCAGGTGTACGTGCGCAACAAGCACCGTCAGGCGCAACTTGCGGGCATGAACAGTCGCAACGAAACGTTGCCGACCGACGTGTCGCAAGAGCGCGCCGAAGCCCTCGTTCGCTCGCTTGCCGACGATCCCGCTGTGACGGGAATCCTCGTGCAGCAGCCGGTTCCGGCGCATCTCGACGGCGAAGCGCTGTTGGCACTCATTCCGCCCGACAAGGACGTCGACGGACTCACCGTGGCGTCGATGGGACGCCTGATGCGCGGGGAAGATTCACTCGTGCCGTGCACACCGCTGGGTGTGTTGCGCCTGCTCGAGCATTACGGCGCGACGACTGCGGGTGCGCGGGCCGTCGTCGTCGGGCGTTCGTCGCTCGTCGGCATGCCGCTCGCCGTGTTGCTCGCGCGCAAGGGAAGCGACGCGACCGTCACGGTGGCACACAGCCGCACTCGCGACCTTGCCGCCGTGTGTCGCGAGGCCGACATTCTCGTGTCGGCGACGGGGCAGGGACGCAGCATCGGTCGCGATCACGTGAAGCCGGGTGCATGGGTCATCGACGTCGGTATCTCGCGCACGAGCGACGGTCTGGTCGGTGACGTCGACTTCGATGCGGTGCAGAGCGTCGCCGCGGCGATCACACCGATGCCCGGTGGAACCGGCCCGATGACCGTGGCGTGTTTGATCGAAAACACGCTGACGGCGTGGCGTTTGCAGCATTCGCACAGCTAGTTGATTCTGCGGCAGATCCGCAACGAGTGCCCCGCATGTGCGGCACCGGTCGGAGGATGTTGCGTTACAGCTTCGGCGCGACTTCGTTGAGCAGCATCGCCGTCATCTGATCGCGCACCGACGCGCGCGACACGTGTTGCATACGGCGCAGGTGATCCCACATCTCGAACGACGTCATCGCTTCGATCCGCGCAATGCGTGCTTCGGCGTCGGCCATGTCGCGCAGTTCGTTGGCGAAAGCCGCCGTCGTCTGGCGGGCGAGCCCGCGGCGCATCCGCTGCATCGCCTCTTCGATCACCTGCGAACGACGCGCCGACGCGTGGTGGCGAATGCCGCGTCGCACGGGTGCGACGTGCGACCAGTACGCATCGCGGCGTTCGACAAGCTCGCGCACGCGTTCGTACAGCGGCAGACCGAGAGGGATCGGCTCGAGTAGCACCGACACGCGTTGCACCTGGCGCTCCACCATCGCCGAGTACAACGACTCCATGTCGTTGTAGTGCTGGAATACCGAACGCACCGACACGTTCGCCCGTTCGGCGACTTCGCGCACACTCGGCTCTTCGACGCCCTCGCTGAGCAGGTCAACGAGAGCGTCAGCGATGCCGATGCGGGTGCGCAGTGCTCGTGCGCGACGACCATCGAGGTTCCCGGATGCACCGGAGGGTTCCTTGTGCACTCGTGTTCGACGAGTGGAGGTGGCGCCGGCGGCGTTGGTCGAGCCCCGCGCCTCCACAATCTTGCACTGTAGGTGCAATCGTTCACGAGTGCGCAAAGAGATTTCGATGGCCGCCGCACCCTTGCAGCACAAGGCTCCGGCGGATCACATGGGGGTTCTGTGGGGGTTGTGCCGGGGTCGACCGCGGCCATTCAACACAGTTCGGTGCGCCGTTACGTAACAGAGCCGGTGGGGGCGATGACGCCCCTGCGCTGGGGTCGATCGCGACGTTGCGCGGGTTGCCGGGGTGGAGCACGTCATCACATCGTTGTGATTTTTCCGTGACGTGAAGCGTCGTTGACGAAGTGCTTTTCCGTTCGGCGTGAGGTCGGCCGACGTTTCTACGTTCGCTTGCCGTGAACGCGACGACGCACGACATCACCGACTTCGACATGCATCACCCGCGCCGCAGGCGCGTATCGGCCCGACTCGCCGTCGTTGCCGCACTCGTTGCTGCGAGTGCGATGGTGGCGCGCGATGCAGCAGCCGATGCCGGTGGTGCTGCGGTACGCCGGGGTGATGGCACGGCCACTCGCGGCGCGGCGATCGCCCGCTACGTCGATCTCGGTGATGCGCACACGTGCGTGGTGCGCGACAACTCGACGCTCGTGTGCTTCGGATCGAACACGTCGGGACAGATCGGCGCCGGTGCGGCGACGAGCATCGGTGGCGCGGCGAACCAGATGGGTGACAACCTCGTTGCCGTTGACATTCCACTCGACGGTGCGTCGATCACGCAGGTGGCGACGGGTGCGAACCACACGTGCGTGTTACGCGACGACGGTGCGGTGCTGTGCTTCGGGGCGAACGGCAGTGGACAGCTCGGTGGCGGCGACACGGCGAATCGCGGTACCAGTGCTGCGCACATGGGGTCGGCGCTCGCACCGGTGCAGTTGCCGACCGGGACGAAGGCTCTCGCCATCACCGCTGGTGCGGCGCATACGTGCGCGCTGCTCGACGACGACACGATCGTGTGCTGGGGTGAGAATGCCGACGGTCAACTCGGCGCCGGTGACACGGTCGTGCGCGGGGACAATGCGGGTGAAACGGGCAACGCGCTCGTGCGCGTCAACCTGGGTACGAACCGTCGTGCCCGTGCGGTGAGCGCAGGCGCAGATCACACGTGCGCGCTGCGTGACGACGACTCGATCGTGTGCTGGGGACTCGGCGCCAACGGACGACTGGGCACGGGCAATGAGGACTCGGTCGGTGATGTAGTCAGCGATATGGGCGATGCACTCGTCGCTGTTGATTTGGGGACCGGGCGCAGTGCAATTGCAGTATCTGTTGGCAAGGAGCACACCTGCGCTCTTCGTGACGATGAGAGTGTGATCTGTTGGGGGATTGGCGACAACGGTCGACTCGGTGATGGTGCCGGTTTGACCGTTGGAGACGAGCCCAACGAAATGGGGGACAACCTCATTGTCGTCGACCTGGGTGCAGAATCCCGCGTGAAAGCGGTGGGTGCGGGTGGTGCACACACGTGCGCTCTGCTCGTCGACAACTCGCTGAAGTGTTGGGGTGCCGGTGCGTCAGGTCGACTCGGTATTGGTAATCAGAGCGATATGGGAGATACACCCGAGACGCTCGGTGACAACCTGCCGGTCGTCAATCTCGGCACCGGTCGCTCGGCGCGTGCGGTCCTTGCCGGCGATCAGCACACGTGCGCGGTACTTGATACGTGGCAGCTGAAGTGTTGGGGTCGCGGGAGCAGCGGTCGACTCGGTTCCGGGTCGACGAGCAACCTTGCGGACTCCATGTCAGAACTCGGTGAGGGACTGCCCGCGGTGCAGCTCGGAACCAACCGCGCGGTGGACTCCCGCACCGAACCCGACCGTGTCACGTCCCCGACGGGCACGGTCGGAGATCGTCAACTCACCCTCACGTGGAGCGCACCCGATGACGGTGGCGCACCGATCACCGACTACGTCCTCGAGATGTCGGTCGATTCGGGTGCATGGCAACAACTCGACGATCGCGTGTCGACGGCAACGTCGTACACGGTGACCGATCTCGACAACGACGTCGAGCACGAATTCCGAATCCGCGCACGGTCCGCACGCGGTGACGGCGCACCGTCGCTCGTGTCGCTCGCACTCACACCGACTGCACCGACAACGACAACAACGACAACTACATCGACGACAACAACGACGGTGCCGGAATCGACAACGACGGTGCCGGAGACAACGACGACAACCGTTGCCGCAGCAACATCGACGGCACCTGCCGAATCCGGGGGTGGCGTGTCGTCGTCGCCGGCTTCGACACCGACAACAGTGCCCGCAACGACAAGCTCGTCAACCACGACGACCATTCCCGATCGCGTGTCGGAGTCAGCGACCGAGACTCCGGCTGATCGCGCGGCAGCAGCCGCGGCAGCACTACGTACGACAACCTTGCCCGCATTTGCTCCGTTGCGTGCATCGCTCAGCGCACCACAGCGCGCCCAACTCGTACGCCTTGCAACGTCACTGCGCGACGGTGACCGCGTGACGTGTACCGGTGCTGCGGGTACCGGTCCGGCCTCGATCATGCGTCGCCTTGCACGCGAACGTGCCCGTGCGGCATGTTCGGTGCTTGCCGCGGCGAACCCCCGGGTGCGTACGACCGTGCGGGTCGCCTGGTCGCCGCGCGCGACGGGCGGGGACGCGGCTGCCCGACAGGTGCAGATCACGGTCGCCCCGAGTGGCTGACGGAATGGCTGACGGAACAGCTGACGGAACAGCTGACGGGTCGGACTGACGGGCTGCGTCCCGATCGCGGTCGGTTCGGGGTTGTCATCGGGCGCACGGCCCTGCCACACTGAAAGACGTGATGACGAGCCCGCGCACCCTTGCCGCCGTGCTCGTAGTACGTCTCTAGACGCACGCCCGACCGCGTGCGTCCACCTCCCTTCGGGGAGGTTTTTTTTGCCCGCGATCGCGCATCACGAAACAGCAATGACAACAACCAGAGACGAAACGCAACAACTACCGCGAGACTGAAGAAAGAGGGGAAACCATGACGGAGAAACTCACCGGCGCACAGGCTTTGATCCGCGCGCTCGAGAAGGAAAACGTCGACGTGATGTTCGGGTTGCCCGGGGGATGCATCCTCCCGGTGTACGACCCGTTGCTTGATTCGAAGATCCGCCACATCCTCGTGCGCCACGAACAGGGCGCCGGCCACATGGCCGAGGGTTACGCGCACGTCACCGGCAAGCCCGGTGTGGCGATGGTGACGAGTGGCCCCGCCGCAACGAACATGGTGACGCCGTTGTGCGACGCGTACATGGACTCGATCCCGATGGTCGCGATCACCGGTCAGGTGTCGACGCACGCCATCGGCACCGACGCATTCCAGGAGTGCGACACCGTCGGCATCACGCGCAGCGTCACGAAGCACAACGAACTCGTCATGACGGCCGAGGACATTCCGCTCGTCGTGCGCCAGGCGTTCCACATCGCGACGACGGGTCGCCCCGGTCCGGTGCTCATCGACCTGCCGAAGGACGTTCTGCAGAACCAGATGACATGGCACTGGCCGACCGACGACGAGGTGCGATCGAGCCTGCCCGGCTACCACCCGACGACGAAGGGTCATCCGAAGATGATCAAGGAAGCGGCGCGACTCATCTTGTCGTCGCAGCGTCCGGTGCTCTACGTCGGTGGCGGAGTGTTGAAGGCGCGCGCGGCGGAAGCGTTGCGCGAACTCGCCGAGCTCACGCAGATTCCCGTCGTCACCACGCTGATGGCGCGCGGCGCATTCCCCGACGACCATCCGTTGTGCCTCGGCATGCCCGGCATGCACGGCACGGCAACTGCGGTCACGGCGATGCAGAAGAGCGACCTGCTCATCGCGCTCGGTGCACGCTTCGACGACCGCGTCACCGGCAAGGTGCCGGCGTTCGCGCCCGAAGCGAAGATCATTCACGTCGATATCGACCCGGCCGAGCAGGGCAAGGTGCGTCGTCCCGACGTGCCGATCGTCGGCGACTGCCGTCTCGTCATCGAGGAAATCGTCGTGGCGATCAAGGAACTCACCGCAGGTGGCATCGCCCAGGCGGACATCACGCCGTGGCGCAGCCGCGTCAACGGATGGAAGGAACAGTTCCCGCTGCACTACGAGCAGAGCGCACCCGGTGATGCGTTGAAGCCGCAGTTCTGCCTGGAAAAGGTGCGCGATGGTGCCCCCGAGGGCACGATCGTCGTCGCCGGCGTCGGTCAGCACCAGATGTGGACGAGTCAGTACTGGAACTTCAACCATCCGTACACGTGGGTGAACTCGGGCGGTCTCGGCACGATGGGCTTCGCCGTTCCGGCGGCCATCGGCGCAAAGGTCGGTCAGCCCGACAAGACCGTGTGGGCGATCGACGGTGACGGTTGCTTCCAGATGACCGCGCAGGAACTCGTCACGGCATCGCTCGAGAACATTCCGGTGAAGATCGGCATCCTCAACAACTCGTACCTCGGCATGGTGCGCCAGTGGCAGGAGATGTTCTACGACGAGCGCTACAGCGAAGTGAACCTCTCGGGCGTGTTGCCCGACTTCGTGAAGTGGGCCGAGTCGATGGGTTGCGTCGGTATCCGCGTCGAGGCACCCGAAGAAGTCGAAGCGGCAATCGACAAGGCGAACTCGATCAACGACCGCCCGGTCGTCGTCGACTTCCGCGTTGCCGCCGACGAGAAGGTGTTCCCGATGGTCGCCGCCGGCCAGAGCAACGACGACATCATGTTGCACCCCGCACAGAACGCACGACGCGAGTTCCTCCGATGAGCGGCAACAACCCCTTCGGGCAGGACAGCTCGCACCACGTTCTGTCGGTGCTCGTGCAGAACCGACCCGGCGTGCTCGCACGCGTGTCGGCCCTGTTCGCCCGACGCGGTTACAACATCTTCTCGCTCGCGGTGGCACCCACCGATGATCCGGATTTCAGCCGCATCACCATCGTCGTCGACTTGCAGAGCGCACCGCTCGAGCAGATGACGAAGCAGCTGTTCAAGTTGATCGACGTCGTGCGCATCAGCGAACTCGACCCGCGCCGCAGCGTCGAGCGCGAACTGCTCGTCGCCACCGTCGGTGCGTCGCCCGAGCAGCGCGGTCAGGTCGTCGAGCTGACGAACATCTTCGAGGGCAAGATCCTCGCCGTCGGCAACGACGCGCTCACCGTGAGTTTGGACGGCAGCCCCGACAAACTCGATGATTTCATGGCGCTCCTCGACCAGTACGGGATCATCGAATCCCAACGCACCGGTCGGGTGGCGCTGCCAAAATTGGATCGCTCGGCCAAACCCCGCGCGCTCCGTTCAACCAAAGGAAAGGCCAGCTGATGCCCGCAAACGTTTATTACGACAAGGACGCCGATGTCTCGCTCATCAAGGGCAAGAAGGTCGCCGTCATCGGTTACGGCAGCCAGGGCCACGCCCATGCGCTCAACCTCAAGGACTCGGGCGTCAACGTCGTCGTCGGTCTGCGTGACGGTTCTGCGTCGGCAGAGAAGGCGAAGTCTGCCGGTCTCGACGTGAAGTCGATCGCCGACGCTGCGAAGTGGGCCGACGTCATCATGTTGCTCGCGCCCGATACCGAGCAGAAGAAGATCTACGACGAGCACATCAAGCCGAACCTCGTAGATGGCAAGGCGCTCGCGTTCGCGCACGGATTCAACATCCGTTACGAGCGCATCCTTCCGCCGAAGGGTGTCGACGTCATCATGATCGCGCCGAAGGGCCCGGGTCACCTCGTGCGTCGCACGTTCGAAGAGGGCGGCGGCGTTCCGGCGCTCATCGCCACTTCGCAGGACGCCACCGGCAAGGCGAAGGACATCGCGCTGTCGTACGCATCGGCGATCGGCGGCGGTCGCGCCGGCGTCATCGAGACGACGTTCCCCGAGGAGACCGAGACCGACTTGTTCGGTGAGCAGGTCGTGTTGTGCGGCGGTCTCACGTCGCTCGTGCAGGCCGGTTACGAGACGCTCGTCGAGGCGGGGTACCAGCCCGAGATGGCGTACTTCGAGTGCCTGCACGAAGTGAAGCTCATCGTCGACCTCATGTACGAAGAGGGCATCGCCGGTATGCGTTACAGCATCAGCGACACCGCCGAGTACGGCGATCTCACGCGCGGCCCGCGCATCATCGACGCCGACACGAAGAAGCGCATGAAGGCGATCCTCGAGGAGATCCAGAACGGCAAGTTCGCCGAAGAGTGGATCAACGAGAGCGATTCGGGTCGTCGTCGCTTCAGCGAGTTGCGCAACGCCGGCAAGAACCATCCGATCGAGAAGGTCGGCTCGCAACTGCGCGCCATGATGCCGTGGATTTCGCGCGGCAAGAAGAAGGTGTCGGAGGTGTCGGGTGGCTGATGCCGTGCCCGTCACGATGTACTCCACGCAGTGGTGCGGGTACTGTAAGCGTCTGAAAAAGATGATGCAGGACGCGAACATCACCTTCGCCGAGGTCGACATCGAACAGGTACCCGGCACGGCGGAGATCGTCGAGAAGGTGAACAACGGCAACCGCACGGTGCCGACGCTCGTCTTTTCCGACGGCACCGCGATGACGAACCCGTCCCTGGCGAAAGTCCAGGAGAAGTTGGCGTCAATTCCGACTTGACAAGTCGGGTTTCGCTGGTAGCCTGCCCGCATGACCAACGCCAATTGGGGTTTTGAGACCCGCCAGATCCATGCCGGCCAGGAGCCCGATGCGGCGACGGGTGCGCGCGCCGTTCCCATCTACCAGACGACGAGCTACGAGTTCCGCGACTCGCAACACGCGGCGAACCTCTTCGCCCTCGCCGAGATCGGCAACATCTACACGCGCATCATGAACCCGACGCAGGGCGTGCTCGAAGCGCGCCTCGCGTCGCTCGAAGGCGCAACGACGACCGCCGTCGGTCTGCCCGGCGCGCTCGCGGTGTCGAGCGGACAGTCGGCCGAACTGCTCGCCATTCTCACGCTCGCCGAAGCGGGCGATCACATCGTGTCGTCGCCGAGTTTGTACGGCGGCACGTACAACCTGTTCCACTACACGCTGCCGAAGATGGGCATCGACGTCAGTTTCGTCGACGATCCAGACGACCTCGAGCAGTGGCGCAAGGCCGCGCGTCCGAACACGAAGGCGTTCTACGGCGAAGTGCTCGCCAACCCGCGCAACAACGTGCTCGACATCGAGGGCGTGAGCAAGGTTGCGCACGACATCGGCGTGCCGCTTATCGTCGACAACACGGTGCCGACGCCGTACCTCATCCGCCCGATCGAGTGGGGTGCCGACATCGTCGTGCATTCGCTGACGAAGTTCATCGGCGGACACGGCACGAGCATCGGTGGTGCAATCGTCGACGGCGGAACGTTCGACTTCTCCGCGTCGGGTCGCTTCCCGAACTTCACCGAGCCCGATCCCAGCTACCACGGTCTCGCTTACTGGCCCGCGCTCGGCAAGGGTTCGTACATCATCAAGGCGCGCGTGCAGATGTTGCGCGACCTCGGCACCGCCGTCACGCCGTTCAACTCGTTCCTCTTCCTGCAGGGTCTCGAAACCCTGTCGCTGCGCATGGAGCGTCACTTCGCCAACGCGCAGAAGGTGGCCGAGTTCCTCGCTGCGCGTCCCGAGGTGGAGAGCGTGAACTACGCCGGTTTGCCGTCGAGCCGCTGGTTCGAGCGGGCGAAGAAGTACGGCCGTGGCAGGGGCTACGGCTCGGTGCTCGCATTCGTCATCAAGGGCGGCCGCGAAGCGGGGCAGCGGTTCGTCGAGGCGCTCGAGTTGCACAGCCACGTCGCGAACATCGGTGACGTGCGCAGCCTCGTCATCCACCCGGCGTCGACGACGCACAGCCAGCTCACCGACGACGAGCAGCGCGCAACGGGTGTCGAGCCCGGCCTCGTGCGCCTGTCGGTCGGACTCGAGTCGATCGAGGACATCCTCGCCGACCTCGACGCCGGGTTCCGCGCCGCCAAAGGCTGATTTCGCGGGTATTCGCGGGTCGGCGCCACCAGATGCGGCGCCGGCCCGTGGAACAATTCACCTCCCGTTCACCTTCGCGCCAGTCGCGGGTCAGGTGCCTCGGCGAGGCTTTCCCCTCGTGGTGATGCAAGCCCCCCCACAGCCGCGGCAGATGACGGTCATCTACAGCCGCGCCGACAAGGTGTTCCGCGGCATCGTCACCGCGGGTGCGTTGACGTCGCTGATCCTGCTCGGGCTCATCGCGGCATTTCTCGTGTTTCGCAGTGCCGACACCTTCCGCACGTTCGGTCTCAGCTTCATCACCGGCGCCGAGTGGTTCTCGGCGGGTGAGGGATTCGACTCCGAGAACGTCTTTTCGATCGGCCCGATGATCGTCGGTTCGATCGTCGTCGCGCTCATTGCAATGTCGATGGCGATTCCCCTGGCCATCGGCGGTGCGTTGTACATCGAGTTCTATGCGCCGCGATCGATTTATCGGTTGCTCGTGGCGCTGCTCGACCTCGCAGCGGCAATTCCGTCGCTCATCTTCGGTCTGTGGGGTATCGAGATCTTCACCTCGATCGGGGTGCGCTGGTCGACGTTCCTCAACGACCGCCTCGGCTTCATCCCCATCTTCAGTGTCGACTTCGTCAACTTCGGTCGCAGCCCGTTTGTTGCCGGCTGCGTACTCGCGGCGCTCGTCGTGCCGATCACCACGTCGGTGGCGCGCGAGGTCTACTCGCGCACTCCGCGTGACCTCGTCGACACGTGTTACGCCCTCGGTGGCACGAAGTGGGGAGCCATTCGTACCGTCGTCATGCCGTACGGGCGCAGCGGTGTCATCGCGGGTGCGATGCTCGGTCTGGGTCGTGCACTCGGTGAGACCGTGGCGATCTACCTCATGCTCAACCTCGTGTTCAGCTACTCCTACCGCATCCTCGATTCAGCAGGAGGCAACGTGGCGTCGATGATCGCCCTGAAGTTCGGAGAGGCGACGTCGAAGGAGATCTCGGCACTCATCGCAGCGGGTCTCGTGCTCTTCATCATCACGCTCATCGTCAACATGATCGCCTCGAGCATCGTGCAACGCACGACACCCCGCGCATGACCACCGCAGCAGTTCCGCCGACCGCCGAGGTGCAACCGCAGCGCCCGTGGGCGGTGAAGCGCACGAAGCGGATGTTGTCGGCGGGAAGACTGCTCGTGTTCGCCGTCGCGGCCTTCGGCATCACGCTCGTGACCCCACTGGCGAACGTCGACGGTTGGGCGATCGCGTTCCTGCTCGTCAACATCGTGTGGAACCTCGGGGTCACGTCGAAGCTGGGCGTCAAGGAGCGCAAAGACGCACTGCTGCGCCTCACGATCACGTCACTCGGAATGCTCGCATTCATTCCGTGGCTGTCGATCTTCGTCTCGGTCATTCTCAAGGGCTACCGCGCCTTGTATCCCGGGTACTTCGTCGGCGACATGCGTATCACGACCCCCGACGACGAGTTCAACATGGGTGGAGCCGGCCACGCAATCGTTGGATCACTCATCATGGTGGCCATCGCCACGGTCGTGACATTGCCGCTCGGAATCCTCAGCGGCATCTACCTCACCGAAGTGCGCGGCCGACTCACTTTCCTCGTGCGTTTCATCGTGCAGTCGATGGCCGGTGTGCCGTCAGTGGTTGCGGGTCTGTTCATTTTCGCGACCGTCGTGCAGTCGATGGGGAAGTACTCCGGTCTCGCGGGCGGATTGGCACTTGCGGTGCTCATGTTGCCCACGGTGTCCCGCACCGCCGAGGAAGTGTTGAAGCTCGTCCCCGACGACCTGCGCAATGCCGGCTACGCCCTCGGTGCGCGCCAGTGGCGCACCGCTCTGATGGTCGTTCTGCCGACGGTGCGGGCCGGTCTCGTCACCGCAGCAATCCTCGGTGTCGCGCGCGTCATCGGAGAAACAGCTCCGTTGTTGCTCACGTCGCTGAACACGAATGGCTTCGTGTTCAACCCGTTCGGCGGAACCGTGGCATCGTTGCCCACGTACATCTTCTCGATGTTCGTGTACGGCACCGAGTACTCGACTGCACGTGCATGGACCGGATCACTCGTTTTGCTTGCGTTCGTGTTGTTCTTCTTCCTCCTTGCCCGCCGTCTCGGTGGACGCAAGACCGCAGTCAAGACAACGAAGTGATCGAGGTCGTCTAATGTCATCCAACGTTTCCACCGTCACCACCGGCAAGGTAGGGCCCGCCATGACCGATACAACGAGCCCCGCTCCAACCGCATTCCGCGGTCTCGAAACCCGGGGAGCGCACGCCTGGTTCGGCAAGCATCACGCGCTCGCCGACGTATCATTGCGCTTCCCCGAGAAGACCGTCACCGGTCTCATCGGTCCGTCGGGCTGCGGCAAGAGCACCTTCATCCGTCTGCTCAACCGCATGCACGAGTTCATCCCGAGTGCAGCGATGGCCGGCGAAGTGTTGCTCAACGGTGAGGACATCTACGCCGCCGAGCAGGACCCGGCGATGATCCGTCTGAAGATCGGCATGGTGTTCCAGAAGCCCAACCCGTTCCCGGCGATGACCATCCGCGAGAACGTTCTCTCGGGAATCAAGCTCGCCCATCTCAAGCGCGACAACCACGACGACATCGTCGAGCAGTGCCTCACCCGCGCCGGTCTGTGGAAGGAAGTGAAGGATCGTCTCGATGCCTCGGGTGGGTCGTTGTCGGGTGGTCAGCAGCAGCGCCTGTGCATTGCCCGCTCGTTGGCCGTCGATCCCGAAGTGTTGCTCATGGACGAGCCGTGCTCGGCACTCGACCCCGGTAGCACGCTGCGCATCGAGGAGACGATCAAGGAACTGGCCGAAAAGATCACCGTCGTGATCGTCACGCACAACATGCAGCAGGCGAGCCGAGTCAGCGACTACTGCGCGTTCTTCCTCACCGACGGTGGCCCGGGATATCTCGTTGAAGCGGACTCGACACGCAAGATCTTCACGAACCCGGTCGACCCCCGCACCGCCGACTACGTCCAGGGCAAGTTCGGCTGATCCGTCCTTCCACCGGCACGTGAATACGTGCCGCCGTTAACGCAACGTTCATCTCCGCTTCGTCGGGACGTTGATCCGTTTCCATTCGACATTCAGGTGGTGCTCGTACGTTTCGGGGTGAACTACAACCCCGATTTTAAGGAGCATCAATGATCAGTTTCCGCAAGAAGTTCGTTGCAGCGGTGATCGCTGCGGCCGGCGTTCTCAGCGCCGCGCCGGTGGCGCGTGCCGTCGACGTCACGGGTGGCGGTGCATCGTTCCCGGTGCAGTTCCTCACCCCGGCACTCGCCGAGTTCAACCGCACCTTCGGCCACAACCTCACCTACACCTCGACCGGTTCCGGCACGGGTAAGCGAAATTTCCGCAGCGGAACGTTCAAGTTCGCCGGCACCGACTCGGCAGTGAGCGCGAGCGAGACCCCGGCGTTCGAGTGGACGTACGTTCCGTACGTCGCAGGCGCGATGGGAATCGGCTACCGCCTCGACGAGTTACAGGGTGTTCCGCTCTCGTTGAGCAAGGACACCATCGGAGGAATCTTCGGCGGAAGCATCGAGACGTGGGATCACCCCAGCATCGCTGCCGACATGAAGATCAATCCGCCGTGGGGTAACACGAAGAAGCGCAGTGACGTGAAGGGTGCAACGGCACTGTGGGAAAACGAGTCGACGACGTCGGCGAAAGTAATCGTGTCGATGGTTCCCGCAACGCTGAAGGCGAACAAGGGAAAGAAGATCGAGTGGGTCGACACCACGAACAAGAAGGTGTTGAAGAGTCTCACCGTCGGTGCAAAGGGAGAGGTGTCAATGACTTCACCGGTGCAGCTGAAGCACGAG
>JBIIUH010000033.1:0-14594 GCA_044340075.1 Ilumatobacteraceae bacterium | reverse complement strand
CGGTGGCTTCGCGGGCGTACTCGATGATCAGCCGGCCGATGCCGCCCTTCAATCCGGTGGAGATTTCGGCAACGACGACCCCGATCACCGCCGACGACGCGGCGAGTCGGAACGCCGGCACCATGTACGGCACCGCAGTGGGAAAACGAAGCGTGAGCAGCGTGCGCCACCACGACGCCGCGTAACTCTGCATGAGTTCGAGTGCCGCCGGCGGTGCGGCGGCAAGGCCGCGCAACGTGCCGACGGCGACGGGAAAAAATGCAAGGAACGCACCGAGCACCGATGCGGACAGCCACCGGGGCCAGGTGAACGATCCGATCTCGAGCCGCCCACCCCAGCTGACGACGAGCGGTGCAAGCGCGATGAGCGGCACCGTTTGCGACACGACGAGGTACGGCAACAGGCCGCGACGAACGACATCGAAGCGTGCCATGACGACGGAGAGTCCGACACCCACCACCCCGCCGAGGACGAACCCGACCGCCGCGAGACGGAACGAATACCACGCACCTGCTGCGACGGCTGCGAACACGGTGCCGTCGCGACCACGCACCTCGGGACGACCGAAGCGCTGGAACATCTCCCACACGTGCGGCATCGCAAAGTCGGCCGTGCGCGGCAGGACCCGGACGCCGAGGATCGAACCTCCGTCGGTCGGACCGACGAACTTGTACGTCTCCCAGATCACCGCGACGACGGCGACGGCCGCGATGAACGTCGCGGTGCGACGCACGATTCGGCCGAACGGGAGGGACATCGAGTGGTCAGTCTTTGGCACGCGCCACTGCGGCGAGGGCCGGCATCACTTTTTCGCCGTATGCGGTGAGCGTTTCGTCCTTGCCGTCGTGCTGCAGGTAGATCGCGAACTGGTCGACACCGAGCGCTTCGAGTTCGCGCAGGCGTCGCACGTGCTCGTCGACGTCGCCGAGGATGCAGAACCTGTCGACGATGTCGTCGGGAACGAACGACGTGTGCGAATTGCCGGCGCGGCCGTGCTCGTTGTAGTCGTAGCCCTCGCGACCCTTGATGTACTCGGTGAGTGCCTTCGGCACCGGCGCGTTCTCGCCGTAGCGGGCGACGATGTCGGCGACGTGGTTGCCGACCATCCCACCGAACCAGCGACACTGCTCGCGCATGTGGGCCATGTCGGTGCCGACGTACGCCGGAGCTGCGACGCAGATCTTCACCGCGTCGGGGTCGCGGCCCGCTTTGCGCGCGGCGTCGCGCACCGCCTTGATCGTCCACTCGGCGATCGTCACGTCGGCGAGCTGCAGGATGAACCCGTCACCCACTTCGCCGGTGAGTTGCAGCGCCTTCGGACCGTATGCAGCGACCCACACGTCGCAGCGGCTCTTGCCGGCCCACGGAAAGCGGATGGTCGAGCCGTTGTACTCGACACCGCGGCCGTTGGCGAGTTCGCGGATGACGTGGATGCTGTCGCGCAACGTGGCGAGCGTGGTCGGACGACCGTTGGTCACGCGCACCGCCGAGTCGCCGCGGCCGATGCCGCACACCGTGCGGTTGCCGTACATCTCGTTGAGGGTGGCAAAGAGGCTCGCCGTCACGGTCCAGTCACGCGTCGCGGGGTTCGTCACCATCGGTCCGACGACGACGTTGCGCGTCTCGGCGAGGATCTGCGAATAAATGACGAACGGCTCTTCCCACAGGATGTGGCTGTCGAACGTCCACACGTGCGTCATTCCGAAACTCTCCGCCCGGCGCGCGAGGTCGATGACCCGACTCGCCGGCGGAGTTGTCTGCAAGACGACTCCGATGTCCATTGCGCTCCCCCTGTGTTGTTCTTCGGTTGTCACCCGCCGCCGCAGCGGCGATTACTCATCGATTCTGCGGAAACCCGAGATCGACGCTCGAGGTGCGCGGATCGGGCCACCGTGAAGTGACCACCTTGCCGCGCGTGTAGAAGTTGATGCCTTCGGGACCGTACATGTGCTGGTCACCGAACAGACTCGCCTTCCATCCACCGAACGAGTAGTACGCCACCGGTACCGGGATCGGCACGTTGATGCCGACCATTCCGACGTTGACGTCGAATTGGAACTGACGGGCGACACCACCGTCACGGGTGAAGATCGCTGTTCCGTTGCCCCACTCGTTGTCGTTGATCAGCTTCAGTCCCTCTTCGTAGCCGGACACGCGCGTCACCGAGAGAACGGGTCCGAAGATCTCGTCGTCGTAACACGACATCCCCGGTGCGACGCGATCGATGAGCGTCGGATCGAGGAAGAAGCCCTCGCGCTTCATTGCCGCGCGGCCGTCGACGACGACCTTCGCGCCGTCCTTCACCGCGGCATCGACGTACGTCGCCACCTTGTCGCGGTGCTCGCGGGAAATGAGCGGACCCATCTCGCTGCCGGCGTCGCTGCCGGGCCCCACCTTGATGTTCGGCACGCGTGCGGCGATCTTCGCGACGAGCGCATCGGCGACGCTCTCGACGGCGAGCACGACGCTCACCGCCATGCAGCGCTCGCCTGCCGAACCGTACGCCGCGCTGACGGCAGCGTCGGCCGCCATGTCGAGGTCGGCGTCGGGCAGGACGAGCATGTGGTTCTTCGCCCCACCGAGGGCCTGCACGCGCTTGCCGTTGCGGGTGCCGGTCTCGTACACGTGCTTCGCGATCGGCGTCGATCCGACGAACGACACCGCGGCGATGTCGGGATGCTCGAGCAAACGATCGACCGCCGTCTTGTCGCCCTGCAGCACGTTGAACACGCCGTCCGGCAGCCCGGCCTGGCGCAGCAGATCGGCGAGGAACAGCGACGCCGACGGATCCTTCTCACTCGGCTTGAGGATGAAGGTGTTGCCGGTGACGAGCGCGTTGGCGAACATCCACATCGGAACCATCGCCGGAAAGTTGAACGGGGTGATGCCGGCAACGACACCGAGCGGCTGGCGGATCGAGTACACGTCGACGCCACCCGAGGCCTGCTCGGAGTAGCCACCCTTCATGAGGTGTGGTGCACCGCAGGCGAACTCGATGTTCTCGAGACCGCGGGCCACTTCACCCAGGGCGTCCGACGTCACCTTTCCGTGCTCGAGCGTGAGCAACGACGCAATTTCCTTGCGGTTCGCATCGACGAGCTCGCGCATCCGGAACATGATCTCGGCGCGGCGCGAGAGATTCGTCGAACGCCATTCGCGCGACGCGGCCTTCGCCGCGGCGACGACGGCGTCGACTTCGGCGACGCTCGCCAGGTCGACCTCGGCCTGCTGTTCGCCCGTTGCCGGATTGAACACCTTTCCGGTGCGACCGGACGTGCCGACCACGACCTTGTTGTTCACCCAGTGGCTGATCTTCTTCACGTTGAACTCCCGTCGTACGTGTATATGTGTTTGCAGTATCGATTCGTGTCACCGGCGCGTGAACGCGCGATGAACTAGCGCAGGTACTGGTTGAGTCCCCGCTTGATGTACTTGCCGTGTCCCTTGCGTCCGAGGTACGCGTCGTTCTCGATGACGACCATTCCGCGCGACAGCACGGTGTCGACCTTGCCGTCGACCTCGAACCCCTCCCACGACGAGTGGTCCATGTTCATGTGGTGCTTGTCGTTGATGCCGATCTTGGTCTTGCGGTTGGGGTCCCACACGAGGATGTCGGCGTCGGATCCGGGGGCGATGATTCCCTTCTGCGGGTACATGCCGAACATGCGCGCGGGGGTCGTGCAACACGTCTCGACCCAGCGCTCGAGGCTGATCTCGCCGAGTACGACGCCCTGGTAGATGAGCTCCATGCGGTGCTCGACGCCACCCATGCCGTTCGGAATCTTCGAGAAGTTACCACGACCGAGCTCCTTCTGGTCCTTCATGCAGAACGGGCAGTGATCGGTGGAGATGACGGCGAGTTCGTTCATGCGCAATCCCTTCCACAGATCCTTGTGGTGGGCGTGCGTATCGTGCTTCGAACGAATCGGCGGCGAACAAACGAACTTCGCACCCTCGAACCCGGGGCGCGCGAGGTGATCTTCGAGCGTCATGTAGAGGTACTGCGGGCACGTCTCGGCAAAGACGTTCATTCCCTCGTGTTGCGCATTCGCCACGTGGTTGAGCGCCTCGGACGCCGACATGTGCACGATGTACAGCGGGATGTTTCCCGCCACCTTCGACAGCACGATCGCCCGGTGCGTCGCTTCGCCTTCGAGCAGGCTGGGCCGCGAGTACGAGTGGTACTTCGGATCGGTCTGACCGCGGGCGAGGTACTGCTGCACGAGCACGTCGATGGCGATGCCGTTCTCGGCGTGCATCATGATCGTGGCGCCGTTGTCCGAAGCGGTCTGCATGGCGCGCAGGATCTGGCCGTCGTCGGAGTAGA
Source organism: Ilumatobacteraceae bacterium (assembly GCA_044340075.1). Classification (GTDB taxonomy): domain Bacteria; phylum Actinomycetota; class Acidimicrobiia; order Acidimicrobiales; family Ilumatobacteraceae; genus F1-60-MAGs027. Next base: position 10,267 of record JBIIUH010000033.1, on the reverse strand, counting down.
ACACCCCCGGGTATGCCATGAACAACTTGAAACTCGTGACACCCTCGTGTTCGACGAGGTACGTCATGTCCTTCAGCGCCTGCTCGTCGACCCCGCCGATGATCTGGTGGAACGCGTAGTCGACGGCGCAGTTGCCCTCTGCCTTGCGGTGCCATTCGGCCAGTCCCAGCTGGACGTTTTCGTTGTAGCGCTGCAGCGCCATGTCGACGATCGTCGTGACGCCACCCCAGGCCGCGGCGATCGTTCCGGTCTCGAACGTGTCAACGGCGGCGGTGCCACCGAAGGGCAGTTCCATGTGGGTGTGCACGTCGATGCCACCGGGTACGACGTACTTCCCCGTCGCATCGATCACCTTGTCGGCGGTGACACCCGTCGACTCGGCGACGCCCCGTGCGTACAGCGCGACGATCTTTTCGCCGTCGACGAGCACGTCCTGCTCGTGCCGACCGGTCGGGCTGATGACCGTTCCGTTCTTGATGAGGATCCTGGCCATCTCAATGGTCCTTTCGTCCGGGTTACTTCGCGTCGTTTTCTGCGGTTGTTGTCGTGTTCGTCATGGCGATCGGCGTGCGGTGTCGCGCTCTAGCGACGGACCAACTCGTCGTACGCGTCGGGACGACGGTCGCGGTAGAACGCCCAGCGGTCGCGCACCATCTTGATCTTGTCCATGTCGAGGTCGCGCACGATGAGTTCGGGGTCGTACGGATGCCCGACTTCACCGACGAACTTGCCCTCGGGATCGACGAAGTAGCTCTGTCCGTAGAAGTCGTCGTCGCCGTACTCGGCTTCGATGCCGACGCGGTTGATCGCACCGACGTAGTACATGTTCGCCACCGCCGACGCGGGCTGTTCGAGACGCCAGATGTACTCGGAAAGTCCGCGACTCGTCGCCGACGGATTGAACACGATTTCGGCGCCGTTGATTCCGAGCGCGCGCCATCCTTCCGGGAAGTGGCGGTCGTAACAGATGTACACACCGACCTTGCCCACCGCCGTGTCAAACACGGGATATCCGTCGGTCCCCGGAGTGAAATAGAACTTCTCCCAGAAACCCTTCACCTGCGGAATGTGCTGCTTGCGGTACTTGCCGAGATAGCGACCGTCGGCGTCGATGACCGCCGCGGTGTTGTAATACAGACCCGGTTGCACGGCTTCGTACATCGGGAGCACGAGCACAATGCCGAGTTCCTTCGCGACGCTCTGGAAGCGCTTCGTCGTGGGGCCGTCGGGGATCGCCTCGGTGTAGTCGTAGTACTTCGGATCCTGCACCTGACAGAAGTACGGACCGTAGAAGAGTTCCTGGAAGCACATGATCTGCGCTCCCTGCTTCGCGGCGTCGCGTGCAGCCTTCTCGTGGGCGTCGATCATCGTGTCCTTCGAGCCGGTCCAATTCGTTTGCAGCAGTGCGGCTCGGACGATTCGACTCACGATGGAGACTCCTTTGGACGGACACCCGCCGCGGGGCGGGTGTGTTCTCCGTCACGTTACTCTCGGCGCCGTTCCCTCCACAACAAAAACGCGCCCGTTGCAACGAAGACGGCGATCGACTGCGGGGAACGCAGGGTCGTGTCACCCAGCCGCCACAACACGACGACCATGACGGCCAACGACGCCGTCGTCACCCCGCGCAGGAAGTCGTGCACGATCGGTCGACGATCGGCCAACGCGACGATGCGCGGAATAAGCCCGGCAAAGACGAATGACGGGACGAATATCCCCGCCGTCGCTGCCAGCGCACCCCAGGCTCCGCGCAACTGCCAACCGATGAACGTCGCCGTCGTGAAAACGGGTCCCGGTGCGATCTGTCCGACCGCGACGGCATCGATGAAGACCCGCTCGCTCACCCACCCGCGACCGACGACGTCGGTTTCGAGGAACGCGAGCAGCACGTAGCCGCTGCCGTAAATGACGGATCCGATTTTCAGGAACACGAGGAACACCGCAACGAGCGACGGACTCCACGGTGCCCACAGCGGCACGAGCACCGCGGCTCCGCGGGACGGGCGGGAAAGGATCGCGACGATCACACCAGCGACCGCGATGACGAGGAGTTCGGGAACCCCGAGTGCACTTGCAACGATCGCGTACAACGCGACGGCGAGGTCGCGTGCATTCGCAACGGCAACCGTTCGCAGCGACACGAGGGCACGCACGATGAGCGCGGCGACGACGGGGACGAGCCACTGACGTGCGACATCGATGACGTCGGAAGTCACCGCACGTTCGTAGGCGGCGGCCACGACGGCGACGATGACTGCGGCGGGGAGGATGAACGAGATACCCGAGACGAACAACCCCGGCACACCGGCGCGCCGCGCACCGAGTGTCATCGCCAACTCGGTCGAGTTCGGTCCGGGCACCAACGAACACGCACCGACGAGACGACCGAACTCGGCATCGGTGAGTTCACCGTCGCGTTTGACGAACCGACGCCGCATCATTGCGATGTGCGCCGCGGGACCCCCGATGCTGGTTGCACCGAGGAATGCAAACTGGCGGGCCAGGTGCACAAGCACCTGGCGCCGCCGTTGCATGAACTTCAGTTCACCGTGTGGGTGAGACGCAAGTCAAGGTCCTTCGTGACGACCGAGTCACCCTTCGCCCGCAGGGCGAGCGTGCACTCTCCGGCACGCAGGTATCGCACCGTCGTGGTCGACGAACCCTTCGACACCGAGCACACCTTCGGCGAGAGGCTGCGAACGTTCACCCGCACGTCATCGGTCGTTCGCAGAGCGATGTTGCGCACTGCGACGCTCGACCCGACCTTCACCGTGGCACCGTCGGCGGCAAGACCGGTCGGACGCAGGCGAACCGTGGGCTCGATGAGGAACATCAACGGAACGACCGTGTCGAGTGACGCGTCGAACAATCCGCGATGGTCGCGGTAGACGAAGATCGAACAGTCACGTGCACCGCACGGGTACGACACTCCGCCGACGGTGACGCTCTCACGCAACGTCAGTGTGATCGGAGCGGTTGCCGGCTGCGAGCCGCGCGCACCGTCCATCGTCGCCCACGCCATGAGATCGGTCTGCTGGATGCTGCCGTTGCACTTCAAGCCGGTCGTATCGCGCTGACCTCGCGATGCCTGGTAGCACTGGCGCACGTACACGCCCTGACCTGCGGGCACACCCGACAAGGTGACGGTGACCTTCTCGCCGTCGAGCAACGACGCCTGCTTGCTCACCGTTGCGGAGACCGACGCCGATGCCGGAACGGCGCCGAAGCCGAGACCGACGATGAGTGACGTTGCGGCGATGGCTGCGAGGCGACGGGCGCGACGCGCACCGTGCCGTGCTTCGAGGGGGAATGAGTGCGTGTTCATGACGTGACGTCTTATCCGAAAGTGACGGGGATGAACACGTCTTGCGACCGGTCGTCTGACCGCGTGTGGTCGGCGAAGGCGACGATGCCGCACGATTCCCTTGTGCAATCAATGTTTGGCGACACCGCCTTGGCGAGGAGCGTGACGGAAAACACTCCGCCGTCCCCGAACGGAATCGGCAATCCGGCGGCGTATCCGGGCGGGTTCGACGAGATCCAAATCGACTGCGGCGACGAACCGTCGATGTTGATGCCACCGACGCACCGACGACCGAGCACCTGCGGCTGGTTGCACACTGCGACATAGATGCCCTTCGAGACGTCGAATCCCGATCCGCGCACCGTCACGTTTTCGCCGTCGGGATTCAGCCGGGTCGTGGTACTGACGACGAGCCGGGCACGCGATACCGGTGCAGAAGTACTCGGAATCGTTGACGAATTGACGCTCACCGTGGTTGCGGAAGAGGCGCGCGGAACAACCGTCGACGTCACCGACGACGCATCGCCCGTCGGCACGACCGAGTCGGTACTCGGTGAAGTCGTCACGGCGCCGGCGGACGTCGTCGCGGGAATCGGTTCGGCAGCGAGCGTCGTTGACGGTGCCGCGGACGCGGTGGCGGTCGGTCCGTCGGCCGTCGCCGGAAGCGCGTTTTCACCCGTCGAACACGCCGTGACGGCGAAGTACATCCATACTCCGAGCCCGATGCGCACGAACGTGCGGTGCGTGCACCGATGGCCGCGAAGGATCTCCATGCCTTTACTCTTATCACCGATGCAACGACTCTCACGACGTCTCGTTGCACTCGGCACTGTCGTAGTCGGCACAGTCGCACTCGTCACGATGACGACGGCGTGCGGTGCCAACTCCGCACCGCAAACGGCGATCGGCGACACCGTCGCGACGACTCAGCCCCCTGCGTCTGCGTCGGATGCTCCGTTCATCATCGACTCCACCGACATCGCCCTCCCGGTACTGCCGCCGCGTACGCCCGCTCTTCCGGCCGAGGTCGTCGGGGCCGACGACGCGGCGGTTCGCGTCACCGACGTGTCGCGGATCATCGTGCTCAACGGCGCCATCGCCGAAATCGTCGTCGCCCTCGGCTTTGCCGACGCGATCGTCGGTCGCGACGGCACCACCGTGCTCCCCGCGCTGCAGGACGTCACCAAGGTGAGCAACGGTCACGACATCACGACCGAGAGCATCCTCTCCCTCGCACCGACGCTCGTCATCGGCGACACGCGCAGCGGTCCGCCCGAATCGATCGAGCAGTTGCGCCTCGCCGGCGTGCCGCTGCTCATCGCCCCCGAGGCATGGACCTTGTCGTCGATGCCCGACCGCGTGACGCTCATTGCCACCGCACTCGGCGTTCCTCAATCGGGAGTCGATCTCAATGCCGCAACCGATGCGTCGATCACCGCGGCGTTGCGCGGCACGCAGATGCTTCCGAGCGTGCCGCGTGTTGCATTCCTCTACGTGCGGGGAACGGCGTCGGTGTACCTGCTCGGCGGCGAGGGGTCCGGAGCCGACGAGCTCATCGCTGCCGTCGGTGGTATCGACGTGGGCAAGGAACGCGGGCTTGGCAATTACACGCCACTGACGAGCGAAGCGCTCGTCAGTGCGAATCCCGATGTGCTGCTCGTCATGACGAACGGACTCACGTCGGTGGGCGATCTCGACGGCCTGCTCTCGTTGCCGGGCATCGCCGAAACGGCGGCGGCCCGCAACCGCGCCGTCGTTGCCGTCGACGACGACCTTCTCCTCTCGTTCGGCCCGCGCACGGGGGGACTCATCGAGAAGCTGTCGGAGTCGTTCGCCGCCGTCATGGCGCCGCGATGATCTCCCGCGAGACTGGTTCGCCCATGACGACGCGACGTCGACCACCCACGCTCGTCGTCGGAATCGCACTCGCCGCGTTGCTCGTCGTCGTCACCGTCGTGTCGCTCGCATCCGGCGCCTACCGCATCGGAATCGGCGACGTCGTGCGCATCCTGCTCGACGGGCCGACTCGTACGTCGACCGATCCGGTTGCGCACGGAGTCTTCTGGCAGGTGCGGCTGCCGCGCGTCGCCCTCGCGGTCGTCGTCGGTGCATCGCTCGCGCTCGCCGGTGTGATCATGCAGGGCATCTTCCGCAATCCCCTCGCGGAACCGGCCACCGTCGGCGTGTCTGCGGGTGCATCCGTCGGCGCCGTCATCGCGATCATCATCGGCGCGAACGCCCTGCCGCTCGGCGTGCAGGTTGCGGCATTCTTCGGCGGCACGCTCGCGACCGCACTCGTCTATGCGCTGTCGCGCCACGGCGGGCGCACCGAGGTCGTCACGCTCATCCTCACCGGTATCGCAATAAACGCGTTCGCGGGTGCCGTCATCGGATTCTCCGTGTTCATTGCCGACGACGCGCAAATTCGTTCGGTGACCTTCTGGAGTCTCGGCACTCTCGGGCTCGCGACGTGGCGCACCGTCGCCGCCGTTCTCCCCCTCGGCATTCTCGGCGTCGTCATGAGCACGAGGTTCGCCCGCGTCCTCGACACGCTCGCTCTCGGAGACCGCAGTGCGGGACATCTGGGAGTTCGCGTCGAAGCGGTCCGCCTGCAGGCCATCGCCGTCGTCGGGCTGCTCGCGTCGAGTGCCGTCGGAGCGACGGGAATGATCGCGTTCGTCGGACTGCTCGTGCCGCACATCATGCGCATCCTCATCGGACCGCGTCACCGTCACCTCTTGTGGACGGCGGCACTGCTCGGTGCGAGCGTGACGATGCTCGCCGATCTCGCCGCACGAACGCTTCTCGCTCCCGCGGAGTTGCCGCTCGGCGTCGTCACCGCACTCATCGGCGCACCGTTCTTCCTCGTTCTTCTGCGCACGACCCGACGCGCAGAAGGAGGCTGGGGATGATCCCCGCGAACGTGCACGACGCAGTCGCCCCGGGTGCGGTCGTGTTGCGCGCGCGGGGCCTCGGCATCGAACGCAACGGCGCCACCCTGCTCACCGACATTTCCTTCGAGGTGAAACGCGGCGAACTTCTCGCCATCATCGGCCCGAACGGAGCCGGAAAGTCGACGCTGCTCGGTGCGCTCGCCGGCGACATCGAACCGTCCGCCGGCAGCGTCGAACTCGACGGCCGACCGCTCACCGAGCTTGCCGCTCGCGACGTCGCCCGGTTGCGTGCCGTACTCCCGCAACAACTTTCGATCGCCTTCCCGTTCACCGTCCGCGAAATCGTCGCAATGGGTCGCAATCCGTGGCTCGACGATCGCGACGATGACGTCGTCGCGGCGGCGATGCAACGTCTCGACGTCACTCATCTCGCCGAACGTACGTACCCGACGCTGTCGGTGGGCGAACAGGCCCGCACGTCTCTCGCCCGCGTACTCGCCCAGGAAACCCCGCTGTTGCTCCTCGACGAGCCGACGGCGGCCCTCGACATCGGTCAGCAGGAGAAGATGCTCACGATCACCCGCGGTCTCGTCAACGAGGGCCATGCCGTCGTCGCGGTGCTGCACGACCTCAACGTCGCACGCCGGCACGCCGACAAGGTGCTCGTCATTCACGCCGGTCGCAGCGTCGCATACGGAACTCCGCACGACGTACTGGTCGCCGATCGGTTGTCGAGCGTCTACGACCATCCGATTCGCGTCGTCGAGACGCGGGACGGTACGCCGTTCATCACCCCCGGCGATTAGTTGGATAGCCCCGCAGTTTGGCGGGGCTTAACGATGCGTTCGTTCAGGCAGGAACGACGACGACCGGGCACTCGGCGTGGTGCACGACCTGTTGCGCAACCGAACCGAGCAACAACCCGAGGAACCCGCCGTGACCGCGCCGACCGATGACGAGCACGTCGACTCGCTTGCTCGCGTCGAGCAGCGCAGTGGCGGGTGCGCCGCGCACGATCTTGTACGTCACCTTGACGACACCTGCACCACCGGCTTGCTTCACGACTTCGTCGAGCAACTTGTGCGCCGATGCCGTCATCTCATCGGCGGCGGGCAACATGGCGACACCCATCGGATCGATGATCGGTGGAAAATCCCACGAATAGATGAGCTCGACGCTCGAGCCGTGCGCCGCAGCTTCCTTCAGCGCCCATTTCAGGGCACCGACCGAATTCTCCGATCCGTCCGTTCCAACGGCGAGTGTCGCAGTCATGGTGTGTCCTCCACTTGTCACAACGGCCCGGTTGCCCGGCACCGACCCGAGCGTACCCCAGCGTCAAAGGACGAATGTTCGCCGTGTAACGGAGGGTGTGACCGTTACAACTCAGCGTTCCGTGTGCGGCAGCGACACGTGTTCGTCGCACCTGACGAGCGGGCGGCAATGACGGGGACGGTACTCTGAACGCATGACCCGTCGCACGACATTCTTCGTGGCCGTATCCGCACTCCTCATCGCCGCCTGCTCCGGCGGCGGATCGGGTCCGAGTACCGACGGTCTTTCCGAATCCGCACTGCGCGGTCTCGAGTTGTCCCAGGCGAAGGGATGCGCATCGTGCCACGGATCCGATTTCGGTGGCGGCACGGGTCCGACCTGGCAGGGCATCATCGGTACCACGGCCGCATTGCGCGGTGGTTCATCGGTCGTCGTCGACCGTGACTACCTCGTCGAGTCGATCGTCAACCCCGACGCGAAAAAGCGTGTCGGCTATGCGGCGCAAATGCCCATGGTGAACCTCACCGACGATGAGGTGGCGGCCATCGTCGACTACATCGAAGCCCTCTCGCAATAGCAACTCTCACGTTCCTCGGTGCGGCAGGCACCGTCACGGGCTCGCGGCACCTCGTTGAAACCTCGTCGGCGCGGGTGCTCGTCGACTGCGGAATGTTCCAGGGTCAACACGAGGAACGGCGCCGCAACTGGAGTCGCTTTCCCGTCGATGCGTCGACGATCGATGCGGTCGTTCTCACCCACGCCCACATCGATCATTCGGGATGGCTGCCGCGGCTCGTTGACGAAGGATTTTCGGGCGCCGTGTACTGCACCCCGGGGACGGCCGACCTGCTCGAGTTGCTGTTGCCCGACGCTGCACATCTCCAGGAGGAAGAGGCGCGGTACGCGAACAAGAAAGGATCATCGCGCCATTCGCCGGCACTCCCCTTGTTCACCGCTCGTGATGCGCAACGAGCCCTCGATGCCCTCACGGTCGTCGATCTGCACGAGGTGACGACGATTGCAGCCGGCATCGAGGTGACGTTCCGCCGCGCCGGACACATCCTCGGTGCCGCATCCGTGCTCATGACCGTCGACGACCGGGGTGCACGCCGACGCGTGTTCTTTTCCGGTGATGTCGGCCGACCGAACGACAACGTCATGCTGCCCCCCGAGCCGGTACTCGCGGCCGATCACATCGTCACCGAGTCGACCTACGGCGACCGCAATCACGAGGCGATCGACGTCGAAGCGACGCTCGCCGATGTCGTCGGCCGAACGATCGCACGGGGCGGGTCCGTGCTCATCCCGGTCTTTGCCGTCGGTCGCGCCCAAACGGTGCTGCACGCACTCGGCAACCTGCGCGAGGCGGGACGCATCCCGCGCGTTCCCATCGTGCTGAACAGCCCGATGGCGATCGATGCAACCGAGCTATATACGCGACATCGGTCCGAGCACCGCCTCACCGCCGAGCAGTGCGCGCGCATGTGGCACGAGCTCGAGTACACACGCAGCGTGGAGGAATCGATCGCGTTGACGCGCCGGCGTGAGCCGATGATCATCCTGTCGGCGAGCGGGATGGCGACCGGCGGCCGCGTGCTGCACCATCTCCTCCAACTCGCCCCCGACGCGCGCAACACGATCATGTTCGTCGGCTACCAGGCCGCAGGCACCCGCGGTCATGCACTGGTCAACGGTGCGAAGTTGGTGCGCGTCTACGGAGAAGACGTGCCTCTTGACGCGGAAGTCGTACACCTCGATGCGCTGTCGGCACACGCCGATCGTGACGAATTGCTCACGTGGTTGGGATCGTGCCCGGAGCCACCGCATCACACATGGGTCGTGCACGGCGAACCCGACACCGCCGCTGATTTTGCTTCTGCCATCACCGGGCGTCTCGGCTGGAGTACACACGTACCTGCATACGGCGAGAGAATTCAGCTGTGATTCACGTGCCCGAAATTTCCGACAAGTTCGTCGTCGTCACCGTCACCCACGATGAAGCCCGCGTATGGGCCACCGGTACCGATCCCGGTTCCGCGCCCGAAAGGATCGTTCCGCCGAGCCGCACGCACGTGCACCATCACGTGCGGCGCGGTCAAGACCACCACATGCACCGCATCCACGAGTTCGACGGCGAGTTCCTCGACTCCGTGTCACGCGCGGTTGCCGACGCCGGAACGATCCTTCTCATCGGTCACGGCAAAGGCAAGGCAGATTCGCTGGTGGCGATCGTGCAACATCTCGAGCGCAAACACCCGGCCACCGCCCACAAGGTGATCGGCGCACTGCACGCCGACATTCCGGCGATGACGGAGGGCGAAATCCTCAAGCTCGCACGGGAGTGGTTCGCGGCTCACCCGCGCTGAAAGTCACTCGCCCACACCGCACGTTCACGGAGTATTCCGAGCCCGAGATGCGGGGCCGGATTGCCGATCTCAGTTGATGATGGCGATACTTGTCGCCCGCGATGCATCCTCCACCGAGCCGAGGTCGGTGACGTTGGCGAATCCGGCTGCCGCCATCTGCTCGACGGCGATTGCCGAACGGCGACCGCTGCGGCAGTAGACGATGTACGAGTCGCTCGGATCGAGCGAGGCGAGCGTCGACTGCAACGTCCCGTCCTCGACGTTGAGGTTCAACGCACCCTCGAGGTGCCCGGTGGCGAACTCCTCCGCCGATCGAACGTCGATGATGATGGATTCAGTCACGTTGATCACCGCCTGTGAGTCGTTGCTGGAACATGCCGACAGGTTCACCGCACCACCGAGGAGTGCCGCAGCAACCACATATCGGGAAA
>JBIIUH010000110.1:0-3820 GCA_044340075.1 Ilumatobacteraceae bacterium | reverse complement strand
CGAGATGGCGATCCTCGATCATCGCGAGCACGATCGCCGTCGTGCCCACCTTGAGCAGCGTGGCCACCTCGCTCATGTTCGCGTCACCGATGATGACGTGGAGACGCCGATACACGGCCGGATCGCAATGGGGTTCGTCGCGGGTGTTCACGATCGGACGCTTCAACGTGGTCTCGAGACCGACCTCTTCCTCGAAGAAGTCCGCCCGTTGACTGATCTGAAACGGCACCGCATGGATGCCCATTCCCGGGAACTCACTGCCGACCTTTCCCGCGCCGCAGTAAATCTGACGGGTGACGAAGTGCGGCGTGACCTGGCTGACGATGTGACCGAACGGGATCGAACGATCGAGCAGGTAGTTCTCGTGACAGCCGTAGCTGTTGCCCTTGCCGTCGGAGTTGTTCTTGTACACGGTGATCTCTGCGGCACCGTTCAGTCGAACGTTCGCTCTCTCCATGCTCGTGCGCAGAATCCGGTCACTGGCTAGGTCCCAGCGGACGACCTCGGTCGGAGTCCGGCATTCCGGCGTGCTGCATTCGGGGTGCGCATGGTCGACGTAATAGCGGGCGCCGTTCGTGAGAACGGTGTTCACCAGGTGCGTTTCGGACTCGGGGGCGAATGCATCGGTCGGATCGAAACCACGGGCGTCGCGAGCCGGCGACTCATCGAGGAAATCCCACGGCGTGCGGGCGTCGCCGTCGACGTACGCCTGGATGAGGAGTGACGAAGCGGTGATCGGATCAATGTCGCCACCGCGCACGAGAATGCCGTATTCGGTCTCGATGCCGCAGACTTTCGGCAGGGCCACTACAGGTATTGCCCCGTCGCCGTGCGTTCGATCGCCCGGGACGAACTGCGAGCGTCGTCGGACGCCCCCGCGCTGAGCGTCCGGATGAAGACGATGCGCTCGCCCTTGCGACCGGACACCTTCGCCCAGTCGTCGGGGTTGGTGGTGTTCGGGAGGTCCTCGTGTTCGCGGAATTCCTGCCGGATCGACGCGATGAGATCCTCGCGTCGCACACCGCCCCGACCGGTGGCGATGGCCCGCTTGATGGCGAGTTTCTTCGCCCGTCGCACGATGTTCTCGATCATCGCTCCACTCGAGAAGTCCTTGTAGTGGAGGATCTCGCGGTCGCCGTTCTGGTAGGTCACCTCGAGGAATTGGTTCTCCACCGTCGTTGCGTACATGGCGGAGACGGTGTCGTCGATCATCGCGGCGATCGTGCCGGCCGGATCGCCCTTGCCGAGTGTCTTCACGTCGTCCTCGTCGAGCGGTACTTCGACGGTGAGATAGCGGGCGAAGATGTGCCGTGCCGCCTCGGCATCGGGACGTTCGATCTTGATCTTCACGTCGAGTCGACCGGGTCGGAGGATCGCCGGGTCGATGAGATCCTCGCGGTTCGTCGCTCCGATGACGATGACGTTGCGCAGGCCCTCCACGCCGTCGATTTCGGCGAGAAGCTGCGGCACGATCGTCGACTCCATGTCGGAAGAGATACCCGTGCCGCGTGTACGGAACATCGAATCCATCTCGTCGAAGAACACGATGACGGGCCAACCCTCCTCGCACTTCTCGCGAGCCCGTTGAAAAACGAGGCGGATCTGTCGTTCGGTCTCACCGACGTACTTGTTGAGCAGCTCGGGGCCCTTGATGTTGATGAAGTAACTGCGACCCTTGTCGGTGCCGAGCTTCGCCGCAACCTTTGCAGCCAGCGAATTTGCCACCGCCTTGGCGATCATGGTCTTTCCGCAACCGGGAGGGCCGTACAGAAGGATGCCCTTCGGTGCCGGCAGTTGGTACTCGGTGAACAGATCCGCGTGGAGGAACGGCAACTCGACCGCATCGGCAATCGTGTCGATTTGGGAGTCGAGTCCGCCGATGTCGCCGTACGACACGTCGGGCACGCTCTCGAGGAGGAGATGATCGACCTCGGGCTGTTCGAGACGCTCGAGTACGATCTGGGTTCGCGGATCGATGCGCAATAAGTCGCCGGAACGGAGAATCGAGCCGCGCATGCGATCGGCGAGCTCGCACACCAGGGATTCGTCGGCGCGTCCGGACACGATGACGCGCACGCCGTCATCGAGCACCTCCTTCAAACTCACGACCTCGCCGACAGTGTCGACGTCGCGAACGGCAACGACGTTGAGGCTGTCGTTGAGAACGACTTCCTGGCCCCTCTCGACCGCCGAAGCATCGAGTTCCGGATGAATGGTGACGCGCATCTTGCGACCGTTCGTCATGACGTCGAGCGAGCCGTCGTCGTTGCGACCGAGGACGACTCCGTACCCGGAAGGCGGCTGGGTGAGCTTCTCCACTTCCTCGCGGAGAGTCGCCACGTGATCGCGTGCTTCGCGCAGGGCGAACGAGAGCTTCTCGTTGTTGGCGACCGCAGCCGCGAGCTGCCCCTTGGTCTCGAGCAACCGCTCCTCGAGCGCCCGAGTTCGTGAGCCGGTTTCGTCAGCCACGACCGAATCCCGTTCGATCGGCATCACCACGTGCGAAAGTGCCCCTCGCAACGGCCATGCCGAGAACCTACACAATGACGACCAAAAGTCGTCACGGAGGTGGGTCGTGCGGGTATGGTAAAGCCCCATGAAGGTATGGATTGACCAAGACCTGTGCACCGGCGACGGACTCTGCGAGGAGATCGCCCCCGACGTATTCACGCTCCTCGACGACGGCCTCGCCTACGTCAAGGAAGGCAGCAAGGTGTATGCAACGGCCAAGGGCAATCCGCAGGGTGCCGAAGGAATGGCCACGTTCGACGACAAGCACCTCGACGCCGTCATCGAATCCGCCGAGGAATGCCCCGGCGAATGCATTTTCATTGAGCCGTAAGAGCTCAACTCGTTGAGCTCTTACGGCTCAACATAAACACAGCGCCCTGATTAGAGGCTCAACTGGTGAGCTCTATGGCTCAACATGAACAAGGTGCCTTGACCTGACTCATCTCGTTGAGCTCTTACGGCTTAACAGCTTCCCCTTCAGCGGGTAGCGATCAGCCTGGCGGTCGTGAGAAATCCCGTGTGCGCCACCATGCGGTGATCCGGTCGCACCGATTGACCTTCGATGTGCCAGGTGCGATGCAGCACTTCGAGCGTTCGTTGCTCGATCCACCCGTGACGGTGCCGCTCGAACGCCTCGCGGACCTGATGTGCCTGCGTGATGCTCGGGGTGTACGCAACGACGATGCCCCCGGCAACGAGAACCTCGGGAGCACGGTCGACGACGTGCCACGGTTCGGGCAGGTCGAGGATCATCCGGTCGAAACGGCCCTGCTCCGGCATGTCGATGCCGGCATAGCTGTCGCGAACGACGACTTCGTACCGTTCGAGCGCCTCGGCTCCGAGGAACGACTGAACGTTCGATTTCGCCCGCGCAGCAAAGTCCTCGCGCAACTCGTAGCCGGTGATCCGTGCCCCGGCGCGCAGCATTGTCATCGACATCGCACCCGATCCCACTCCGGTTTCGAACACGTGCAGTCCCGGTGACACGTCGGCGAGCATCAGGATCGGTGCGAGATCCTTGGGGTAAATGACCTGCGCTCCTCGCGGCATCTCCAGAACGAAGTCCTCCAGCGTCGGACGAATGACGACGTAGTACGTGCCTTTCGTCGACTGCACCGTGACACCCGGCAACTTGCCGATGACGGCGTCGTGCGACACGACCCCTGCGTGGGTGTGGAACTCACCCTTCTCCGACAGCGTCGCGAGATAACGACGATCCTTCGGATCGACGAAGAGGGCGCGCTCCCCCGGTGCAAAGACGCCGTTCATGCCGGTCGCTCCCGTCGTTCGATCGTGACGGCTTCGTTGC
>JBIIUH010000109.1:0-3828 GCA_044340075.1 Ilumatobacteraceae bacterium | reverse complement strand
CGATCGGCCCCTGGTCGGCGAGGATCGTGCTCCAGGCGATCGTACGAATGAGATAGCTCGTGAAGAACGGTATGACGACGAGTCCGAGCAGGACGTTCTTGAACCGACCGCCGCGGAACGCTATGACGTATGCGACGGGATACCCGATGAGTATCGTCAGCACCGTTGCGACGGCCGAGTACAAGAAAGCCCGCTGGAACTGTGCGCCGAAGTCGGAGAATGCCGTCGAGTAGTTCTCCCATGCCCAACCGAAGTCGTACTGCACGGAGAAACGGCTCTCCTTCGTCGACAACGAGATGCGCAGCAGCGACCACACGGGGGCAAGGAAGAACAGCGCCATCCACAGCAGGCCCGGTTTCATCAAGCCGTACGGCGCGAGGAGTCGTCGCGCCTGCGGACCACCGAACGCCGCCAGCGCACCGACTCCTGCGACGACGACGATGAGGACGAGCACGACGAGCGCGTTGACGGCACCGTCGAACCATCCCGCCCCGAGGGCGACCAGGCACAGCGAAGCGACCGCGAGGGCACCGAGGCCCGCGTGATCCGCCCGCGAGGCGAGCATCGGCCGCTAGGCGCCGGTGATTGCCGAGAAGGCGTCGGCGAACTGTGCGTCGACGTCGTCGCTGAGGTTGGCCCAGGACTTGAGTCGCGAACGGATTGCGTCGTCGGGGAACACGAGTGGGCTCTCCGCCAACTCGGGATCGATCTTGGCGAGTTCCTCTTGCACACCCTTCACAGGCGACAGGTACTGCACGTACGCGGTGATCTGCGCGGCCTGTACCGGGTCGTACACGAAATCGACCCACTTCGCCACGGCATTGGTGCTCTTTGCACCCTTCGGGATGACCATGACGTCCGACCACAGGGTTCCACCCTCTTCGGGGATGATGAAACGGATGTTCGGTGCATCCTTGCCCAACTGCAGCACGTCACCCGACCATCCGACGCACGCGGCGTAGTTGCCGCTGACGAGGTCGTCGATGTAGTCGTTGCCGGTGAACGCGCGAATCTGACCGTCGGTCTTTGCTTTTTCCAGTTGCTCGAAGGCACCCGCGGCCTGATCGAAGCTCGTGATCGTCGAGATGTCGACCCCTTGACCCATGAGGAGCAAACCCACGGTATCGCGCATCTCGGTGAGCATGCCGATCTTGCCCTTGAACTCCGGATCGAAGAGATCGGCGACGCTCTTCAACTCGCGTCCGGTGACGTCGATGTTGTACGCGATACCGGCCATGCCCGCCTGCCACGGCATGCTGTACTCGCCGGTGGGATCCCACGGCGGCTTGACGTAGTTGTCGGCAAGGTTTGCAGCGTTCGGAATCTTGTCGAACGGCATCTTTTCGACCCAACCGAGACTGATCAGTCGGCCGGCCATCCAGAACGTCGGTGCGATGAGGTCGGGTTCAATCGTGTCACCGTTGCCGAGCAAGGGCTGAATCTTCGCGAAGTATTCGTCATTGTCGTTGTACGCCTCGGTGTACTTCATTGCGATGCCCGTGGCTTCGGTGAAACGATCGACGGTTCCGATGAGGTCTCCCTCGGTGGGATCGATGTACAGCGGCCAGTTGTCGAACAACATCGCGCCGTCGTCGGAGCCGCTGCACGCGGCGAGCAGCGCCGGCAGCGAGAGTCCGGCGACGCCGAGTGCGCCGCTGCGAGCGAGAAACTCGCGTCGCGTCATTCCCGGTCGTGCAGTGCGACGACGACTCATACCCATGGTGATCCCTCCCCGATGTGACGATGCCGGAACGTGCGGCTGCGTTGCCGACCGTGGCGTTGTGCCGAGCATAGTCAGCACACGCGTGCGCAACGGGATGCGACGTCAAGCTGCCACGTCGGCCCGCGGACGTGGGATCTCGACCGGGTGCTGACTACAGCTCGGCTTCGACGCTGTCGACGTCGGTGGTCGTCGCGCCGGCACGATCGGGCCAGCCCGACAGCACGTACGGGCAGTCGCGGGGCCACTCGAGACGCAGCGATGCGCCCGGACGCATCCACGACTCGAGTCGATCGGCATCGGTGAGTGCCGCCATCTCCGTGTCGTTCGAGAGCCGCACGATGACCCGCGCCGTCGCACCCTGGTAGACGAGGTCGGTGAGCGTGCAGTCCAGCCCGGCAACGCCCGTGCTTGCCTGCGCCACCGGTACGAGCCGCTCGGGGCGCAGCATCACCGACACGCGTTCGTTGACCCGCACGCTCGGCGCATCGTCAACCACGGTCACCGCTGGACCCGCGGCGAGCTTCACGACGACCTCACCGCCCCGCACCTCGGTGACGGTTCCCGGCAGAAGGTTCGACGAACCGATGAAGCCGGCGACGAACAGCGATGCCGGGCGCCGGTAGATCTCCTCGGGTGTCGCAATCTGCTCGACGACGCCCTCGCTCATGACGACGATGCGGTCGCTCATCGTCAACGCCTCACCCTGGTCGTGGGTGACGAAGATGAAACTGATGCCGACCTCGCGCTGAATACGCTTCAGTTCGATCTGCATCGCTTCGCGCAGCTTGAGGTCGAGAGCCGCGAGCGGCTCGTCAAGAAGCAGCGCACTTGGGTAGTTGACGAGTGCGCGAGCCAACGCAACACGCTGTTGCTGACCACCCGACAACTGCGACGGCTTGCGCGCGGCGAACTGTGAGAGGCGCACCACCTCGAGCATCTCCATGACGTCGGCTTTCACCTTGGCCTCGTCGACCTTCTTGCTGCGCGGACCGAACGCGACGTTGTCGAACACGCTCATGTGCGGAAACAGCGCGTATTGCTGGAAGACGGTGTTCACGTTGCGCTTGTACGGCGGCACGTCCGACACGTCGGTGCCGTCGAGAAGTACGCGACCCGCGGTGGGTTGTTCGAATCCGGCGATCATCTTCAGGATCGTCGTCTTGCCGCAACCCGATGGACCGAGCACGGAGAAGAACTCCCCGTGGGCAACGTGGAAGTTTGCGTTGTCGACGGCGACAAAATCGCCGAAGCTCTTGCGCACGTTGTCGAGCTCGATGACGGGAACTTGCGTCACGGGGACAACCTAGAAGATTTTCACGGGGAGGGACGACCCCATGGACCCCGCGGACCCGCCTCGGCGAAGCGTCAGGAGTTGATGTTCGCCATGACGTGCTTGATTCGCGTGTAATCGTCGAGCGCATAAGCGGAGAGGTCCTTGCCGTAGCCCGACTTCTTGTAGCCGCCGTGCGGCATCTCGGCGACGATCGGAATGTGGGTGTTGATCCACACGCAACCGAAGTCGAGTGCCTTCGCCATGCGCATACCCCGGCCGAAGTCGCGGGTCCACACCGACGATGCAAGGCCGTACTCGACGCCGTTGGCCCAACGAATTGCCTCCGTCTCGTCGGCGAAGCGCTGCACCGTGATGACCGGCCCGAAGATCTCCTGTTGGATGAGCTCGTCGTCCTGGCGCAGATCACTGATCACGGTCGGCTCGAAGAAGAAGCCGTCGCGGGTGACGCGATTGCCGCCGGCCACGACCTTGGCGTGTTTGGGTGCCCGATCGACGAAACCGGCAACCCGGCCGAGTTGCGACGGGTTGTTCAGCGCACCGTAGAGAACGTCCTCGGTCGGCGCACCCGTCTTCGTCGACTTGGCCACGTCGCCGAGCGCGTCGACGAAATCGGCGTACACCTTCGGTCCGGCGATGACCCTGGTCGCAGCCGTGCAGTCCTGACCGGCATTGAAGTAGCCGGTCATCGCGATGTGCGCGGCGGCGGCTTCGATGTCGGCGTCGTCGAAGACGATGACGGGCGCCTTGCCGCCGAGTTCGAGGTGCACGCGCTTCAGCGTTCGCGACGCCGCCTCGGCACCTTCCATTCCGG
>JBIIUH010000134.1:0-14810 GCA_044340075.1 Ilumatobacteraceae bacterium | reverse complement strand
GACTACATCAAGAACATGATCACCGGTGCCGCCCAGGTTGACGGTGCGATCCTCGTGGTTGCCGCCACCGACGGTCCGATGCCCCAGACCCGCGAGCACGTGCTGCTCGCCCGTCAGGTTGGCGTGCCGTACATCGTCGTCGCGCTGAACAAGGCCGACATGGTCGACGACGAGGACATGCTCCAGCTCGTCGAGGAAGAAGTTCGCGACCTCCTCACGTCGTACGAGTTCCCGGGCAAGGACGTCCCGGTCGTGCGCGTCTCGGCGCTGAAGGCGCTCGAGGGTGACGCCAAGTGGCAGGACAAGATCATGGAACTCATGACCGCCTGCGACGAGAAGATCCCCGAGCCGAAGCGCGAGCTCGACAAGCCGTTCCTCATGCCGATCGAGGACGTGTTCACGATCACCGGTCGCGGCACCGTCGTCACCGGCAAGGTCGAGCAGGGCAAGGTCCACACCGGCGACGAAATCGAAATCGTCGGTCTGCGTGACACGCAGAAGACCGTGTGCACCGGAGTCGAAATGTTCCGCAAGTTGCTCGACGAAGGCCAGGCCGGCGACAACATCGGCGCCCTCCTTCGCGGCACCAAGAAGGAAGAAGTCGAGCGCGGTCAGGTGCTCTGCGCACCCGGCAGCATCACGCCCCACACCCAGTTCGAGGGTCAGGTCTACGTGTTGAAGAAGGAAGAGGGCGGACGCCACAAGCCCTTCTTCAACAACTACCGCCCGCAGTTCTTCTTCCGCACGACCGACGTCACCGGAACCATCGAGTTGCCTGCCGGCACCGAAATGGTCATGCCGGGAGACAACATCACCATGAAGGTCGAGCTGGGCAAGCCGATCGCCATGGACGAAGGTCTGCGCTTCGCCATCCGCGAGGGCGGTCGTACCGTCGGCGCCGGTCGCGTCACGAAGATCCTGAAGTAATTCGGGCTCTCGGGCACACGGACGGCGAAAAGGTCGACAGCACATGGCAGAGAAAAAGAGCATTCGAATCCGCCTGAAGGCATTCGACCACGCAGTCCTCGACCTCGAGTCGAAGAAGATCGTGGAGACGGTCACGCGCACCAACGCATCGGTGCGCGGACCGATCCCGCTTCCCACCGACAAGCACCGCTACACGGTCATCCGTGGGCCGCACGTCGACAAGGACTCCCGCGAGCACTTCGAAATGCGCATCCACAAGCGCCTCATCGACATCGTCGAGCCGAACAACAAGACGGTCGAGAGCTTGCAGCGTCTCGAAGTCGCCGCCGGCGTCGACATCGAAATCAAGATTCAGTAACGGGTTCGGTAACGCGGGCCGGTCACCGGTGAACCCGTGTCCCGAACGATGTTGCCGATACGCCGTTCCCTGAAGGACGCGGCAAAAGTCACCCGTCCGGGTATTCCGCGGGTCGCGCACGTCGGGTAACACTGGATCCATGTCGAACATGCTTCCGCCCCCGTCCCCGTGGGGAAACGACGAACCCCGCTTCGAACCGGGTTATTCGCCAACCGAACGCGCTGCGTCACCTGCGGGTCTGCCCGCGCGGTTCGTCGTCGGTGTGTCGCTGCTCGCACTCGCCATGGGTGCGATCGGTGGCGTGGTCGCGCAGGAGGTGCTCGATCGCTCCGACTCCGCGACCTACTCCCCGCGCACGGCTGCTCCGCTGAGCGTCGCCGATGGCGACGGTGGTGACGATGCCGAGAAGTCCGGTGTCGCCGCCGTCGCCGAGCGACTTGCCGCGAGCGTCGTCACGATCTCGAGCGACATCAGCACCGGGTCGTCCTCCGGTGGAGCGACGGGAACGGGCGTCGTTCTCACGACGAACGGTGAGATTCTCACGAACGCACACGTCGTCGAAGGCGCCACCGAGGTGCGCGTGCGATTCGCCGGCGAAACCGAACCGGTGACCGCGGAAGTACTCGCCAGCGACGAGGGAAACGATCTCGCGCTGCTCAAGGTGACGGCGCGCAATCTGACGCCGGCGACGTTCGCCGCACCGGACAGCGTTCGCGTCGGTGACGAAGTCGTGGCCATCGGCTACGCGCTCGCACTCGACGGTGGACCAAGCGTCACGGTCGGAATCGTGTCGGCGCTGAAGCGCACGATCGTCACCGAATCGGGTGCCCTGAACAGCCTCATCCAGACCGATGCCGCCATTTCGTCGGGCAACTCCGGTGGTCCGCTGGCGAACATGCGCGGCGAAGTCGTGGGTATCAACACCGCCGTCGCCCGTGGTGGAGCGACGTCGGCGGCGAACAACATCGGATTCGCGATTTCCGTCGAAGAAGTGCTCACCGTCGTCGAGCAGCTGCGCAAGACCGCCGGCGGCGAACCGCGCGTCGAGGGCTTCCTCGGCGTCGGTCTCGCCGAACGCACCGACGGGGGAGCGGGCGCGATCATCGCCGACGTTCAGCCCGACTCGCCCGCCGCCGAGGCGGGAATTCGCGAGGGTGACCTCGTCCTGTCGGTCGACGGCGAGCCGATCAACGGCCAGACGGGGCTCGTCGCGGCGATCCGCGACCGCAGCCCGGGTGACGTTGTCGAGATCGAGGTGAGTCGGGACGGGGTGCGCGAGACGCTGTCGGCCACACTCGTCGCCCGCACGAACCAGTAACCCCCTCGGCACCCCCTCGACGGGACCCGACACGGGACGAACTCCTGTTCGCCGCGTGGGACTGCGGCTGCGCGCCGATAGCGTCACTCGGCGCGTTCAACGCACGTTGATCGCAGTCAGTTGCCAGACCACCGGGTTCCCGGGGGAAAACAATTGATGTCCGCCTGCGCCCGATTCGTCGGGAACCTGGCGGCGAAAACGATCTCGGTGCTCCGCCGGCTTCGGCCGTGCGGAGCATTTTCGTGGAAGCTCCACAACAGACAGGTCCGAAAGGTTTCACCATGACACAGAAAGCGATCGTCGGCGAGAAGGTCGGCATGACGCAGGTGTGGACAGCCGACCAGAAGGTCGTGCCCGTCACCGTGTTGCGCGTCGAACCGGCACGCATCGTGCAGGTGAAGACGGGGGAGCGCGACGGTTACACCGCGCTGCAAGTCACCTTCGGCAGCAAGGATGCGAAGAAGTTGAGCAAGCCGCAGGCCGGTCACTTCGCCAAGCACGGCGTCGAGCCCGGTCGTCGACTCGTCGAATTGCGCCTCGATTCGGTCGACGGTTTCCAGGTCGGCCAAGTCATCGCCGTCGACACGATGGCGGCGGGCGAAAAGGTCGACGTCACCGCGGTGAGTCGCGGCAAGGGATTCGCAGGTGGCATGAAGCGCCACAACTTCCGCGGTCAGGGTGCGGCACACGGAAACCACAAGCACCACCGTGCTCCCGGATCGATCGGTCAGCGTTCGTTCCCCGGTCGCGTGTTCCGCGGAATGCGCATGGCCGGTCACCTCGGTCACGAGCAGGTGACCATTCAGAATCTCGAAGTCGTCCAGGCCGATGCCGAGCGCAACTTGCTGCTCGTCAAAGGCGCGGTTCCCGGCCCCAATGGTGGGGTCGTCATCGTTCGCAATGCGGTAAAGGGCTGAACATGGCACAGATCACGATGAAGAACATCTCCGGCAAGGACGCCGCTGCGGTGTCGCTTCCCGACGACGTGTTCGGTGTGACACCGAACGTTGCGGTGATGCACCAGGTCGTCACGGCGCAGCTCGCGCATCGTCGCGCCGGCACGCAAAAGACGAAGGGTCGCTCGGAAGTGAGCGGTGGCGGAACGAAGCCGTTCAGCCAGAAGGGCACGGGTAACGCCCGTCAGGGTTCGACCCGCGCCCCGCACTTCAGCGGTGGTGCCGTGACGCTCGGCCCGACGCCGCGCAAGTACTCGCAGCGCACCCCGAAGAAGATGGTGCAGTTGGCCCTGCGGTCCGCGCTGTCGGATCGTTTCCGCGAGGGCAAGGTCATCGTCGTCGATTCGTGGTCGTTCGATGCCGCGAGCACGAAGAAGGCCGCGGCCGCGTTGAAGGCGCTCGGCGCGACGGGCAAGGTCCTCGTCGTCGTCGCCGGCAACGAGGAAGTCGCCGAGAGGAGCCTGCGCAACCTCGAGACCGTGCAGATCGTGCGCAACAGCGAACTGAACGCCTACGACGTCCTGTGCAACGACGTCATCGTGTTCAGCCAGGCGAGCCTCCCCGGTGCGAACAAAGGAGACACGAAGTGAAGGACCCGCGCGACGTCATCCTCCGTCCGGTCGTTTCGGAGAAGAGCTACGCCGGTTCGAACGCCGGTGTGTACACCTTCGAGGTGCACCCGTCGGCGAGCAAGCCGGAGATTCGCGACGCGGTGCAGCGCATCTTCAACGTCACCGTTCTCAAGGTGAACACGTTGAATCGCCCCGGCAAGCGCCGCATCACCCGCGCCACGAACCGCATCGGCACGCGCGCCGGCTCCAAGCGCGCCATCGTCACGCTGGCCCCCGGTCAGCAAATCCCCCTGTTCGAGAACTAAAGCAGCAAGCGCAAAGGATCACCCATGGCCATTCGCAAACGCCGACCCACGAGTGCCGGTCGCCGCTTCCAGACGTCGCCGGACTTCAGCGAGATCACGGCGACACGTCCCGAGAAGTCGTTGCTCGCCGCCAAGCCCGAGCGCGGTGGTCGCAATGCCACCGGTCGCGTCACGTCGCGTCACAAGGGTGGCGGACACAAGCAGCAGTACCGCATCATCGATTTCAAGCGAAACAAGGACGGCGTCGACGCCAAGGTGGCGACGGTCGAGTACGACCCGAACCGCACGTGCCGCATCGCGTTGCTCCACTACACCGACGGAACGAAGGCATACATCCTCGCCCCGAAGGGTCTCGAGGTCGGACAGCGCGTCGAGAGCGGTGCGAAGGCCGACATCAAGGCGGGCAATGCGTTGCCGCTGCGCTACGTGCCGGTCGGTACGGTCGTGCACAACGTCGAGATGCGCCCCGGACAGGGCGGGCGCATTGCGCGCTCGGCCGGCATGTCGGTGCAGCTCGTGGCGAAGGAAGGCGAGTTCGCCACCCTGCGCATGCCGAGCAGCGAAATGCGTCGCGTTCCGATCGACTGCCGTGCAACCATCGGTGAGGTCGGCAACGCCGAACACGAACTCGTGAAGATCGGCAAGGCCGGTCGCAACCGCTGGAAGGGCGTGCGTCCGCAGTCGCGCGGTGTCGCGATGAACCCCGTCGACCACCCGCTCGGTGGTGGCGAAGGCAAGACCTCGGGTGGTCGTCCCGCCGTGTCGCCTTGGGGCAAGCCCGAACGTCGTACCCGCAACAAGAACAAGGCGTCGCAGCAGTTCATCGTGCGTCGTCGTCGCTCAGGAAAGGCCCGAGGTTAAGTCATGGCACGCAGCGTGAAAAAGGGTGCGTTCGTCGACGAGCACCTGCTGAAGAAGCTCGACGCAATGAACGAGTCGGGTGACCGCAAGCCGATCAAGACCTGGTCGCGCCGCTCGACGATCATCCCCGACATGGTCGGTCACACGATCGCCGTCCACGACGGTCGCAAGCATGTCCCGGTGTACGTCACCGAGTCGATGGTCGGCCACAAGCTCGGTGAATTCAGCCCCACCCGCACGTTCAGGTCGCACGCCAGCCAGGAAAAGATGGCCGGCACGGAAGGGAAGTCGTAAGTCATGACCGGTCCGAAGCTCAACGAAGCAAACCGCGTTGCCGGCGTGCCGAGCGGCGTGAAGGCCCAGGCCCGCTGGGTGCGCATGTCGGCGTCGAAGTTCCGCCCCGTGCTCAACCTCGTGCGCGGTCTCGACGTCGCCACCGCGCAGGACATCCTGCGCCTCAGCTCCGTCGAAGCGGCGAACGTGGTGAGCAAGGTGCTCGCCTCGGCCGTCGCCAATGCGACGAACAACAACGGCCTCGATGCCGACAAGTTGTACGTGAAGGCGTGCTTCGCCGACGAGTCGCCGACGATCAAGCGTTTCCGTCCCCGCGCCCGCGGTCGGGCGAACACCCGTCTGAAGCGCGGTGCGCACGTCACCGTCGTCGTCGACGAGTTGTCGGCCGAGGCACTCGCGATCCGCGAGGCGAGCGAGGGCACCGGTGGCGGCAGCGCCGCAGCGCGTCGTCGCCGCGTCGAGGCCAGCCGCGCACGTGCGGCAGCCGCGCAGGAGACACAGAACACCGAGAGCAGTTCCGACGGCAGCACCGATGGTGAGGAGTCCAAGTAATGGGTCAGAAGATCAATCCCTACGGCTTCCGCCTCGGTGTCACCACCGACTGGAAGAGCAAGTGGTTCGCTGCCAAGGAGTACCGCCAGTACCTCACCGAGGACTGGAAGATCCGCGAGTACCTCACCCGCGCACTGTTCGACGCCGCCGTCAGCCGCATCGACATCGAGCGCACCCGTGACAAGCTGCGCGTCGACATCCACACGGCCCGTCCGGGAATCGTCATCGGCAAGCAGGGTCAGAAGGCCAACGACCTGCGCGCCGGACTCACCGCGCTCACCGGCAACAACAAGGTGCAGCTGAACATCAACGAGATCAAAGAGTCGGAGCTCGACGCCGCCCTCGTTGCACAGGGAGTCGCCGACCAGCTCGCGAACCGCATCGCCTTCCGTCGCGCGATGAAGCGCGCCGTGCAGAACGCACAGAAGGCGGGTGCACAGGGCATTCGTATCCAGTGCTCGGGTCGTCTCGGTGGTGCCGAGATGACGCGGCGCGAGTGGTACCGCGAGGGTCGCGTGCCGCTGCACACGCTGCGCGCCAACATCGACTACGGATTCCGCGAGGCGATCACCTCGTCGGGCCGCGTCGGCGTGAAGGTGTGGCTGTACAAGGGCGAGATCCTGCCGTACTCCCGCGAGAGCGACGATCGCATCGCGCGCGAAGCCGCCATGGCCGCCGGTGACCCGCTTGCCGGTGGCGAGATCGCGAGCACCGGTCGCATCGTCACGTCGGCGGGTCCCCGCACTCCCGAGGACGAGGCGAACACGCCGCTCGTGCGTGAAGCCGATCCCGAGCTCGAGCGTCTCCTCGCCGAAGAGGAAGAGATCGAGCGCCGCATCCACGATTCCGCCGAGACCCCCCACTTCAAGAAGGACTAACGGGCACGACCATGTTGCAGCCGCGCAAAGTGAAGTACCGCAAGCACCATCGCGGGCGGATGACGGGCGAATCGAAGGGAGCCAAGGAGCTCGCTTTCGGTGAGTTCGGAATCCAGGCCCTCGAGTCGGGATGGATCACCGCCCGCCAGATCGAGGCCGCTCGTATCGCCATGACCCGCCACATCAAGCGAGGCGGCAAGGTGTGGATCAACGTGTTCCCCGACAAGTCGGTGACGAAGAAGCCGGCCGAAACCCGAATGGGTTCGGGCAAGGGAAACCCCGAGTTGTGGGTCGCCGTCGTCAAGCCGGGTCGCGTGCTCTTCGAGTTGTCGTACCCCGAGGCAGCCGTTGCCACGCAGGCGCTCAGCCGCGCGGTGCAGAAGTTGCCGATCAAGTGCCGCATCGTCAGCCGTGAGGAGGGCATCTGACCATGGCCGCGAACCGTTACGGAAAGACCCCCGCCGAGTTGGCCGAGCTCGACCTCTCCTCGCTCATCGAGGAGTTGGAGAACGCGAAGCAGGAAGCGCTCACCACGCGCTTCAAGCACGCCACCGGTCAGCTCACCGACACGTCGCACCTCGGCAAGGTGCGTCGCCAGATCGCCCGAATCAATCTCGTCATTCGTCAGCGCGAGATCGAAGCAGCAGAAGCAGGAAAGTGACCACAACATGAGCGAAGCAACCACCACCACCGCTCGTCCGCGCCGCAAGGTGCGCGACGGCGTCGTCGTGTCGAACAAAATGGACAAGACGATCGTCATCGCCATCGTCGAGCGCGTTCGTCACCCGAAGTACGACAAGTTCGTCACGCGAACCAAGAAGCTCTACGTCCATGACGAGGCCAACGACGCCAAGATCGGCGACCGCGTGCGCGTCACGGAGACCCGTCCCCTGTCCAAGACGAAGCGCTGGCGCGTCGTCGAGATCCTGGAGCGTGCGAAGTGATTCAGCAGGAGTCGCGGCTCAAGGTGGCCGACAACAGCGGAGCACGCGAAGTGCTCGTCATCAAGGTGCTCGGCGGAACCCGCCGTCGCTACGCGTCGATCGGCGACGTCTTCATCGGAACGGTGAAGGACGCCATCCCCGGCGCGGGCGTGAAGAAGGGTGAAGTCGTGCGTTGCGTGGTCGTGCGCGTCGCGAAGGAGAAGCGCCGTCCCGACGGCAGCTACATCCGTTTCGACGAGAACGCCGCCGTGCTCATCAAGGAAGATCTCACGCCGCGCGGAACGCGCATCTTCGGCCCCGTGGGCCGCGAGCTGCGCGACAAGAAGTTCATGCGCATCGTGTCACTGGCGCCGGAGGTGCTCTGAGATGAAACTGAAAAAGGGTGACAACGTCGTCGTCATCTACGGCAAGGATGCCGGGAAGAGCGGCGAAGTGAAGCAGGTCCTGCCGCGCGAGAACAAGGTCATCGTGACCGGCGTCAACGTCGCGAAGCGTCATGCTGCGCGCCGCAACGAAAAGGACGCCGGCGGGATCAAGTCGATCGAGATGCCCATCGCTGCATCGAGCGTCATGCTCATGCACAAGGGCAAGCCGACCCGCGTCGGTTACAAGGTGAAGGACGGCAAGAAGGTGCGCATCGCGCGCACCACGGGAGACGAGATCTGATGGCAACGACAACGTACGTTCCGCGCCTCAAGGCCCACTACCGCGACGTCGTTCGCGCCGAGCTCGTGAAGCAGCTCGGTGTGAAGAACCCGATGCAGGTGCCGAGCCTGGAGAAGATCGTCATCAACATGGGCGTCGGCAAGGCCACCCAGCAGGCATCCCTGCTCGACGGTGCCGTCGCCGACCTCACGGCGATCACCGGCCAGAAGCCGATCGTGACGAAGTCGCGCATCGCCATCGCATCGTTCAAGTTGCGCGAGAACCAGGGCATCGGTGCCAAGGTCACGCTGCGCGGCGACCGCATGTGGGAGTTCTTCGACCGACTGCTGTCGGTGGCGATCCCGCGTATCCGCGACTTCCGCGGACTGCCCGGTCGCTCGTGGGACGGCAACGGCAACTACACCTTCGGTCTCAACGAGCAGCTGGTGTTCCTCGAAATCGATTACGACAAGGTCGACTCGCCGCGGGGGATGGACATCACCATCGTCACGTCGGCGAAGGACGACCTGTCGGGCAAGGCGCTCCTCGACGCCTTCGGCTTCCCCTTCCGCAAGGGAGAGATGCCGGCGTCGACCAAGGTCAAGGCCCGCAAGGCGAAGAAGTAGTAGCAGGACGACAAAGGAAGCACACGATCAATGGCTAAGAAATCTCTCCGGAACAAAGCGGCTGCGACACCGAAGTTCAAGGTGCGCGCCTACACGCGCTGCCAGCGCTGCGGTCGCGCGCGGGCCGTGTACCGCAAGTTCGGCCTGTGCCGTCTGTGCCTGCGACAGCTGGCGCATGCGGGCGAAATTCCCGGTCTGAAGAAAGCGAGCTGGTGACTGCCATGATGACCGATCCGATCGCCGACATGCTCACCCGAATCCGCAACGCCAACGTGGCGATGCGTGACGAGGTGACGATGCCGTCGTCCAAGCAGAAGGTTGCCCTCGCCGAAATCCTCAAGCGAGAGGGATACATCAGCAGCTACGAGGTGCTCGACGGAAAGAGCGCCAAGACGCTGAAGATCAGCATGAAGTACTCCGACGATCGTCGTCGCACGATCTCGGGTATCAAGCGAGTGTCCACCCCGGGCCTGCGGGTGTACCGCGGTGCCACCGACGTGCCGCGCGTTCTCGGCGGCCTCGGTGTGGCTGTTTTGTCCACGAGTCAGGGTCTCATGACCGACCGCGAGGCGCGCAAGCGCAAAGTCGGCGGCGAAGTCATGTGTTACGTCTGGTGACGAGCGGAACGACGAGGAGACGACATGTCACGCGTAGGTAAAGCAGTCATCACGGTTCCCTCCGGAGTGGAGGTGAACTTCTCCGGTGAGTCGCTCACCGTCAAGGGGCCCAAGGGCACCCTGACGCGCGAACTTCCCGGGGGTATCACGGTCCGCAAGGACGAGGCGACGCTCGTGCTCGAGCGCAGCGACGACGAGCGCGACCAGCGTTCGCGTCACGGCTTGTCGCGTGCCCTCGTCGCCAACATGATCGTCGGAGTCACCGAGGGATACACCCGCGAGCTCGAGATCATTGGCGTCGGTTACCGCGCGCAGGCGAAGGGTCAGGACAAGCTCGAGCTCGCGCTCGGCTATTCGCACCCCGTGCCGTACGCCGCACCGTCGGGCATCACGTTCGAAGTTCCCCAGCCGACACGAATCATCGTGAAGGGTGCGGACAAGGAACTCGTCGGTCAGGTGGCCGCAGAGATTCGTTCATTCCGCAAGCCCGAGCCGTACAAGGGCAAGGGCGTTCGTTACCTCGGCGAGCGCGTGTTGCGCAAGGCCGGCAAGACGGGCAAGAAGTAAGGAGCTGCACTCATGACCACCATTGCCGCCAAGCGTCGCGAGGGTCGACTCCGTCGTCACCGCCGCGTCCGCAAGAAGATTCACGGCACCGCCGAGCGTCCGCGCCTGGCCGTGTACCGCAGCAACAAGCACCTGGCGGTGCAGTTGATCGACGACGACGCAGGTCGCACGATCGCATCGGCATCGTCGCTCGAGAAGGACTTCCGCGCGCAGGGGAGCGGCAGCACAGTTGCCGCGGCTGCCAAGGTGGGCACCCTCATCGCGCAGCGTGCCAAGCAGGCCGGAGTGAGCAAAGTCGTTTTTGACCGCGGTGGATTCCTCTACCACGGTCGCATCGCCGCCGTCGCCGACGCGGCCCGAGAAGCAGGGTTGGAGTTCTGATGAGCAACGTTCCAGGTACCGCACCGACGTCCGACGCCCGCGGTCAGCGCGGACAGCGCGGACAGCGCGATCGCACGCAGAAGCGCGAGCCGCGTCCCGAACCGCAGGTCGGTCAGATCGGCGAGTCGCGCGTCATTCACATCAACCGCGTCGCGAAGGTCGTGAAGGGTGGTCGCCGCTTCCAGTTCACGGCGATCGTCGTCGTCGGTGACCGCGCCGGTCGCGTCGGTCTGGGTTACGGCAAGGCGAAGGAAGTCCCCCTCGCGATCCAGAAGGGGACCGAGGATGCGAAGCGCAACCTCTTCCACGTCGCACTCGCCGGCCCGACGATCACGCACACGATCGAGGGAATCAACGGAGCGGGCCGCGTTCTCCTGAAGCCCGCCGCTCCGGGTACCGGCGTCATCGCCGGTGGTGCAGCACGCATCATCCTCGAAGAAGCCGGCATCAAGGACGTACTCGCGAAGTCGCTCGGTTCGTCGAACGCGATCAACGTTGCCCGCGCCACGATCAACGGTCTCATGGGTCTGCAGCGCCCCGACGAAGTCGCACGACGCCGCGGTCTCACCGCCGAGGAATTCGTGCCGAAGGGTCTGCTGAAGGCGTACAACGAGACGAAGCGCGGAGCAGTCGCCGCCTCGTAGTTCACCCGAACTGCGCAGCGAACGAACGACACATCCGACAGAGAAACAGCAACGACAGGAAGATCACCATGGCACAGAAGAAATCGTTGAAGCCCGGGGACTCAGGCACGGTGACCGTGCGTCAGGTCCGCTCGCAGATCGCCTGCATGCCGAAGACCCGCGCGAACATGCGGGCACTCGGCCTGCGCAAGATCGGCGACGTGAACACGTTGCCCGACACCGCCGCGATCCGCGGCATGATCGCCCGCGTCCCGCACCTCATCGAGTTCGTCGCCCCGGCGACGAAGAAAGGAGCCTGATCATGCGCGTCGATCAAGTCGGCCCGAAGCACGGAGCGACGAAGCGCGCCAAGCGCGTCGGTCGCGGCACCGGTGGCAAGGGCGGCAAGACCGCCGGTCGAGGAACCAAGGGTCAGTACGCACGCAACACGGTCGCGCGCGGCTTCGAAGGTGGACAGATGCCGCTCAAGCAGCGCGTCCCGAAGTTGAAGGGCTTCAACAACCCGTTCCGCGTCGAATACCAGGCGATCAACGTTGACACCCTCGCCGAGCTCGGTCTCAGCGAGGTGACTCCGGCGATCCTCGTGTCGAAGGGTCTCATTCGCAAGGGCAACCTCGTGAAGGTGCTCGGTCGCGGCAGCGCGAAGTCGGCGATGAAGGTGTCGGCTCACGCGGTGTCGAAGACGGCCGAAGCAGCGATCACGGCGGCGGGTGGATCGGTGACGATCCTCGAGCCGCCGTTCCGCGGCGTTCGTCCGCCGGCACGCGGCAGCCAGTTCACCAACCGCTGAATCCAACGTCGAAGGAAACCGGTCGCATGTTCGCACGCATCAAGAGCATCTTCACCGTCGTCGAGCTGCGCAACAAGGTGTTGTTCACCTTGTTCATCTTCGCGCTCTACCGAATCGGTGTCGCCATTCGCGTGCCGGGCGTCGACTCGCAGGCTGTCAGCCAGCTGCGCGAGGCGTCGCGTTCGCAGGGTGCGCTCGGGTTCCTCAACCTGTTCTCGGGTGGTGCCTTCGGCAGCTTCTCGATCTTCGCGCTCGGCATCATGCCGTACATCACCGCGAGCATCATCATGCAGGTGCTCACCGTCGTCATCCCGAAGCTCGAGCAGTGGCAGCAGGAAGGTGCGGTCGGTCAGCGCAAGACCACGCAGTGGACCCGCTACGTCGCCATCGGCATCGCGCTCCTCCAGGCGGCGGGTCTCACCTTCATCTTCGGTCAGGGCAACGGCTCGGCATTCTTCGGCGCCGTGGCCACGGTGCCCGACGTCGTCCTCCTCGATCCGTTCATGCCCCGCGCGCTCATCGTCATCCCGTCGATGGTTGCCGGCACCGCGGTGCTCATGTGGATGGGCGAGCTCATCAGTCAGCGCGGCATCGGCAACGGAATGTCGATGCTCATCTTCGTGTCGATCGTGAGCGACCTGCCGTACAGCTACTACTCGCTGTTGCAGAGCCGCAAGACCCTCGTGTTCGTCGTCCTCGTCGCGGTGTCGCTGCTCATTCTCGTCGCCGTCGTTCGCGTCGAGCTCGGACAGCGGCGCATCCCCGTGCAGTTCGCCAAGCGCGTCGTCGGTCGCCGGCAGTTCGGCGGGCAGAGCACCTACATTCCGTTGAAGGTGAACCAGTCGGGCGTCGTTCCGATCATCTTCGCCAGCTCGGTGCTGCTCCTGCCGGTGCTCGGCTCGAACATGCTCGGCAGCACGACCGGCTGGCGCGGATCGATCGCCAGCTTCGTCGATCGCTACCTCATCAACAGCCAGAACCTGCTGTACATCTCGGTGTTCTTCGTCCTCATCATCGCCTTCGCGTACTTCTACAACTCGATCGCCTTCGATCCGATTCGTCAGGCCGACAACCTGCGCAAGCAGGGCGGTTTCGTTCCGGGAATCCGCCCGGGTCCGCAAACCGAGTCGTACCTCGGCAAGGCCGTCAACCGCATCACGCTGTGGGTGGGGGACGTGCAGAGTTTCCCGTTCGCCGGAACGACGGTGCTCATCGCCGTCGGTGTCGCGCTCGAACTCATGCGCCAGATCGACGGACAGCTCATGCAGCGTGATTACGAGGGCTTCCTCAAGTGACCGTGCGGATGGTCATGCTCGGGCGACAGGGCTCGGGCAAGGGAACGCAGTGCGCGCGCGTCGCGGCACGGTTCGGCATCGTCCACGTGTCGACCGGCGACATGTTGCGCAGCGCCGTGCGACAGAGCACGCCCGTCGGTCGTGCGGTGAAGGAGATCATCGACCAGGGCGGACTCGTCGACGACGAGCTCATGGCCAGCCTCGTGCAGGGTCGACTCGGCGAGGACGACACCCGCACGTCGGGGTGGGTACTCGACGGCTTCCCCCGCACCCTCGGTCAGGCGTTGTCGCTCGACCGGATCACCGAAGTGCGTCCGGTGAACTGCGTCATCAACCTCGACGTCCCGAAGGACGTCGTACTCGCGCGACTCACCGTGCGCCGCGAGGCCGAACAGCGCACCGACGACTCCCCGGAGGCCGTCGCACGTCGCCTGGAGTTGTACGAAACCCAGACCGCGCCGCTCATCGAGCACTACGAGCGCGCGGGCAAGCTGCACGTCGTCGATGGCGTCGGCTCGATGGAGGAGGTCTTCGACCGTCTCTGCCGGGCGATCACCGACGCCACGGGAATCAGCGCGTAGGTCGGGTCGGCGCGGGTGGGGTCCCCAGACCCCGCCGATAGCCTGAGCAGTCGCCCTGCGGGGGTCTAAGGAGAAGGTTCTGCCAAAGAATAAAGAGGACGCGATCGTGTTCGAGGGCACGATCACCGAGTCGTTGCCCAACGCAATGTTCCGTGTGGAACTGACCAACGGTCACAGCGTGTTGGCGCACATCTCGGGAAAGATGCGGATGAACTACATCCGCATCCTCCCGGGAGACAAGGTCCAGGTGGAACTCACTCCCTACGACCTCACCCGGGGCCGCATTACATACCGATTCAAGTAACCGACAAGCGAGAGATCACGTGAAAGTACGACCGAGCGTCAAGAAGATGTGCGAGAAGTGCAGGGTCATCCGACGTCACGGTCGGATCATGGTGATCTGCGAGAACCCCCGTCACAAGCAGCGTCAGGGCTGACGAGCAAAGGAACGACACAGGCATGGCACGAATTTCCGGCGTCGACATTCCGCGCGAAAAGCGCGTCGAGATCGCGCTCACGTACATCCACGGCATCGGCCGTCCCACCTCGAGCGCGATGTGCGTCGAACTCGGCATCGACCCCAGCGCGCGCGTTCGCGACCTCTCCGACTCAGAGGTGAACAAGATCCGCATGTACATCGAGAACAACCTCAGCGTCGAGGGAGACCGTCGCCGCGACGTGCAGCAGGACATCAAGCGC
>JBIIUH010000032.1:0-14848 GCA_044340075.1 Ilumatobacteraceae bacterium | reverse complement strand
CCGACGACGAAGGCAGCCCCGAGACCCACGCCGAGCCAGCGTGCGGCACCCTTCAGCGGACCGACGGTCTCCTGGGTGACGTATGCACGCAGCATCTGCCAGGCGCGCACCGGGTCACTTTTCACCCCATTGTTTCTATCGGCAGCAGTGCTTCCCGCGACACTGCTCGACCGCCCGTGAGCAGCGCCGAAGCGAGCCGATTCCACCATGCGGACCACTCCGACTGAGCGGACGCACGTCGGTCGTTCACGACGAGTGCGAACGAGGTGTTGACGCCCCCGCGAGACGCCCGTCCCGACAGTGCCTTCACGGCAGTGAGCGTCCCCGTCTTTGCGCGTATCGAATCGCGTGCGGGAGGAGTACGAAAAACATCGCTCAAGGTGCCCGTGCGTCCACCGATCGCCATCGCATCGATGAACGACGCATTCGCCGCCTCGTGCTCGAGCAACGACACGAGCAGATCGCAGGTGAGAAGGTTCGCGCGATCGAGTCCGCTGCCGTCGGCGAGGGCGATGCCGGCAACCGGCAGATCCCAGCGCGTCACCGTGTCGAGCACCACCTGCAGACCGGCGATACGAGTTCCCTCCCCGCGGGCCGACACTCCGATCTCCTTGAGGATGAGTTCCGCGGAATTGTTGTCGCTGTTCGTGAGGACGTTGGCGATCGATTGCCCGAGCGGTGCCGACACCACCGAAGCGACGATCGGCACTTCATCCGTGACGGTCGATGAACGCGGATTGCCGACGACGGTGATGCCGCGAGCCCGCAACAGCGCCGTCAACGACTCGGCAGCGGCAAGTGCGGGATCGGGGCGACGAATGAGCGAACCCGGCGGGAGCCCGTCGTCGACGATGAGTCCACTGAGCGGGCCCGCCTCGACTCCGCGGATGCCGTCACCCCAACCCGGTGCGAACCGCTCGTCGTCGTAGCGTGTTCCGTCTCCGACGACGGATCCCGTCACGGTGGTGACGCCCTGCGCGACGAGTTCGTCGACGAGCGTGTCGAGATACGTCGGGGCGATGACGTCGTATCGCGGTGCCACCGGCGCGGCGCGGGTGACGAGGTGCGGATCTCCGCCACCCACCAACCACAGATTGCCGACGACGACTCGCCCGCTCACGTTGCCCCGCACCACGGTCGTGTACCGGTATTCCGCACCGAGCACCTCGAGCGCCGTGGCAGCAACGAGAAGCTTCATGTTCGACCCGGGAATGAGGGGAGTCATTGCGCCGTAGGAAGCGACGTCACGACCACCCGATCGGATGAGCAGGCAGCTTTTCTTCGGCAATTCGCGTTGCAGACGTCGCGCTCCGAGACGGGCTCCCGACACCTGCGACTCGATATGCACCGATTCGGCAACTCGACGCACCGAAAGAAGCGGTGTCACCTGAGCCGGCACCGGTTCGGCAGTCGCAACGGGATCGATGTCGCGGGCAGCAGCACCGGCCACTTGCCACAGCGATACCAAGGGGATCGCGCCACAGGCCGTGACGGCGATCAAGCTGGTGATCGCACGCCGCGGATCGATCAGCGTCAAGCGTGCTTCATACCTGCGTACGAGACCGAGCACCCGCATGCGGAGATTCGCGGCACGGGTCATCGGTACAACGGTACGAGCAATAGGCTCGCCGCGTGGAGATCATCGCCGCACTCTTCGTCGACAACTTCGCACTGCGCCAGGTCGAGGGTCCGTCCACCCGTATCGACATCACCGGCGCGTACTTCTCGCAGGTCGTCGCAGGCCCGCTGCCCGTTGCGCTGTCACCCCACGTCGTCGTTCTCATCTTCTGCCCCCCGGAGGGATCCGGGCAGGGCGCACTCGAGGTCGTGTTTCGCGATGCCGCATCGCCGGAACGCGAGGTCATCGCCCGCAACGTGAGCCCGTTCACGGTCGAACCGGGCAAGTTCACCTACCGTCTCGTGCGCGGCGAGCTCGAAGTGACGAAGTACGGACGGATCGATGCCGAATGCCGGATCAACGACGGTCCGATCGTGCGCGTGCCGTTGACACTGCTCGCGCCACCGTCGGCGAACTAACGTCTAGCGCGTGCAGTCGCGTCTCACCCCGCAAGACGACGCACTTGCCGTCGCAATGATCCGCGGCCTAGCTATGGATGCGCCGTTGCGCGCCCGCAGCGGTCACCAAGGTACGGCGATGTCGCTCGCAGGGCTCGGCCACGTTCTCTACTCGCGGGTGATGCGCCACACACCGCTCGATCCGCAGTGGCACGCCCGTGACAGGTTCATCCTCAGCAACGGTCACGCCTCGATCCTCCAGTACGCATTGCTGTACCTCCAGGGCTACGGGCTCGAACTCGACGACCTGCGCGAGTTCCGGCAGTTCGGTTCGGCGACGCCCGGACACCCCGAGGTCGGCCACACCGTCGGTGTCGAGGTCACGACCGGTCCGCTCGGCCAGGGATTCGCCAACGCCGTCGGAATGGCGATCGCCGAATCTCGATTGCGCGCGGAATTCGGAGTGGCATCCCACGAGCATCACACCTGGGTCGTTCTCGGCGACGGCTGCCTCATGGAGGGTGTGTCCCACGAAGCCGCATCGCTCGCGGGCCACCTGGGGCTCGATCATCTCGTTGCAATCTTCGATGACAACCGCATCACGATCGACGGATCCACGGATCTCGCAGTGAGCGACGACGTGCCGGCACGGTTCCGCGCGTACGGATGGAACGTCGTCGAAGCCGGAGAGATCGGCGACGATCTCGATGCGCTCGAGAACGTTTTGCGCGCTGCTCGCGAACATCGAGGATCGCCGACGATGGTCGTGCTGCGGACGCGGATCGGACACCCGTCCCCCGATTTCACCGATCGGCACGAGGCACACGGGAACCCGTTTCTCGCAGAGCACGTCACCCGCACCAAGGCGGTGCTCGGCATCCCCGACGAACCGTTCTGGACGGATCCCGGCGTCGTGGCGCGCATCCGTGACCACGCACGTTCCCGTTGTGCCGCCGATCGCGACGCAACGATTGCCGCGCTCGCCGATCGGGCCGACGACTGGCAACGCTGGCTGACTCCGCCACCGAGTGAGCGCTGGAGCGGCGCCGCGCCGTCGTTCGATGCCGGATCCCAGGTCGCCACCCGCGTCGCCGTTCAGAAGGCGATCGAAGCATCCTTCGTCGACGTGCCGGGGATCATCGCAGGAGCAGCGGATCTCACCGGCAACACGGGCGTGAAGATGTCGGGACGCTCCGCATTCTCGGCCGCCAACCCGGGTGGAGAGCAGCTGTTCTACGGCGTGCGCGAACATGCCATGGGTGCGATCGGTGTCGGCATGGCTCTGCACGGTGGCATCCTCCCCGTCGTCGGCACGTTCTTCGTGTTCTCCGACTACATGCGCCCGGCGATCCGCCTCGCCGCTCTGTCCAAGGCTCGAGTCGTCTTCGTGTTCTCGCACGACTCCGTCGGTGTCGGCGAGGACGGTCCCACCCACCAGCCGATCGAACACCTGGCGTCGTTGCGCGCAATTCCCGGCTTGCGTGTCGTTCGACCGGCCGACGCCAACGAGACCGCCCTTGCTTGGCGCGACGCTTGCGACCACGACGGACCGACGGCGCTCATTCTCTCCCGTCAGAACACACCGGTGATCACCGACGGATCGGCCGTGCACCTCGGTGCAGGCGTCGTCGGCGACATCGAGAAGAGTCCCGATGTCGTTCTTCTCGCAACGGGAACGGAAGTTGCCGTTGCCGTGCGTGCCGCGTCGGAATTGAACGCCGACGACGTGCGTGTTCGGGTCGTGTCGATGCCCTGTTGGGAAGATTTCGCCTCGACCGATCCGCTCCAGCGCAGTGAAATCATTCCCATCGGTGTGCCCGTCGTGAGCATCGAGGCCGGGAGCACCTTCGGCTGGAGTCGCTGGGCCGACGTGTCGATCGGAATCGACACCTTCGGTGCCAGTGCACCCGGCGACGTCGCAATGGAGCGACTCGGCGTTTCGGTGGGTGCCGTCGTCGCCGCGGTCCGTGATCTTCTCGACGCATTCGCATGAGCGACGATCGTCTCGTCCGATTGCACCGCGAATTCGGTCAGAGTGCGTGGCTCGACAACCTGCAGCGATCGATGCTCGCCGACGGCTCGCTCGCCGCGTTGATCAACCGCGGTGTGCGCGGCCTCACGTCGAATCCGACGATCTTCCAGAAAGCGATCGAAGGGTCCGCGACGTACCGGTCGCAGTTCGACGAACTGTCTGCGCGCGGTGTGTCGACGGAGGACGCCTACTGGGCCATGGTGTGCGACGACATCGTGTCGGCGGCGGGGTCGTTCGCCCGCATCCACGACGAATCCGGTGGGCGTGACGGCTTCGTCAGCGTCGAGGTCGACCCCCGCCTCGCCCACGACGAGGACGCAACGGTCGCAGCCGCGGTCGATCTCGCGGCGCGCATCAACAAGCCGAACGTCATGATCAAAATCCCCGCAACCGATGCGGGTGTCGGGGCAATCCGGCGCGTCCTCGCCCGGGGAATCAGCGTCAACGTCACGCTCATATTCGGTTTGCGCCGCTACTCCGAGGTCGTCGCCGCACACCTCGCCGGCCTCGAGGAACTTGCGACGCACGACCCGTCACGTTTGAGTGCAACGGCGAGCGTGGCGAGCTTCTTCATTTCCCGTGTCGATTCACTCGTCGACGAACGGCTCGTCGCCTCCGGTGCCTCCGAGCTCGCAGGAACAGTGGCGGTCGACCAGGCACGACTCGCGTATGCGCAATGGAATGCAATCATTGGCGAGTCCCGCTGGCGTCGTCTGCACGATGCCGGAGCACAGCCGCAGCGTCTTTTGTGGGCGTCGACGTCGACGAAGAATCCGGCGTACCCGGACACCAAGTACGTCGACGAGCTCATCGGCCCGCAAACGGTGAATACGTTGCCCGACGCGACCCTGCATGCCTTCGTCGATCACGGGCGACTGGTTCGCACCATCGACGACGACGTCGATGCCAGCGCCTCGCGCCTGGCGCGAGTGGCTGCGGCCGGCGTCGATCTCGGGCACTGCGAAGCGGATCTCGAACGCCAGGGCGTTGCCGCGTTCGAGAGGAGTTTCGTCGATCTCCTCGATTCGCTGCGCGCGCTCCGCTGAACGGGGCTCGCTGCCGTCCGGCGGCGAGCTTCAGCCCCGACTCTGTCGAAGTATTGCGATGGCCTTCTCAACTGCACGACGAGCCTGTGTGAGTTGCCGCTCGGCTTCGGGTCGGCTCGTCGCGCCACTTGCCGATGCTTCGCGCAGCACGTCGAGTGCACGATCGGCGAGCACCTCGGACACCGTGTCGAGTTGTGCGATGAGATCGTCGTTGTTCATGCCATAACGGTAGTGACGGTCGTAGCGTGTGGGCCGTGAATCAACCTGACGACTTGCACGAATGGATCAGTTTCGAGGACGAGGCATACGAGCAGACGTGGATGATCGATTCGACGTTCATGCGCTCGAACTGGACGTGCATCTACGGCAGTGGTTGCAAGGGCGTCCTCGATGACGACGCGACGGCACTCCAACAGGGATGCTGCAGTTACGGCGCCCATTTCCTCGATGCCGCGGACCTGCGCAACGTTCGCCGCTACGTGAAGAGGCTCTCCCCTGATGTCTGGCAAAAGCACAAAGAGGGTCGCAACGACAACTGGTTGAAGCAGGAGCGCGACGGAGCATGGACGACCCGCGTCGTGCGCGGCGCCTGCATCTTCCACAACGAGCCGGGATTCGAGGGCGGCTCCGGGTGTGCCTTTCACATCGCAGCGCTGCAGGCCGGCGAGCGACCACTCGACTGGAAACCCGACGTGTGTTGGCAGGTCCCGCTGCGACTCGAGGAGATCGACGACTCAACCGGTCATCGCGTAGCAATTCTTCGTGAATGGAAGCGTCGCGACTGGGACGAGGGTGGCGCCGATTTCCATTGGTGGTGCACCGATGCACCCGACGCGTTCATCGGCAAGAACCCCGTCTACCGGTATCTCAAGGACGAGATCATCGAGCTCGTGGGCGCGAAGGTCTACGCGGAGATCGTGCGCCAGCTCGAAGCCCCGCGCACCACACCGCTGCCGCATCCCCAGGTGCGCAGGCGCACGAAAACCCGCTCGGGCAGCTGAACCGGAGGGTGACTCGCGGCGTGAGTGCCGCGCGAACCCGAAGTTGATCGACGCGTCGGAGAATCCGACGTCAGCGCTGACCCTTCGCGGCACGACGGCGGTCTTCGAGGCCGAGATGACGCTTGCGAATGCGCACCGATTTCGGGGTCACCTCGACGAGCTCGTCGTCGGCGATCCATTCGATCGCACTCTCGAGCGAATGGATCTTCGGCGCCGCCAGTTTCACGCCGTCGTCGTGGCTGTGCGTACGGATGTTCGTCTTTTCCTTTGCGCGCACCGCATTGACGACCATCTCCTCGTCGCGGGCACATTCTCCGATGACCATGCCTTCGTACACGTCGTCTCCGGGTTGCACGAAGAGGGTGCCGCGCTGCTGGAGATTGTCGAGTGCGTATGCGGTGACCTCACCGATCCGGTCGGCGATCATTGCGCCACCCTGACGGTGCGGAACTTCTCCGGCCCACGGCTGGAACCCGGCGAACGACTGATGGAGCAGCGCGGTTCCGCGGGTGACGGTGAGCAGCAACGACCGGAAACCGATGAGCCCGCGTGACGGTGCGAGGAATCCGACGATCGTGCGACCCGAATCCCCCGGACGCAGATCGTTGACGCGCCCCTTGCGCGGCGCCAGTGCCTGGGTTACTGCGCCCACGTATTCGTCCGGCACGTCGACCGTGCCGTCTTCCCACGGCTCGTGCTTCACGTCGTCGATCGTCCGCGTGATCACCTCGGGACGCGACACCTGCAATTCGTAACCCTCGCGACGCATGTTCTCGATGAGCACGGCCAACTGCAGCTCACCACGGCCGGCGACTTCGATGATCTCGGGCGAATCGGTCTCGCGCACACGGATCGACACGTTGCCGAGGGTTTCCTTGCGGAGCCGCTCGGCGATGTGACGACTCGTCACATAGGTACCTTCGCGTCCGGCGAACGGCGACGAATTGACCCCGAAGCTCATCCGCAACACGGGTTCGTCGACCTCGAGCCGCGGCAACGGCACCGGGTTCTCCATGTCGGCGATGGTGTCACCCACCTCGACGCTTTCGATACCCGCGAGGATGAAGAGATCACCGGCGGCGATGGCGTCGGTCTCGGTGCGCTCGATTCCGCTGAAATGTGCGAGGTACGACACGCGGCAACGCTGCGGGCCCTGATCGATTCCGTCCTTTGGTCCGCCGAGAAGGGCAACGTTCGCCCCCTTGCGCAAGGTTCCCTGGTGCACGCGTCCGATGGCGATGCGTCCGAGATAGTCCGACGCATCGAGATTCGTGACGAGTGCCTGCAGCGGCGCGCCGGCGTCACCACCCGGAGCAGGAATGGTGTCGAGGATGGCATCGAGCAGGGGCCCGAGATCGGAATTCTCGCCCGGAACGCCGACACCCTTCACACACTTCCCGTCGCGGGCGATCGCCGAAACGACGGGGAACGCGAGATGTTCGTCGCGATGCGCGAGATCGAGGAACAGCTGTTCGACTTCACCGAGCACCTCTTCCGGACGGGCGTCGGGTCTGTCGACCTTGTTCAGCACGAGTACCACGGGCAGATCGATCGCCAGGGCCTTGGAGAGCACGTACCGCGTCTGCGGTAGCGGACCCTCCGCCGCATCGACGAGGAGGAGAACGCCGTCGACGAGCGCGAGCGCACGCTCGACCTCTCCGCCGAAGTCGGCGTGACCGGGCGTGTCGACGAGATTGATCGTCGTGTTCCGCCAGGTGACCGCCGCGGCCTTCGCGAGAATGGTGATACCGCGCTCGCGTTCCTGGTCGTCGGAGTCCATGACGCGGTCGACGACCGCCTCATGGGCACGGAACGTCCCCGTTTGACGCAGTAGCTGATCGACGAGAGTCGTTTTGCCGTGGTCTACGTGGGCAACGATCGCAACGTTGCGCAGATGATCGTTCAGTTGCGCTCGCCTTCACCGGCGTCGTCTTCGACGGCGATGTCGCCGTCCTCGTCGAATACCACTCCGTACTTGGCCGCAAGTGCGGCAAATTCATCCTCTTCGGAACGCGTTCCACCCGACGAGATTCCGAGGTCGGCCGCGCTGGGGCCGGACTGCTTCAGTTTGCGCGCCTCTTCGAAGCGCCGATGTCGACCCTTTTTCACTGTGGGGCTCCGTTGTCCGCGGGCAGGCACGGACGGCCTTCCCACTTACCTGTTGGGCATTGGGCAGTCATGCTAACGGGGCCGTTATTTGTCGGTGTGGATGAGGACGAGACCACCGTGCGGTGCAAATCCCAATCCTGCACGTCCGCTCATGAGCTTCTCGAGGTCCTCGCCGACGAGATCACGCCGCCATCCCGACGATAAACGCGACGATCCGCCCCCCACGTAGCCGATGACGTCCTTCGTCGTTGCGAGCAAAGCCGGGTCGAGTTCGTGTTGGCGGGCCAACTCGGCGATCCATGCCGTGATCAATGTCACGAGCGGTCGCATCCGTTTGTCGACGCCCTCCCCTTCTGCAACGGGAAGCGAGACGTTCCGGGTGATGCCGTCGCGGACGGCGGCGAGTATCTCGCGTCCGACGGAACCGCCGAGCGACCTTTCGTCGACGCCGCGTACGTGCGCCAGATCCTCCGTCGACTTCGGGGCAGCTTGTGCGATCGACACGAGGGCCATGTCACCGAGGATGCGGCGCACCGGCACGTTCGTCGTCATCGCCCTCTTCTCGCGCCACTCCGCGAGAGCCTGCGCGGCACCGCGGGCCGCACCCTTCAACGATCGGGCCTCGCGGATCTTCAACCACGCGTCCTGCGGATCGGCATCACCGTAGGGCTTCGTTCGCAGCTCTTCGCACGCATCGTGAACCCAATCGAGACGTCCGCGATTGGCCAACTCGCCGCCGATGATGTCGTACAGCCGCTCGAGATGCAGAACGTCGGAACGTGCATAGTCGCACTGCGACGCAGTGAGCGGTCGCCGCAACCAATCGGTCATGCGGTCACCCTTGCTCAACTCGATCTTCAGTAGCGACTGTGCGAGGGTTGCCAGTGACGGCGTCGAATAGCCGAGGAATCCCGCGGCGAGCTGGCAGTCGAACATGCGACGCGGCACGACGCCGACGGCGTAACGCAGCACCTCGAGGTCCTGCTGGGCGGCGTGCACGATGGCGAGCGACGACGACTCCATCAACGGAGCGAGGAGACGCGGATCGACGGCGAGCGGATCGATGAGGGCGTTCACGTCGGCGAACTGGATCTGTACGAGAGCGAGCCGCGGGAAGTACGTCCGCTCACGATGGAACTCGGTATCGATTGCGTACCGGGGGGCATCCACTGCCGCTGCGACGACGTCCTCGAGGGTGCGCGCATCATCGACGTACAGCAACTCGAGATGGCGACTCATCCGTGCCTCGCGAACAGGATCGATAACCGCGAGATGGCCAATGATTACGGGGTCTTTACGGGTTCGAACCCGACTGGACCGGATGACCCAGCGCTGCATAACCCGACGTACCGCCCGCCACGTTGATGACGGTGTCGACACCCTGCCCTACGAGGAACTCGCACGCGCGCATGCTGCGGCCGCCCGAGTGGCACACGACGTACACCGGCACCGGACGGCGGAAGACGTCGAGATTCTCGGGCACCGAGGCGAGCGGAACGTTCACGGCACCGGGTACGTGACCCTCTTCGTATTCGTCCGGTTCGCGAACGTCGACGACGACCGCTCCCCGTTCGAGCAGGGCGTGCAGTTCACCGGCAGCAATTTCTCTGATCATCACGGCGCGTCACCCTATCGGTTGGGTGACGAGATCGGGAGCATGTTCCGCTCGTTGACGTTGACGACCGCTTCTGTATCCATTTCGATCTCGAAACGTTCCAACGTCGCGACGGCGCGATGAACGGCGCGCTTACCCCGCGCAAACTCGGCAGCCAGTACGTCGATGCACGATGATCGACGCAGCGCGAGCAACGACCAGTGCACGCGACCTCCGGCGCGCGGTACGACGATGTCAACGTTCGACGTCGAGAGCCGGTGCATCATCGACGCAACAACCGTGCTCGTGAGGTTCGGAAGATCGCATGCTGCGACGACGACCGTGTCGTCTTCCGGAACGTTCGATTGCGACCATCGAAGAACGGTCACGATCGCTCCGAGAGGCCCTTCTCCCGGATGGTCGTCGACGACGTGAACGGGAGGATGCGCTCCGGGAGGAAGAACGAACGTTTCATCGTCGCGTGGCCGTGCCGCCACGTACACGAGACGCTTCGCGCCAGCGCCGTACAGGGCGCGCATCGGTCGCGAAGCCAGGGGTATGCCGAGCCAGTCGGCAACGGCCTTGTCCGAGCCGAATCGCGCCGCCGCACCCCCGGCGAGGACGGCACCGATCACGTGATCGGAAACGCCGCCGGATCGAGCTGGGCCAGGAACTGGGTGCAGCGGACGGCTTCGGCTTCCTCGCCGATGATCGCTGCCTGCCGGGCGAGGCCGGAAAGACAGTCGAGGAATCCGCGGTTGGAGGCATGGTGATGACGCACGAATCCACTGCCTCGCCAGCCGTTGGCACGCAGGAGATCGAGACCTCGGTGGTAGCCGACGCGATACGCCATGTATGCCTCGGCTCCGTCGGCACTCGCGGCACCCAGTGCCGCCCACGCATGTGGAAGCGCCGGATGGCGTGCGACGAGGTCCAGGAGTGCGCGACGACGCTCTGCGACGGGCAGCGATCCGATGGCGCCGAGCGACGCGACGAAGGAAGCGGGCGGCTCCGGAAGGACCGTCTCCGGCGGACCGGCGGACATCATGCGCACGTTGTGGTCGCTCATCATGCGCAGTCTAGGAACCGCACGCATGACACACTGGGTGCATGTCGTGGCTGAACGTCGATGCCGACACGGCGCGCCAGTACGCGCTCGCCGTTCTCGTCATCGGCGTGGTGGGGATCCTCGTCGTCCTCAAATTCGTTTCCTCCCTCGTGTCGAAACTGCTTCTCGTGGCGATCTTCGGTGGCATGTCATGGCTGGGCTTCTCGCAACGGGACGATCTCTCGACGTGCGTCACCCGCATCACCGAACGCGCCCGCGCGGGCGATGTCTCCGATCTCACGTGTAGTTTCTTCGGTCGTGACGTCTCGGTCCGCATCCCGTCGCTCCCCCAAGAAGGCTGACCCCGCGCGTCCGGTTCGGCGACACATCGACGATCTTCGCTCTTTCCTCGACGCGTCGCCGACGCCGGACCATGCCGTCGACACGGCAGCATCGCTCCTTGCTGCCGCAGGCTTTCACTGGTTCGCACCGGGCACCGCTCTCCCACCGATCACCCGGCCCACCAAGGGAGTCATCACTCGGGACGGCGCTCTCGTTGCTTTCGTGTGGAATCCCGCAACGATCGCCAACGGGATCCGACTCGTCGGAACGCACACCGACTCACCTGGCCTGCACCTGAAGACCCGCCACGGGCGACGACACGGAACGCTGTCGACCCTCGGTGTCGAGGTGTACGGCTCCCCTCTGCTCAATTCCTGGCTCGATCGTGATCTCGAACTCGCCGGTGTCGCAGTGCTCGATGACGGCTCGCGACGCTTGTGGCGAAGCGGCGCGGCGGTTGCCCGAATCGCACAGTTGGCCGTTCATCTCGATCGCCAGGTGAACGACACGGGCCTGTTGCTCGACAAACACGCACACTTACGTCCGCTGTGGACGGGTGCGGAGGTCGTCGTGTCCGATGTCGCCCGCTGGGCGGGTGTGGCAGCGGGGCGCATCGTCGAATGGGA
The DNA here is from genome assembly GCA_044340075.1 of Ilumatobacteraceae bacterium. Lineage (GTDB taxonomy): Bacteria > Actinomycetota > Acidimicrobiia > Acidimicrobiales > Ilumatobacteraceae > F1-60-MAGs027. The sequence continues at coordinate 3,034 of JBIIUH010000032.1, read as the reverse complement.
TGCGCGATTCGTCGATCATCAGCCGGCCGAAGTGATCGGCAACGACGCGGCACTGCTCGCCTCGGGTCGCCTCGACAACCTCTTGTCCTGCTGGGCCGCCACCCGCGCGATCGAATCGTCGTCGGGGGCATCGTGTGCGGTCATCGCGCTGTTCGATCACGAGGAAGTGGGTTCGAACTCACCCACGGGTGCGGCGGGACCGCTCCTTGCCGACACGCTCGAGTTGCTCTGCACGGCATCGGGTATCGGTCGCGACGGGTTCCTGCGGGCCATGACGAATTCGTTGCTCATCTCCGCCGACAACAGTCACGGCATCCACCCCAACTACCCCGAACGCCACGACCCCGAGACTGCTCCGCAGTTGCACGCCGGTGTCGCCCTGAAACGCAACGCATCGCAGCGCTATGCAACGACGGCGCGGTCGGCAGCCGCGTTCGTCGAGGCATGTGCGGCGGCGGGAATCGACCACCAGGTCTTTGCTTCACGCAACTCCATGCCGTGCGGCTCGACGATCGGCCCGATCGCCGCCACGCGACTGGGTATCGACACCGTCGACGTTGGCGTGCCGCAACTGTCGATGCATTCGGCTCGGGAAGTGTGTTCGGTGAGCGATGCCGACGACTTGCGTCGCGTTCTTACGACGTTCCTCTCGGGAACGACGAAGCGGACTCAGTCGGCCAAGCGCGCGTCGCGTCGCGCCTGATCGAACACCCGCTGCAGACTCGTCGCGAGTTCGGAGGTCACCTGCGTGACGAGTTCGCGCGGTGCCTTTCCATTCGTGGACGGCGGGAAGATCGGTGCGCCGACGACGACCCGGCACCGCTGCGCGCGGATCGATCGTGAACCCTTGCTCATGACGTGTTCCGAGCCGCCGATACCGACCGGCACGATCGGCACACCGGTCTTCAGAGCGACGTACGCCGGACCGTCGAACAGCGGGTGCACGACTGACCCCGTCTGACGGGTTCCCTCCGGAAACATGACGAGCGGTTCGCCACGTTCGAGTACTCCGATGCAGCGTTTCAACGCTTCCAGGTCGGCCGAGCCGCGGGTGACGGGGAATCCGCCGAGGGCACTCAGCACTGCTGCGATCGGGCGCCTTGCCCACAACGAGTCCTTGCCCATGAAGCGCACACGACGGTGCACGGCGAGAGAAGCGAGCGGAATGTCGGCGGCCGAGCGGTGGATGGGAGCGAGGATGAATGCGCCCGAGCGCGGCACGTTGTGCCGCCCGGTGACCCGTACGCGCAACCATACGAGCATGAGCAGCCACAGCAGATTGCGCACGACGAAATAGAACGCCCGGCTGGCCACCGAGGAGCCTGCGAGCTTCGACGTCACTTTCGCCATGTCAGACGCTCCCTCACCATTCGCTCGATCTCGGAGACGACGTCGTCGATCGAGCGGTTACTCGTATCGACGAGAACGGCATCGGGACCGTGCCGCAACGGTGCATCCGTGCGCCCGCGATCACGTGTATCGCGGTCGGCGATCGCCGCCTCGACCTCCTCGACCGACCCGCCGGTCTGTGCCACGCGGCGTTCGGCACGTACCCGTGCGGACGCATCGAGGTACACCTTGAGAACTGCATCGGGGAAGACGACCGTCCCGATGTCACGACCCTCGATGACGCCGCCGCCGTTGAGTCCGGCCCACTCACGCTGCCTCGAGCGCAGTTCAGCGCGAACGTCGGTGTGCGTCGCGACGACGCTCGTCAACTCGCCGATTTCGATCGTGCGGATGTCGGTCGTGACGTCGTGTCCGTCGACCACGACCGAATCCCCGGTTTGGCGCAGATCCATCCGCCGGGCCAGGTGCGTGATCTCGGCTGCGGACTGCGGGTCGATGCCGTGGTGTCGGGCCAGCCACGCCACGGCACGGAACATCGCCCCGGTATCGAGATACGTGAGACCAAGACGCCGTGCGAGGGCCTTTCCGATCGTCGACTTTCCCGCACCGGCGGGACCGTCGATCGCAACGACGACGGGATCAGTCGCCACGCTTCACCAACTCGTGTCGACGGGACGACCCTCGTCGTAACCGGAAGCACTCTGGATTCCGACGACGGCACGATCGTGGAAGTCGACGAGGTTCGTCGCCCCCGAATACGTGCACGACGAGCGGACGCCGGCGACCAGTTGATCGATGAGATCCTCCACACCGGGTCGCACCGGGTCGAGGTACATCCGCGACGTGCTGATCCCCTCTTCGAACAGTTCTTTGCGTGCACGCTCGAAGGCCGACTCGGCTCGCGTCCGGTTTCGTACCGCTCGATTCGATGCCATGCCGAAGCTTTCCTTGTACGAGCGGCCGTTTGCGTCGCGCACCGTGTCGGCCGCCGATTCGAACGTGCCCGCCAGCAGTGAGCCGAACATCACGTTGCTCGCACCGGCGGCGACGCCGAGGGCGACATCGCGCGGATGTCGTACGCCACCGTCGGCCCACACGTGCTTGCCGAGATGTCGGGCTTCATCGGCGCATTCCATGACGGCCGAGAATTGTGGTCGACCGACCCCGGTCATCATGCGCGTCGTGCACATCGCCCCGGGACCGACCCCCACCTTCACGATGTCGGCGCCTGCATTGATGAGATCGCGCGTTCCCTCACGGGTGACGACGTTTCCCGCAACGACGGGCACGCTCCCGGCAACCTTGCGCACGGACTCGACGGCATCGATCATGCGACGCTGGTGGCCGTGGGCGGTGTCGACGACGATGACGTCGGCACCCATCCGCACGAGCTCGGCAGCACGCACCGCCGGATCGGCGTTGACACCGACCGCCACCGCAATCATGAGTCGGCCGTTGCGGTCGACCGCCGGCGCGTACATCGTGCTGCGCAGCGCACCCTTGCGCGTGATGCAACCGCGCAACGTGCCGAGCGCATCGGTGACGGGTGCGAAGTCGAGGCGCATGTCGGTGAGTCGATCGAACATCTGCTCCGGTCGCAGATCGGCGGACAGCGTGACGACGTCGCGACTCATCACGTTGCCGATCTGACTGAAGCGGTCGAAACCCACCGCATCGCTCTCGG
>JBIIUH010000107.1:0-3886 GCA_044340075.1 Ilumatobacteraceae bacterium | reverse complement strand
GATGGTCATCTGCTCAACATTCCCGCCGGCGGGATGACCGCACTACCCGAGGAACCCGACCACTTTCGCGCGTGGGCCGGCGTACGCGAGTCGGATTTCGTGGCGCGCCACAGATTCGCCACCTACCTGCGCGCCACTCTCGACACGGCGATCATGGCCGCACCTCACGTCCGACTCGACCATTTCCGACGGTTGGTGCTCGCCCTCTCGCCCACGACCCCGCCGACGCTCAGCCTCGACGATGCAACGCAGCGCAGTCACGACCACGTCGTCATCGCCACCGGTAACGCCCAGCCGACGCGTCCCGAATGGCTGCCACTTTCCGATCGCGTCATTGCCGACCCGTGGCTTCCGGGTGCGCTCGCAGCGATCCCGCCGGATGCGCATGTTGCGTGCATCGGAACGGGCCTCACGTTCGTCGACGTTGCCCTCACGCTCGCACGTCGCGGCGCGGCGGTACACGGCTTTTCCCGCCACGGTCTGCTGCCCGCTGCGCACGCGGTTGTCGGCCCCGCACCCACTCTGCCCGACGAGCTTCGCACTCCGTTGCAGATCCTGCGCTGGCTACGCAGTCACACAGATTGGCGCGCAGCACTCACGGCACTTCGACCCCACACGCAACGTCTGTGGCAAGCGATGACCGAAAATCAACGCCGACAGTTTCTACGCCTACCGATGCGCTACTGGGAAATCCATCGCCATCGCATGGCACCCAATGTTGCGGCCGACTTGCACGACTTCATGCGCCAAGGCGCGATCGTCGTGACCGCCTCTCGCCCGGTTGCCGCAACCCTGCACGACGACGGTCGAATCACACTTGTCGACAATTCCGGCATTTCGACCGGACCGTTCGACTACGTCGTGTTGTGCACCGGGCCGAGCGACGACGTGCGACGCTCGACCGGCCTGCTCGGACGACTCGTTGAATCGGGTGTGACCACACCGGGACCGCTCGGCATCGGCGTTGCCACCGACCCGGTGACGGGCGCACTACGAGACTGCACGGGTTTACCCGTGGCAAACGTGCACTGCATCGGCACGATGCGCCGCGGCACCCTGTGGGAGACCACTGCGATCCCCGAGCTCAGACTGCAAGCGATCGTGCTAGCCGAGCAACTCGTCGAGACGGGATCGTAGGTCCGGGGCGTCGTGCACGCCGAGCAACGTCGTGAACGCGCCCGACTGCTCGATGAACACCCACGCCGGCTGATACGGGACGGAGAAACGCTGGTACCAGTTGCCGGCTGAGTCGTCGACGTTGGGGAACGTCAACGAATGACGCTCGACGAATTCGGCGTATGCGTTTTGCGTGCCGTACCAGCCGACGCCGAGCACCGACACTCTTCCCTCGTATTCTTTCGCGAGCTCCTCGACCGAGGGAGCTTCAAAATTGCAGCTCGCTCAACCGGGCGCCCAGAACCAGAGTGCGACCGGGCCTGCTGCTAGCGCGTCGTCGAGCGACAAAGCACCGCCTCCGATGATGTCGGCATTGAGTGCGAAATCGGAATCGGCGGAGGGCGCCTCAACCACAGCGTCGGCATCACCGGGCGCGGATGTCGGCGAACCCGCACACGCTGAGGCGATCATCACTCCGACGACAAGAACGACTCGTCGCATTCCGGTCTTCATGACGGACGTACGACGATCGGGGTTCACCGGCACATCCTCGCATACCTCATCGCCTGCGATACGACGAAGCGCGCGTCGTCACTTCAGCACTTCGGCACCTCACGTCAAGAAGGTATGAAATCCGCACTGCTACGGGACATTCGTCGCTGTGCCCAATATGCCTCTGCTCGTTGGATACCTGCATGAGAAACACACAACGCACATTCAACGCCCTGTTCACTGTGGCACTACTGCTCCTCGTCGGAGTCGGTGCCTTTCTCGTGGTACGGGCGGTGACCGATGACGACGACTCACTCGCCGAGGAGCTCCGGATTCTCGGTTACTGCCCTCCCGGCCAGACACTGAACGTTGCGAGCAACGCTCTTGACGGAGCCGAAGGCACCAATGGCAATGAGTCAGCTGACGACGTCTGCACGCCACTCGATGGCGCGGTTGGCGATCTCATTCCGTCGGCAGACAACCAGTACACGCTCGGAACGTCCGCCTTCCGCTGGAAGAGTTTGCAGCTCGGACCGGGCACCCTATTCATCCAGGACGTCACGACGGGACGTCAAGCAGGACTGACGGTTGAGGATGGCGTATTGCTCATTGACGGCGCGGACTCGCTGCGCATCGGCAACGTTCAGTTCACGGCAACGGGATTGCGCTCACTCCTGCTCGGTCAGGACATTTCCATCGGACAACCGGGTGACACCGGGTTTCTCGCTGTCTCGACGGGAATCCGATTCCCCGACGGCACGACGCTGACATCGGCTGACGACCTCGGAACTGACGGAGCCGACGGCGCGACGGGAGCACGCGGTGCACGCGGCATTGCCGGTGCCACCGGCGCTGCGGGTGCGACAGGTGCACCCGGTGTTGCGGGAACACAAGGTCCGACGGGCGCAACCGGCGCACAGGGCCCTGCAGGAGCGACGGGTCCCGCAGGCGCAACCGGCGCACAAGGTTCGCCAGGAGCAACTGGGGCACAAGGCCCGGCAGGTTCCGCAGGAGTAACGGGTGCTCAGGGTCCGGCAGGAGAACAGGGTCCCGTTGGACCGATGGGTCCACAGGGTCCCGCCGGTCCGGATGGTGGATTCAGCATCGGCGGAGCGTGTTCGTACGAGGATGGCGGCAGCACGGTCACCGGAACACTGCGCTGGAAAATCGAAGGACCACGCGCAATCCTTGAATGTCTCGGCGACAGCTGAGCACACCCGCTGGTTCCCTCAGCGCCTGCACGCAACAGCGGTGGGCGCTGAGGGACTCGAACCCCCGACCCTCTCCTTGTAAGGGAGATGCTCTAACCAACTGAGCTAAGCGCCCGCGCGACACCACGGTGCCGAAACGGCAGTGTCAGGCTACGTCCACACCGCCGAGCACCCGTACCGTTTCGTGGAGATGTCGCGGATTCGAGATCTCGGAGTGTGCCTCAGGCAGTGAAGGCAGATGCCGGAACGTCCCGTTCGTCCTCTGCAAGCGCATGAACGATGCGTTGAGCAACCGATTCCGGCGTCAATCCCGGCGGGAATTTCGGTGCAGTTCCTGCGATCGGATGGTTCGCCAAGCCCGTTTCCGTATGGGGCGGGCGCGCATCAATGAGGGAAATCCCGCGCCGACGGATCTCTCGTCCGATTGCCACGGTGGCCGAGTGCAACGCGGCTTTCGATGCCGAATACGCCGCCATGTTTGCCACCGGTGATTCGGCGACGACGCCCGAGATCGTCACGATCGCACCCGGCGACGCCATGAGCGGAATCGACTCACGGATGAGCTGAACGGCTGCGGTGTAGTTCACCATCGTCAGCCATTCGATCGTTTCATCGTTCGTCTCTTCGATCGGCCCGAAGGCGACGACACCCGTCGCATTGACGACGACGGACACCTGCTCCCCCGCATCGACGAGTGATCTCAGTGCCGTGCGCATTGCCCGCACGTCGGTGATCTCGCACTCGGCCGACCGACAACCGACCAGTTGCGAATCAAGCTTCGCCGTGTCGCGCACGAGCACCCGCACCTCCGCTCCCGCCTTCTGCAGTTCGAGGGTGATCGCGCGTCCGAGACCGCCCGTGGCGCCCGCGACGATGGCAACCGACCCTGCGAGGTTCATGACTTTGCCCGCGTTCGCTCAATTTCGTGGCGGTCACGTACGTCGACGAGTTGACGCAGGATGTCCGGCGTCGAGGCAACGATGGGTGTGCGCCGATCGGAATGATTCGTGGCGACGAGCGATCGACCCTGCCACTCGGTGACGTGCACTCCCGCTTCGGCACAAATG
>JBIIUH010000030.1:0-15193 GCA_044340075.1 Ilumatobacteraceae bacterium | reverse complement strand
CCCGTGCACGGATCGGTCATCGACGACGTGCGCGATGCGATGCGGCGCAACGGCGAATACCTCGTCGTCAATGGCGTCGACAAGTTCCCGCGAATGACCGACTACGTCGTGCCCGCGGGGGTGCGCGTCGCCGATGCGAGCCGCGTGCGCCTCGGCGCGCACCTCGCCCCGGGCACCACCGTCATGCACGAGGGCTTCTGCAACTTCAACGCCGGCACGCTCGGCGCATCGATGGTCGAGGGACGCATCTCGGCGGGTGTCATCGTCGGCAACGGCACCGACATCGGCGGCGGCGCCTCGATCATGGGCACGCTCTCGGGCGGCGGCAAGGAGACGATCACCGTCGGCGAGCGCTGCCTGCTCGGCGCCAACAGCGGCCTCGGCATCAGCCTCGGCGACGACTCGATCGTCGAAGCGGGTCTGTACGTCACCGCGGGAACCGTCGTCACGCTTCCCGACGGTCAGTTCGTGAAGGCACGCGATCTCTCGGGGATTTCCAACGCCCTGTTCCGCCGCAACAGCCGCACGGGTGCCGTCGAGCTCGCATCACGGACCGGCGCCTGGGGCGGACTGAACGCCGCACTGCACGCCAACGACTGAGTCGCGACGACCATCGACATACCCAATCGAACCGAGGAGGAACGAGTCATGGACGATTCAGCCGCACGGGACTACGACGTCCTCGCCCGAATCGTGCGCACGCGGCGCACGAACCTCGTCGTCGACCGTGAACGTCCGGTCGGTGGTGAAGTCGTCGACGAGCTGTGCGAACTTGCCACGTGGGCACCGAACCACAAGCGCACCTGGCCGTGGCGTTTCGCCCACCTCACCGGTGATGCACGCGCCCGACTCGGAGCCGTGTGCGCCGACGTCATGGCGACGCGCGGCGAGGACGAAGCTCGCGTGACGAAGACGCGCGGCAAGTTCCTGCGCGCACCGTCGGTCCTCGTCGTCGGATCGGTTCCCGGAGACTCACCCCTGCGCACCGCGGAAAACCGCGACACGGTCTCGGCCGCGGTGCAGAACCTCCTCCTCGCAGCGACCGCCCGCGGACTTGCGAGTTACTGGTCGTCGTGCCCGAAGGGCGCCGAGTCCGTCGTCGCCGACCTGTGCGGTTTCCCCGCCGACACCGCGGTGGTGGCGATCGTGTACCTCGGCCATCCGGCGTCGACGGCCAACGACGTGCCGCGACCCCCGGCAGAGGTGCGACACATCACCGATTGACGGACGCGCCGCTCAGCCCGGGCGGTGCACTCCGTAGACGTCGCGCAACGCGTCGCTCACTTCGCCGAGCGTGGCGTGCGCCTTCAGTGCCGCCTTCATCGGGTACAGCAGGTTGTCGGTGCCCCGTGCCGCGGCACGCACGTCGTCGAGTCGTGCCCGCACCTCGTCGTTGTTGCGCGCAGCCTTGAACGCCGTGAGACGCTGCACCTGATTGCGCTCGCGTTCTGCATCGATCTTCAGGACGGTCGGCTCGGGCTCCTCGTCGACGGTGAAGCGGTTGACACCGACGATGACGCGCTCACCCGAATCGATCGACTTGGTGTACGTGTACGCCGCCTCCTCGATCTCGTCCATTTGGAAGCCGGCCTCGATCGCACTGACCGCGCCGCCCATGTCGTCGATGCGGCCGATGTACTCCCACGCGAGACGCTCGACCTCGTTCGTCAGCGACTCGACGTAATACGAACCCGCGAGCGGATCCGGCGTGTCGGTGATGCCGCTCTCGTAACCGATGATCTGCTGCGTGCGCAACGCGATGCGCGCCGCCTCCTCTGTCGGCAGACCGAGTGCCTCGTCGTAGCCGTTCGTGTGCAGACTCTGCGTTCCGCCCATCACCGCAGCCATGCTCTGCACCGCGACGCGTACGACGTTGTTCAGCGGCTGCTGAGCGGTGAGCGTTGCTCCGCCGGTCTGCGTATGGAAGCGCATGAGCAGACTCGCCGGGTTCTTCGCACCGAAGCGTTCCGTCATGATCCGGTACCACATGCGCCGACTGGCGCGGAACTTCGCGACTTCCTCGAAGAAGTTGTTGTGACCGTTCCAGAAGAAGCTGAGTCGCGGTGCGAAGTCGTCGACGTCGAGACCCGCGTCGACCGCGGCTTGCACGTAGGCGATCGCATTGGCGAGGGTGAACGCGAGTTCCTGCACCGCGGTGCTGCCGGCTTCGCGGATGTGGTAACCCGAGATCGAGATCGTGTTCCACTTCGGAACGTGCTTCGAGCAGTACGCGAAGATGTCGGTGATGATCCGCATCGACGGGCGCGGCGGATACACGTAGGTGCCGCGTGCGATGTACTCCTTGAGGAGATCGTTCTGGATGGTGCCGCTGATCGCTTCGGACGGAATGCCGCGCTCTTCGGCGACCAACTCGTACATGAGCAGCAGGATCGCCGCGGTGGAATTGATCGTCATCGACGTCGTCACCTTGTCGAGGGGCAGGTCGGCGAGCAGCGTCCGCATGTCGTCGATCGAGTCGATCGCGACGCCGACCTTGCCGACCTCACCCGCGGCGCGGGGATGGTCACTGTCGTATCCCATCTGCGTCGGAAGGTCGAACGCACACGACAGTCCGGTTTGTCCCGCATCGAGGAGGAACTTGAACCGCGCATTCGTGTCGGCCGCCGTGCCGAATCCGGCGTATTGGCGCATCGTCCACAGGCGCTCGCGGTGCATCTTCGGGTACACGCCCCGGGTGTACGGCGCGGTACCCGGCGCACCGAGCGCCACCGCCGGGTCGAAGCCCGCCAGCGATGTCGCGTCATAGAGCGCCGCGACCTCGATGCCCGAGTCGGTCACCTTGCGCACCGGCGCCGCGGACCCGGCGTCGCGCTTTCCGCGTGCGGAACCGTCGGATGAACGTGATGAGGTGTCGGACATGGACGCAAGGCTAGGAGACTCCCCCGTTGCGGCTCGGGGTCGGCAACCCGGGTGCGTGCACGACGTAGCCTTTGCGCCATGACGCTCGCCGAGCATCCAGGGGCGACGAAGTCGATCGACGGCGTACCGCTGACGCCGAAAGATCTCGTCGACATCGGCCCGAAGAAGAACCGCACCATCGAAGAAGAGCGCCTCGAGCGCAAGCAGAAGCTCGCCGGCGCGCTGCGCATCTTCGGGCGACTCGGATTCGGCGAGGGCGTCGCCGGGCACATCACGGTGCGCGATCCCGAGTTCACCGACCACTTCTGGGTGAACCCGTTCGCCCGCAGTTTCCGCCTCATGCGCGTGAGCGACCTCATCCTCGTCAACCACGACGGCGACGTCGTGTACGGCGATCATCCCGTCAACCGCGCGGCCTTCTGCATCCACGCCGCGATCCACCAGGCGCGTCCCGACGTCATCTCCGCGGCGCACGCGCACACGGTGTACGGCAAGGCGTGGGCATCGCTCGGCAGACCGCTCGATCCGATCACCCAGGACGCGTGTTACTTCTACGACGACCACGTCGTCATCTCCGAACAGGGCGGCGCCGTCGTCTTCGAACCGGAAGCCGGCCGCGAAATCGCCGCGAAGTTCCCCCATGGCAAGGCGGCGATCCACCAGAACCACGGGTTGTTCACCGTCGCCGAGACCGTCGATGCCGCCGCCTACTGGCTGCTGTCGCTCGAGCGCAGTTGCATGGCGCAGATCATGGCCGAGAGTGTCGGTACCCCGCACAAGATTCCCCACGACATGGCCACCTACACGCGCAATCTCACCGCGCACCAACTCGCCGGCTGGCTGAACTTCCAACCGCTGTGGCAGGAGATCTGCCGCACGGATCCCGATCTGTTCGACTGACGCGTCGCAGCACCGACTCCGCGTGACGAACCCGTTGCGGCGCGCCGGGCGCGGTCTCGTCGGCGCACCACCGGAGGCGCTCTTCCTCGTCGGCGCCGCGAGTCAGTACCTCGGTGCGATCATCGCCGTGTCGATCTTCGACGAGGTCGGCCCCGCGCCCGCGGCACTCGTGCGCGTGGTCAGCGCATCGCTCATCCTTCTCGCCGTGAGCATGCCGCGACTGCTGCGCGACGGCTTTCCGCGCGGGCGCGAACTCGCCGTCATCGGCGCGTTCGGTGTCGTCACCGCGATGATGAACCTCACCTTCTACCTCGCGATCGCGCGACTCGATCTCGGCAAGGGCGTCGCCATCGAATTCATCGGTCCGATCGCCGTCGCGGCGGCGCGCACGCGCACGACGCGCAACGTCGTCGCTGTCGGCGCGGCGGCACTCGGTGTCGTAGTACTCTCCGGACTTGAAATCGACGACGAACCTCTCGGCGTCCTGTTCATCTTCCTCGCCGCGGCGTGCTGGGCGACGTACATCGTTCTCGGTTCGCTCGTTGCGCGCCGCGATCGCGGCGTCGCGGGATTGGGAATCGGCCTCGCGGTGGGTGCAGTCGCAATCGCCCCGTTTTCACTGGGGAATACCGCGGTGTTCGGATCGCTGCGACTGCTCGCATTGTGCGCACTCGTCGGCTTGCTGTCGAATGCGATCGGCTACGGAATCGATCAGACGACGTTGCGGCGCATTCCGGTGCGGCGCTTCTCCGTTCTGCTCGCACTGCTTCCCGTCACCGCAACGGTGATGGGTGCGTTGTTCCTCGCCCAGACTCCGACGGTCGCGGAAATGTTCGGCATCGCACTCGTACTCGTCGGCGTCGTCGTGCAGGAGCGCGAGACGATTGCCACGTCAACGGTGCCCCGCCGACGCTGAGTCGAGCGGTAGCCTGATCACTGCGGGCGAAGGAGACCCCTGACTTCACCATGCACCCACGCCGACGTTTGACGTCCATCGTTCTCTCTGCGAGCCTGCTTGCAGGTTCGCTGTCGATCATCACCCCGACTCCGGTGCGCGCCGTCGACGGACAGCTCCCCGCAGCGTTCGTCGTCAACGGGCGCGGATTCGGTCACGGCCGCGGCCTCAGCCAGTGGGGCTCGTTCGGCTGGGCAACGACGTACGGCCTCGCCTGGCAGCAGATCCTCGACTTCTATTACGGCGGTCCGACGGGCAACGTCGTCGCCCCGATGGACACCCCGAACCCCGAGATCAAGGTGTGGTTGAGCGCGATGAACCCGCGCAGCCTCGGCGGTGCGACGTACGACCAGACGGCCGTGGTCGCCGACGAACAAACGGCCCTGCTGCTCGAGGATCCCGCCCCGGGTCGCACGTGGACGTCGCTCGTTGCCCGCGAGGTCGCACCGCGCGTCTACCGCGTCTGGGGCTCGACGGCGCGTCGTTGCCTGCTCCATACGCAGGACCCAGGTGCATTCGGCTTCGAACTCATCGGCGACGTCGCCGAACAGGCATCCTTCACCACGGTCGTCGGCTCCGATCCCGCAGCGGCGCCCACACAGACGATCGGTCTGTGCGAACCGCGCACCGCCACCGCCCACCGTGTGCGCTACTACCGCGGCATCGTGCGCGCGACGAACAACACCCGCAACGAGAACCGCACGATCAATGTCGTCACGATGGAGAACTACCTGCGCGGTGTCGTACCGCGCGAGTCACCGGCCGGCTGGGGTGACGCCGCAGGCGGCGCCGGAATGAACGCACTGCGCGCACAGGCCGTTGCCGCCCGCTCGTACGCCGCCACGGAAAACCGTTACGCCGGGCTGGCGAACACCTGCGACACGCAGGATTGCCAGGTGTACGGCGGTTCCGCACTGCGCGAAGGCGTCGCCGAGATGCCCTATTCGCTCGAAGATCCGCGCACCGACGCGGCCGTCGCCGAGACGTCGGGCGTCGTCATCCGTACGCGCAACGGCGGGATTGCACGCACCGAGTTCTCGTCGTCGAACGGCGGACGCATCGCAGGTGGCACCTTCCCCGCCAAGGAAGATCCGGGCGATCTCGCCGCGAACTCCTCGCTAATGGTGTGGTCGCGGGTCATTTCTTCCGCACAGGTGCAGGCCCGCTACCCGCAGATCGGCACGTTGACGAACATCGTCACGCAACACGACGGACAAGGTGGTGACTGGAACGGCTACACGACGAACGTGACGCTCCAGGGAACCGCGGGTTCCGTCACCGTGTCGGGTTGGACGTTTCGCACGGTCTTCGACCTTCCCGCTCCGTGGTACGGCGTGCAGGGAGTTTTCGGTCCGAACTTCGACGAAGGTCCGGTCGGACGGATGCTGCTCATCGGCGACTCCGTCGGCGAAAGCATCGCCCCCGAATTCCAGCGCATCGTTGCGCCCGCGTACCCGAACGTCAACTACCAGGCCGTGTCACGGCGTTGTCTCGTCGGTCCCGCATGCGTGCAACCCGAAGTCGGCCTCCCCGATGCGCAAGCCGTCATCAACTCACTCACCGCCGACCAATCCCCCGCCGTCGCCGTCGTGCAACTCGGCTACAACGACAATCCCGCCACGTTCGCATCGGGAGTCGACCAGGTCGTTGCGTCGCTGAACTCGCGCGGCGTGCAGCGGATCGTGTTCGTCAATCTCTCCACCCGCCGCGCCACCGTCGACTACGGATTGTCGAATGCGGCACTCGCCGCCGCGGCATCGCGCTTCCCCAACGTCAGCGTCCTCGACTGGAACGCGGCGAGCAGCGGTCCCGAACGTGATCGTTGGTTCCTCGACGGTGTCCACCTCACGGCCACCGGTCGCACCGAATTCGCTCTGTTCCTGCGACGCCAGCTCGACGATCTGCGCCGCGCCGGGGTCATCACCCTCGGTGCCGGAGCCGTCATTCCGATGGCCGTTCCGCTCTCGCAGGGTGAACGCGGCGCCCCGATCGCCGACGTGCAGAAGGCACTCAACGTCGCCCTCGGCCTGAAGCGCCGGGAACGTCTCGCCACCGATGGTGCGTTCGGCAAGGGCACCGCGGCGGCAGTCGCCCGATTCGAGGAGCTCAACACACTCCCCGTCGACGGCATCGTCGACGAGCAGGTGCTCGCGCTGCTCGGCATCGACGCGAACAACTTCGTGCTGTCACGCGGAGCGCGTCAGGCGTCGATCGCCACGATCCAGCGCGCACTCGCCCGCGTACTCGGCGTGAAGCTCGCCGCCGACGGTGTCTACGGCAGCGGAACCCAGCGCGCGGTGACGCGATTCCAGAAGCTCACCGGACTGAAGCGCACCGGTGCGGTCGATCGCGCAACGTGGGTGGCGCTGCTCAACGCGTCGGCTGCACAGGGCTGAACCGCTCGCGCCACGCCTCGTCGCTCACCAGTTGCGGGTAAGCGGCGCGGTATTCGCGCTTCAGACGACGGTACGAGCGCGCGAGGTCGACGACGACGCGGGCGACTTCACCGAGCAACCGGAAGAACCGTTCCTTGTCACGGCGACAGACGAAGCCTTCCGGCAGTCGGTCGTGGCGGTAGAGAATCGTGTCGTAGCGAACGGCGAGACCGACCGCACGCGAGTCGATCGGTGCGGTGCGGATACCGGGGCGGCGCAACCACTTCGGCAGTGCGAAACCGCCGACGAGGGGCACCGACAGCGCCCACCCGATGAGCCGGATCGGCTTCGGGCGCGGTCGTGACAACGGCACGGCGGCGAGGTCGGCGGGCAACGGCCCCGGTTTCTCCTCGCTTACCTTGCGCAGCTCGTCGTGCAACGCGGTGTGATCGAGACGGGCGAGTTCGTCCGGGCCGGCGAGGAACGCGCGCATGCCGCGGATCATGTACTCGGTGCTCGCGTACCTGAACGAAAAGAGGTTGCGGAACGACAGTGCAACGAAGCGTCGCGCGAGATGCCACCACCGGTGGCCCGGAAAGACGAGCGTGTCGATGATCGCGAAGTTGCGCTTCTCGTAGAACAACGACGACGGGTTGTTCTTCAGACCGAAGTCGGCGTGCCACACGACGACGCCGTTGAGGGTGACGCTGTGGCGTCCCGTGTGCATGAGTCCGAACGCCACGTCGTCGCCGCGCACGAAGATCGGCAGCGGATTGTCGCAGGTGATCCCGATCGGGAACGCGGTGTACCACCAGGCGGTGTACGCCATCTTCTTCTCCGCCGAGTCGGTGAGCGCCAGACGTCGGTCGCGCAGGTCGTCCTCGCGCCCGATCGCGCGCAACGGGTACAGCGAGCGCCAGCGGTACTTGCTGCCCGCCTCGAACTGCATCCAGGGCCGCTCCTCGCTGAGCATTGCGCCGTGCACGCACAGCGATGCGTTGCGGGCGTGGCGGAACAGCGCGACGGTACGCACGAGCGACTCGGTCTCGAGTCGCACGTCGTCGTCCATGAACAGAACGTGCGTCGCCCAACGCTCGTCACGCAGGTGCATGAGCCCGCGGGCGAATCCGCCGGCACCGCCGAGGTTCGCGTTGCCGATGACGGTGAGCGCATCGGTCTCACCCACTCCGAAGTCGACGTTGCGCGCGTTGTCGACGACGAGCACGCGCACCGTGGAGCCGAGTTCGGGCACCTCGGAGATGGCGCGCAGCACCGACTTCACCGTGGGAATGACGTAGTCCTGGCGGTTGAACGTGGTGATCGACAACGACAAACGAACGTCACGCTCGGGGGCCGTCGACGTGCGCCATTCGACGCGCGTCACGTCGACCGGACCGTCGGCACGGATCCGCACGTAGTGCACGCCGTCGGTGTTCGCCGCGAGATCGGTGACGGGTATCTCGACGGGTTCGGCGCCGAGTCGGGCCGTGCCGCGCACGACTTCGCGTCCGTTGCGCACACCGACGAGCTCGGCGACTCCGCTACCTACGGCAACGACACGAACGACGACGTCGTGTACGGAGGTGAGACGCTTCCAGCGACCCGTGTGGAACACGCCGAAGGAGGTGTCGAACGACAGCACGGCACCCGCCCCGAGATGCGCTCCGGAGTCGTCGATCGCCACGTTGCCCGACGAGCGGACGTACAACTCGGGTTCCGACTCGGCGGGGGGCGCGACCAGAGAGCGCTGCAGACAGGCGGTCATCAGCCGAGCGGATCCACGACGAACGACGGTGGCGTGACACCGGCACGAAATGCCGCACGCGAGACGTCGGCGACGTTCAACGCCTCGTGGATGGTGACGTCCATGTCGAGGTAACGATAGGTGCCGAGACGACCGAGGAACGTGACGCCGCTCTGCTCGCGCGCGAGCGAGACGTACCGCAGCAACTGCTCCTTTTCCTTGACGAGCCGGATCGGATAGTAGGGAACGTCGTCGGGTCCGCATGCGCGGCTGTACTCGCGGTAGATCACGCTCGAGTCATGTGATTCCCACGGGGCGAAGTGTTTGTGCTCGGTGATCCGCGTGTACGGCACGTCGGCGTCGCAGTAGTTGACGACCGGGCAGCCCTGGAAATCTCCGGCAACGACTTCCGCATCGAAGTCGAGCGTGCGGTAGCCGAGTCGACCGTGCTCGTGGTCGAAGAAGGCATCGATCGGTCCGCTCCAGAACGTGTGATCGAACGACGTCATCTGCGCGCGAGAGAACGCCGTGGAGAGGTGCACGGTGACGTTCGGGTGATCGAGGATCGCTGCGACGATCGCGGTGTATCCGTCGACCGGAATCCCCTGGTACGGATGGTTGAAGTACGAATCGTCGGCGGTGAACCGCAGCGGAAGGCGGGCGAGCACGCTCGCCGGCAACTCGCTCGGATCGACGCCCCACTGCTTGCGGGTGTAGCCCTCGAAGAATGCCGCGTACAGCTCGGGCCCCATGAATCGCAGGCCCTGGTCGCGGAACGACACCGGGTCGGTGATCGTCGCGTCGGCCTTCGTCGCGATGAACTTCTCCGCCTCCTCGGGCGTGAAGTCGGTGCCGAAGAAGTCGTTGATGAGCGTGAGGTTCAGCGGGAGGCGGTACATCCGTCCACCGGACATCGCCCGCACGGTGTGGCGATACGGCTTCATCTCGGTCCAGCGCCGGATGTAGTCCCACACCCGCTCGTGCTGGGTGTGGAAGATATGCGGTCCGTAGACGTGGACCATCACCCCGGTGTCGTGGCGCACGGTGTGGCAATTGCCCGCGACGTGGTCACGGGCGTCGAAAACGTCGACGCGGTGCCCGTCCTCGGCGAGTTCACGGGCGACGACCGCGCCGGAAAACCCCGCCCCGACGACGGCTGCGTGGATCGGCACGCGGTCAGTCTAGAAACGCGCGGGTCCGCGACTCGTCACGCTGCGGCCACGATGGCGCGATGAAGTGGTGACGTTCAGTGCGACAGCCACGGTGCGCATGCACCGTCGAGGTCGCGCACCTGGATGCGCTCGCGATTGTCGTACGTCACGACGTTGTTCGGATCGCGCTGCAGCTTGAAGGTGCGGAACGTCATCTCCGTCGTGTCGATCGACAGGATGCGACCGATGAGCGAATCGCCGAGATCGAGCAGCAACTTGATCGCCTCGAGCGCCTGGATCGAGCCGACGATGCCGGGCAGCACGCCGAGCACGCCGGCTTCGGCACAGCTCGGTGCGAGCTCGGCCGGCGGCGGCTCGGGAACCATGTCGCGGTACGTCGGTCCGCGCAGCGGATGGAACACGCTCACCATTCCCTCGAATCGGAAGATCGAGCCGTGCACCACCGGAATGCCGAGCTTCACGCTCGCATCGTTGAGCAGGTAGCGCGACGGAAAGTTGTCGGCACCGTCGATGATGACGTCGTAGCCCGAGATGATGTCGATGATGTTGCTCGCCGCGAGTCGGGTGTCGTACGTGACGACGTTGACGTCGGGATTGAGCATCGTCAGCGTCTTTTTCGCCGAATCGACCTTGCGATCACCGACGCGGTCGATGTTGTGCAGGATCTGGCGCTGCAGGTTGCTCGCGTCGACCTCGTCCATGTCGACGATGCCGAGCGTGCCGACTCCGGCCGCGGCGAGGTACAGGGCCGCCGGCGAACCGAGACCACCGGCGCCGAGCAACAGCACCTTGCTCGACAGCAACTTCGCCTGACCGCCGACGCCGACTTCGGGCAGCAACAGGTGGCGTTGGTAGCGGTTCTTTTGTTCGGCCGACAACTGCACGGGCGTCACCCACGCACGACCCTCGTCCTTCCACTTGCCGAAGCCCCCGGCCATGCTCACGACGTTCGTGTAGCCGAGGTCCTGGAGTGTTTTCGTTGCGAATGCGCTGCGCACTCCCCCCGCGCAGTACACGACGACGGGAGACGACTTGTCGACGATGCGCGTCTCGATCTGCGCCTCGAGGTGTCCGCGGGGAATGTGAATGGCACCGGCGAGCGCGCCCTGCTCGAATTCATCGGGCTCGCGCACGTCGAGGACGTTCAGCGACTCCTTCGCGAGACGAGCCTCGACGTCGACGGTCTCCACTTCGGTGATCTGGCGCTTCGCGTCGGCAAGGAGGTCGCGGAATGACGGCATGAGAAAAGCCTACCTATCTGGTCGGGTTTTCGCTCCCCTGCCCGTCACTCTCCGCACATCGCGGGAACGATGAATTCGATGTCGCCGCGAATGACCTCGTCGGCGAGATGGTCCATATCCGTCTCGGAGCCGTTGATGATGACGACCCGTGCCCCGGCGTCGCGTGCCCGGGGGATGCAGTTCGCCACGGGGTACACCGACAGGGTCGTGCCGATGGCGACGAACAGGTCGCACTCCTGCGCCGCGGCCATCGCCTCGTCGATGACGGCACCGTCGAGCGATTCACCGAAGAGGATCGTGTCGCTCTTCAGGATGCCGCCGCACGACTCGCAGCGCGGGTCGGGTGTCGCAGCCGTGACCCGGGTGAGTACGTCGCGCATGTCGCGTCGCTCGCCGCACGACCAGCACCGTGACCGCAGGATCGATCCGTGCACCTCGTGGACGAGTGACGGCGAGTGACCCGCGGCGAGATGCAGACCGTCGACGTTCTGCGTGATCATCGCGCGCAGCTGACCCCGCTCCTCGAGGCGCACAAGTGCACGATGGGCGCGCGTCGGCTGCGGTGCACGTGCGAACCACGCGAGCCGGCCCTCCCACGCGGCGCGACGCACCTCTTCGTCGGCGAGATAGTGGCGCAGCGTCGACGACTTCTCTGCGGCGGGATTCTTCGTCCACACG
This sequence comes from Ilumatobacteraceae bacterium, assembly GCA_044340075.1. Lineage (GTDB taxonomy): Bacteria > Actinomycetota > Acidimicrobiia > Acidimicrobiales > Ilumatobacteraceae > F1-60-MAGs027. The sequence goes on along the minus strand of JBIIUH010000030.1, from coordinate 3,248 downwards.
CCGTTCGGCCCGCGAAAATCGGGGATTCCTGCCGCGGTGGAGATACCCGCTCCGGTGAGCACGGTGACCCGACGCGCGGCCGAGAGGATGACTTCGGTTCGCGTGAGGGCGTTCGTGTCGTCGAGGGCCACGGTGGCACCAGTGTGCCACCCGCTACGGCGCGATCGATTGCACCTCACGGCGATAGTCGCCGAACGCGGTCGCAAATGCCGTCGCCAGATCGCTCGGGATGTACGTGTCGACGTCGTTCGTCACGGCGAGCACGTCGGCGGCACGGCCGTGGATCCACACTCCCGCGACAGCGGCATCGAACGGATCCATTCCGCGTGCGAGCAAGCCGCCGACGAGACCGCTGAGCACGTCACCGCTGCCCGCTTTCGCGAGACCGGCATTGCCGGTCGGGGATTGCCACGATCGGTCACCCGGCGCGCCGACGAGAGTGCGCGCACCCTTCAGCACGACGACGGCGCCGGTGCGCCGCACGAGCGAGTCGAGCGCGTTCGTGCGATCGGTGTGGACCGATTCCCTCTCGGTGCCGAGCAGTCGCGCCGCTTCACCCTCGTGCGGGGTGAGAACGACGGAATCACCGAGGCGAGCGAGCAACTCGGGACGCCGACTGAGCCCGTTCAACGCATCGGCATCGAGAAGCAGCGGGGCGCTGCGGCGCGCATCGAGCACACCGTCGAGCCAGTTGTGAACGACATCGCCCAGACCCGGACCGACGACGACGGCCGTGGCCCGCGTGAGAGCCGCGGCGATGACCGCGAGATCGTCGGCATCGATGCGTCGCTTCGTCGCGTCACCGCACGGATGGGTGAGTGCGGACGGAACCGCGGCGGCGAGATCGGCCGTGATCGCCCCCGGACACACGACGTCGACGTAGCCGACGCCGCTGCGCAGTGCGGCCGACGCGCACAGCACCGCCGCACCGGCCATGCCGTGCGCCCCCGCCACGATGACGAGCCGTCCCATGCGGGACTTGTCGGTCTCGTCGGGTCGTGACGGGAGCGCCGGCAACCGCATCAGAACAGTGAACTACCGAGCGCCCAACCGAAAAGGTCTCCCCCGTCCTGAGCGAGTACGAAGAGGACGAGCCCCGCGCCGGTGAGGGCGATGTTCTTGAAGAACCCTGCCTGCTCCGCGGCCTGGGCCTGCGGGTCGGTGACGGTCCAGAAGTTGTGCATCCACACGCCGGTGATGAACGCGAGTGTGGCGAGCACGAGTGCGGCGAGGTCGGCCCAGATACCGAGGATGATGCCGGCGGCGCCGAGGATCATCAGTGCGCCCGAGGCGAGCACGGAGAACTTCGCGGCGGGCACCTTCTTGAACTTCGCGTACCCGGCCATCGCGTCGGTCTTGGCGAAGTGGCCGAAACCCGAGCCGAGGAAGACGAGCGAAAAGAGGATTCGCCCGATGAGAGTGATCGTGGACATTGCATTTCTCCTTGTGATTGGGGTTGTTGTTGAGGTTGTGTTTCGTTGTTACTGACAACTATAGTACATGACAATGGCTCGCGCGCAACTTCGTGACGCAACGGCAACGACGGCCACGTCCGTCGATCGACTCGCCGAGCTCCCCGCCCGCCTCGTCGGCCTGCTTGCCGCACATTCACGGGCGGCCATCGACGCGACGCTGAGCACGCGCGGGCTGCGACTCCTCCACGTCGTCGTGCTCGAGGCCGTCGGCGCCGACGGAGGTGCCACCCAGCGCCACATCGGCGCCGTCACCGGACTCGACTGCGGCAACCTCGTCGAACTGCTCGACGATCTCGAGGAGCGCGGTGCGATTTCGCGACGCCGCGACCCGAACGATCGTCGTCGGCACATCGTCGAACTGACGGCACGCGGCGCACGCGACCTCGAATGGGCTCGTTCGCGGGTCGAGTCGGCAACGAACGACACTCTGGGCGGACTCTCCGCACGCGAACGTCGCGAACTCGTCGATCTCACACAAAAGGCCCTTCGCCATCTCGGTATCGGGGCTGCGGCGTGCCCGAGCACGCTCACTCAGGAAAGGAAGACACGATGATCACCGTCCAACGCGCCGACGAACGCCTCCATACCCAGATCGACTGGCTCGATTCGTGGCACTCGTTCTCGTTCGGCAGCCACTACCACCCCGACCACGTCAACCACGGTCTCTTGCTCGTGAACAACGACGACCGTGTCGCCCCGTCGGGAGGTTTCGGCACGCACTCGCACCGCGACATGGAGATCGTCACGTGGGTACTCGAGGGACGCCTCGAACACCGCGACTCGCAGGGCAACCACGGCATCCTCTACCCCGGTCTCGCACAACGCATGTCGGCCGGAACGGGCATCGCGCACTCCGAGTACAACGCAAGTGACACCGAGCCGGTCCACTTCATCCAGATGTGGGTACGACCCGACACCGCGGGAATCGCTCCCGGCTACGAGCAACGCGACCTCAACGACTCGCTCGCCCAGGGTGGTCTGCGCGTCATCGCCTCGGGAAAGAACCATCCCGGTGCAATCCACATCAACCAACGCGACGCCGAATTCAGCGTCGCCCGACTCGCCGCCGGAGAATCAGTGACGATTCCGGCCAACTCTCACGTGCACGTCTTCGTGGCGCGAGGCGACGGCCGATTCGACCCCGTCTCGTCGGACGTATTTGATGTCGCCGCAGGAGGCGGAATACGTCTGACGGCGCACGGTGAGTCGCAGTTCACCGCGACGACAGCGGCAGAAATCCTCGTCTGGGCGACCGCGTAACGACGCAACCCGCATCAACGCTGCGCCACACCGACGCAGACGTTGCGTGACGAATCGACGGCGGGTTTAGCGCCGGCGGGATTAACGGCGGCGGAACGACTCGGCGAGCTCGATGAGCAGTCGGGTGCCGTACGCGGTGCCACCGCGCTGCAGCCAACCTGCATCGGAATCGGCCCACATCGGGCCGGCGATGTCGATGTGCGCCCACGGAATACCCGCCGTGAACTCGTCGAGGAACAGCGCCGCCGTGATCGCACCCGCGTCTCCACCACCGACGTTCTTCATGTCGGCGATGTACGAGTCGAGCATCTTGCGGTAGCTGCGCTCGAGGGGCAACTGCCACACTTTTTCGTCGGTCGCCTTGCCGGCATCGAGCACCTGACCGACGAACCGGTCGTCGTTGCCCATGACGCCCGACATTGCGGCACCGAGTGCGCGTTGGCACGCACCCGTGAGCGTCGCAATATCCACGATTGCATCGGGCTTCAGCTCGGCGGCGAGCGACAAACCGTC
>JBIIUH010000087.1:0-5302 GCA_044340075.1 Ilumatobacteraceae bacterium | reverse complement strand
TCGGGAACGGCGAACTTCGCATTCGGTGCCGCGAGCACGATGTCGCACGCCGATGCGAGCTCGCAACCGCCACCGGCAGCGATGCCGTTCACCGCGGCGATGATCGGCTTCGTGCACGTTTCGACGGCTTCGAACGTGCGCATGCAATCGATGATGAAGTCGCGGCGCGTGTCGGTCGTGGTGAGCTGCTTGTAGCCGATGATGTCGCCGCCGGCGGAGAAGGCCTTCGCGCCCTCGCCGGTGATGACGATGGCGGCGACGTTGGCGTCGGCCTCGGCCTGCGTGAGCACGTCGCGCAGCGCCTTCCAAAACGTGCGGCGCTGGGCGTTGTACCGCTTCTCACCGAGCATCGTGACGATCGCGACGCGACCGCGATGCTCGACGGAGAGATCGGGATCGTTGCCGGCCACTGCGCTCATGCGTACCTCCGCGCGACGAAGGGGCGTCCACCCCACGCGATTTCGATGCTACGTGCGATGACTTTGCGGGTTTCCGCCGGATCGATGACGTCGTCGAGGTGGAAGTTGGCGGCCGATTCCCACGGCGCGCACTCGTCGGCCCATTCCTGCTCCAACGTGTGCAGCAACGCGTCGTACGCCTCTTGGCCACCCTCCGCCATCGCCTTTTCGAGCTTGCGGCGGTTGATCGTGATGAGACCCGTGTCGGGCGCCATGAACGACATGTCGGCCGTCGGCCACGCGTAGAGGAAATCGGGGTGCGTCGGGCGACCGCCGAGGGCGAAGTGTCCGCCGCCGTAGGCCTTGCGCAACACGACGACGACCTTCGGCACCTGTGCCTCGGAGATGCGCAACACCGCCTGCTCGTACGCGCGGAGAATGCCGTTTTGTTCGGCATTCGTGCCGATGAGCAGACCCGGGACGTCCTGCAGGAAGACGAGCGGAATGTTGAACGTGTCGCACAGGTCGACGAACTGACGTTCCTTCGACAGCGCCGCCGGATCGAGCGCACCGGCACCCGAGATCGGCTGCGAGGCGATCATGCCGACCGGACGACCCTCGACGCGTGCGAGCGCGGTGATGAGGCTCGGTCCCCATGCATCGGCATACGGGAAGATCGAACCCTCGTCGCAGATGTGGCTGAGCAGCGCGTACATGTCGTACCCGCGGCGCGAGTCGGCGGGAACGAGCTTCACGATGTCGTTCGGCGACTTTGCCGGCGGACGCGCCGGTGCGACCGGTGCGGGCTCGGCGGCGTTGCTCGGCAGGTACGAGAGGAACGCCTTCAGCGCCTTGAACGCATCGTCCTCCGTCTCGACGACCATGTGCGTATTGCCCACTGCACCGGCCATCTCCGGTCCGCCGAGCGTGTCGTCGGAGACCTTCTCACCGATGGCGTTGCCGACGACCGATGGTCCCGACAATGCAACCGAACCGAACTTCACCATGACGATGAAGTGCGCCGTCGACGCGTGCAGCGCCGAGTCGCCGTAGCTCGGACCGAGAATCGCCGCGGCACGCGGCACCATCGGGTACTGCTCGGGCGTCTTCAGGAACGTCTGGAAGTCGAGCGGCAAACCGGAGAAGCGCCAGCCCATGACGTCGGGGATGCGACCGCCGTCGGCGTCGCAGAGAATGACGATCGGCAGGCCGACGCGCTGTGCCGTCTCGATGACGCGGCTCTGCTTGCGCATGCTCACCGGTGCGGTGGTGCCGGCAACGACGCTCGAGTCGATGCCGATGAGGCCGACGTTGCGTCCGTACAACTTCGCGTACCCGGTGACGACGGCGTCGCCGGGAATCGGCTTGTCGCGGCGCAACTCGGGCTTGGCGAGCATTCCGATCTCGTGGAACGAGTCGGCGTCGATGAGGCGCTCGATGCGTTCGCGCACCGTGAGACGTCCCGACGCGTGGTGCTTGGCGATGCCCTCGACGCCACCCATCGAGCGACCCTCGTCGCGTCGCTTCTTCAGATCCTCGAGCAGTGCGTCATGCGGATTCTGCGTCATGGCTCTTCGCTTTCTCGTGTGGCTTTCTCGTGTGGCTTATTCATGTGGCCGTCTCGCGCAGCCGTCTCGTACGGCTCTCCCGACTCGGCTGGTGATCGGTGCTCGCGGACCCCGCGCGAGTACCGCAACGGGTGCCGTGAACAACGACACACTATACTGAATAAACGTAAAGTAGAAGATCGTCGAGAACACGAACTGATCACACGGGGAGCGACACGTTTCCCTGTTGCGAGAAGGACCATACGGGATTCCGAGGAGCTGCCATGACCACGCTGTTTGTCGCCAACCGCGGTGAGATTGCCGTTCGCGTCGCGCGCACGTGCCGCGATCTCGGACTGCGCTGCGTCGTCGCCGTCAGCGAAGCCGACCGCACGTCACCGGCCACCCGACTCGCCGACGACTCCGTACTCATCGGCGACTCCCCCGCTGCCGCGTCGTATCTCAACATCGCCAACGTCGTCAACGGCGCAAAGAGTGCCGGAGCGACACTCCTGCATCCGGGCTGCGGCTTTCTCTCCGAGAACGCCGACTTCGCCGATGCGGTCGCTGCGGCGGGCATCACGTTCGTCGGTCCGTCCGCGCACGTCATGCGCGAACTCGGCGACAAGCGCCGTGCGCGCGACCTCGCCGCCGAGGCGGGGCTGCCGATCGTGCCGGGCATCGTCATCCACGGTGACACGCTTCCGAGCAAAGCCGAATTGAAGAAGCTCGGTCTGCCACTCGTCGTCAAGGCGGCGCACGGCGGCGGCGGACGCGGCATGCGCGTCGTGCGCGAACTCGATCAACTCGCTGAGGCCGTCGCCCAGTCGCGCCGCGAGAGCACGGCTGCGTTCGGCAAGGACGACGTCTTCGTCGAGCGACTCGTCGAGCATGCACGCCACGTCGAGGTGCAGATCCTCGGCGACACGCACGGCACCATCGTCGATTTCGGCACGCGCGACTGCACCGTGCAGCGTCGTCACCAGAAGCTCATCGAGGAGGCACCGGCACCCTTCCTCTCCGCCGACCTCTCGGCGCGCATCCGCGAAGCCGCACGGCGTCTCGCCGGACACGTCGGTTACGTCAACGCCGGAACGGCCGAGTTCCTCGTCGATCCGGTGAGCGGCGAGTTCTTCTTCCTCGAGATGAACACGCGCCTGCAGGTCGAGCACCCCGTCACCGAAGCGGTGTGCGGGGTCGACCTCGTTGCACTGCAGATCCGCGTCGCGCAGGGCGAGCCGATCGGCATCTCGCAGCGCGACATCGAAGTGCGCGGTCACGCCATCGAGTTCCGTGTCAATGCAGAGGATCCGCACGAGGGATTCCGCCCGTACGCCGGCGACATCACCGACCTCGTGCTCGCCGAGGGACCCGGAATCCGCAACGATTTCGGCGTCGACATCGGCTCGGAAGTCACCCCGTTCTACGACTCGATGATCGGCAAGCTCATCGTGCACGCCGCCTCGCGCGATGAAGCAATTGCGGCGATGAACCGCGTGCTCGACGAGTTCCGCGTCGAGGGAATCCCGACGACCGTCGGCTTCGCCCGGATCGTCATGAATCACCCCCGCTTCCGCGAGGGCAACCACTGGACGACAATGGTCGACGAAGGAGTCATCGACATGGCCTCAGTTCCCCGTTACGTACCCGGCCCCGCGCGCCGCCGCGCAGCCGCCACGGCAGCTCCCGGGGCGACCGTCGAAGTGCTGCGCATCAACACGACGAACGGTCCCATCGCCGTCGTCGTTCCGACGTACCGCGAGAACGACGCCGACGCGACGACGGCCGAATCGCTGTCGCTCGATCTCGGCGACGGCGAGCGCGCCACACAGTCCGAGGGTCCGATCGCCCCGATGGCGGGCACGTTGCTGCGCTACGTCGTCGAACCCGGTGCCACGGTCGCTGCCGACACCACGATCGCCCTCATGGAGTCGATGAAGATGGAAACCGCGATCCTCGCCGGTGCCGCCGGCACGGTGAGCGAGTTGCTCGTCGCTCCGGGCAGCGCGGTGAAGCGCGGCACGCTACTTGCGCGTATTGAATCCTGATCCGAGCAACTGAAGGATTCCCTCGGAGAACTTCTTCGGGGTGAGTTCACCGTTGGGGTGGTACCAACGGTGGATCGAGTTGCACGCACCCATCACCGTGTTCACGACGACGCCCGGATCGAGGTCGTTCAGCGAACCGTCCTCGACGCCCTCGGAGTAGACGCGGCGCAGCAGCGACGAGTATTCGCGCTCGAGGAACTTCATTCGCGCCTGTGTCTCGGCGGTGAGCGAACCGCGTGCCACCTCGAGGATCGCATTGGCGCGCACGTTCTCGAGGAAGATCGCCATGTGCGCCGCGATGAGTCGCTCGAACCGCTCACGACCGCTGCCTTCGCCGAGGGCGAGTTCGCGCGCGTGGTCGATCGCGCCGACCACGATTTCTTCATAGATCTCGACGAACAGCGCTTCCTTGCTGCTGGCGTAGTAGTAGATCGCCGGCTTCGTGAAGTTCATCCGGTCGGCGATGTCCTGCAGCGTCGTCTCGGTGTAGCCCTTCTCGTAGAACACCTGCGCCGCGACGCGCAGCAACTCGGCGCGACGCTCCGCCTTGTGACGCGTCTTGCCGTTCGTCGCGCCGTCGCTCATGTCGGATCGCTCAGTAGCGCCAGGTCTCTTCCATCGACCACAGACGGCGGCCGAGGATCTCCTCGACGACAGTGAGGGCCGCACGGGCCGCACGGTCGGTGCCGATCATGCGGCTGCGGAAGGTCTCCGAGGCGAACCACAAACCTTCGATGTTCGGGCAGCGCCAGTGCGGGCGGTACTGACCGACGAGGCCGGGCATCTGCACGACACCGAACGGCGGATTGAAGATGAGCGAACGACGGCGCCACACGGCCTTGCGGAAGCCGGGGTACATGTCCTTCATGTCCTCTTCGTAGTCGTCCATCGTCTTGCGCAACCACGCCTCGTCGCGGCCCTTCGAACCGGGGATGACGCCGCCCATCGTGTACAGGTACAGGCCGTCAGGAGCGGTCTCGGGGTCCATCGCCGTCTGCTCGAAGAGGAATCCCGAGAGTCGGGCGCGGGGCGTGTGCAACCACGTCGACAACTCGAGACGGTCGAGCACCGGGCAGGGTTCCTCGGTCGCGATCTGCAAACCGAGCAGTGCGAGGCGGAACTTGTCCTGGGCGAGGAAGCGGATCTGCTCCGCGTACCACATCGGCAGTTCCTCGGCGGGAACGATGTCGAGCACGTTCCATACGCCGACCGTCGAGATGACGTGGTCGGCTGTGATGAGGTCCTCCTCGAACATCGTGTTCGTGAGCACCGCATCCTTCGGAACGAGCACGCCCTTGGCCTTGCCGTT
>JBIIUH010000076.1:0-7172 GCA_044340075.1 Ilumatobacteraceae bacterium | reverse complement strand
GCGCGACACCGGACTCGACAGACGGATCTCCGCGCCGCGCTTCTTCGACGCTGCGGCGACGCCGTTGAACATGCCGTCCCAGCCGCCCTTCGGCCAGAATGAGTAACCGGCCTTGCGCGCTTCGCCGTAGTGCAGCTTGCGCACGTAGAGGCTGTCGGAGGCCGAATGCTCGTGCCAGCGCTCGGTCATGCACTCGAGCAGCGTCGTGAACTCGAACAAATCGTGCACACCCGGATCGGTCGTGTACTGGTTCAACCAGTCACGCAGCGGACGGTCGTCCCACTTGTCGAACTCCTCGTACGGCGTCTCTTCGAGAACCTTGATCACCTTCTTCAGGTCGGCGCGGTTCTGCCCGGCGTAACGGTCGCGGATGCTGCCCCACTTCAAGTTCTCGTGGTCCCAGACCGCCATGTTCGTCGACAGCGGACCGGTCTCGATGACGTGCCCGATTTCCTTCGCGATGCGCACGAAGCCCGAACCGGGGTCCTCCATGAGGTGGCCACCGAGACTCACGCGGAATCCCTCGTCGTTCACCTGCTGGGCGCGACCGCCGAGGTACTTCGAGCGCTCGAGCACGAGGACGCGCTTGCCTTCCTTGGCGAGCAGTCCCGCGGCGGACAAACCCGCCGCTCCCGCACCAATCACGATGACGTCATAGTCGGCCACAGGCTCTCCCCCGATCGGTTTGACTTACTGAACGACTAGTAGGTTAGGTGACGAGGGAGGTTCGGAGCAATGCCGCGTGCCCGCGGCGTGACCCTCCGAAGGACGAATTCATGGTGACACAGCCGATCGACTTGCTCACTCGCGAGGCGCTGCAGGACCCGCACCCGATCTTCACCTGGCTGCGGGAGAACGACCCCATCCACTGGAGCGAGCGGCACCATTCATGGATCGTCACCCGCTACGACGACGTCGCCGAGCTGTTCTTCCGTCCCGAGATCTCCTCGGACCGCGTCCGTCCGCTCATCGGCAAGGCGAAATCGGCGACTGCGGAATCCAACGAACTGCTGAAAATGATCGGCGAGTGGATGGTCGTCACGGATCCTCCGCTGCACACGCGGCTGCGCCAGCTCGTCACGCCGGCCTTCCGCCCCGCGCGCATCGCCATGCTCGAAGCACAGATCCACGCGATCACCGACGACCTCATCGACAAGTTCATCGCCTCGGGCGAGACCGACTTCATCAAGCACGTCGCCTTCCAGCTGCCCGCCGCAGTGATCAGCGACCTGCTCGGTGCGCCGTACTCCGATCGCGACCTCTTTAAGACGTGGTCCGACGACGTCGCGCTCATCGCCTTCGGCGCCGGGGCCGACATCCGCGACGACCGTTACACGAAGGCCCGCGCCGCACTCGACGACATGTCGGAGTACTTCCAGGGCCTCATCGAACTGCGCCGTCGTGAGCCGAAGGAAGACCTCATCAGCACCCTCGTGCACTCCGAGAGCACGCTCGACGAACCGCTTAACGACGCCGAGATCAAGTCGATGTGCGCCCTCATCCTGTTTGCAGGCCATGAAACGACGACCAACCTCATGGCCACATTCGTCGGCACGATCCTCCCCCGCGAGGATCAGTACCGCAAGCTCGTCGCCGATCCGTCGCTCATGAAGACGGCCGTCGAGGAAGTGCTGCGCTACGACGGCTCGATCAAGATCCTCCACCGCTGGGTGCTCGATGACTTCCCGCTGCACGACGTCACCATCAAGAAGGGTGACCGCGTGCTGCTGTGTCTGTCGTCGGCCAATCGCGACCCGCGCAAGTTCGAGCGCCCCGAGGAGGTCGACATCACCCGTCACCCCAACCCGCACTTGGCATTCGGCAAGGGCATTCACACGTGCATCGGTGCGCAGTTGTCGCGCATCGAGGCACGTATCGCGCTCGAGAAGGTGTTCACCCGCCTGCCGAACATGAAGCTCGTGAAGGACGAACTCGAGTGGGTGCCGATCCTCTCGGCGCGCGGCCTGAAGGAACTGCACATCACGCACGAGGCGCGCAAGTGAGCAGCGGCAAGATCACGGTCGCCGTCGACGACTCGAAGTGCATGAGTCACCAGCTGTGCATCGCCGCGGTACCCGAGGCGTTCGCGCTCGGACCGCAGCACACCGCGGTCGTGCTGCCGGGAGCCGAGAACGTGCCCCTCGAACGCCTGCTCGACGCGGCACGCATGTGCCCAATGGCGGCGATCTCGATCACCGACGAGTCGGGCAACGAGGTGCGGATCCACTGACCGACACGTCCTCGGCGCGCGCACTGCGCGCCGAGCTGCGTTGATCGATCAGGCGTTGCGCAGCAGCGGCTGCAATTCGGAGCACATCAACTCGACGTGACGCTGCGTCACGTGGTCGGGCATCCCGGCGATGCTCGCCCAGATGTACACCTGCTCGAGCGGCAGACCCGCGTACGTTGAGCGGATGAACGCGGCCGCATCGGCCGGCGTGAGTACCTGGAAACGCGGCGCCGATCCGTCCTTGCCGGGCAGTCGCAACGGCTCGGGGTCGACGTCGCGCGGCGTCGGACGATCGGTTCCCTCGGCCATGTACCGTCGGTACGACGTCCACTGGTAACCAACGAACGGTTTGATCTCGTTCCACGTGCGCTCGGGATCATCGGAGAGAACCATCTCGACGTTGACGCGCATGCGTGCCGCGGCGGGATCGTGACCACCGTCGACGAGACCTGCCGTGTAGTCGGCGAGCAGTTCGCGCGACGCAGCGAGCAGACCGATGTTCAGTCGTCCGGCCATGCGCGCGCCGCGCGGACCGAAGAATCCTCCCCAAACCGGAATCGGCTGCTGCACCGGCGGCGGGGTCATCGTGCCACCCGTCCAGTGCTCGCGCACCTCGGTGATGCGCTGCTCGACGAGCTTGTAACGGGCCGCAAGATCGACGCCGTATGCGGCGAACTCGGGAATGCGGTAGCCCGCACCGACACCGAGGTCGAAGCGTCCGTTCGACAGGATGTCGATGATCGCCGTCTCTTCGGCGACGAGCAGCGGATGGCGAAGTGCGAGGAGGAGCACGGCGGTGCCGATGCGGGCCCGCTTCGTGCGCGCGGCGACCGCGGCCGCCATCGTCAGGGGTTGGGGCAGGTAGCCGTCCTCGAAGAAGTGGTGCTCCGACAGCCAGATCTGGGAGATACCCATGGCGTCGGCGGCGGCGGCGAGATCGAGCGTGGCGGCATAGTGGTCGGCCCAGTTGCGACGCCACCCCGGTGGATTGCGCAAATCGAAGTAAACACCGACGTCCATGGCGTCACGAAGCGTAACCCGATGGGACTCGTCGGGACGTGCTTTGGTAGTTTTTGCGCGGTCACTATGTCAGCAATTTCGTTCACGACGCGAAGCACCAAGACCATCGGCGACACGCTCATCGATGCCTGTGCGGCCGTTCCGGACAAGGACTTCATCGTCTTTCCCGATGCCCGGCGCTCGTACCGGCAGGTGCACGAGCGGGCGATCGAGATCGCCAAGTCGCTCATCGCCCTCGGCGTCGAGCCGCGCGACCGGGTGGGCGTGTTGCTGCCGAACTGCATCGAATACGCCGAGCTGTACTTCGGCATCTTCTACGCAGGCGCCACGATCGCACCGATCAACGCGCGATTCAAGGCCCGTGAGCTCGACTACGTCTGCCGCCATTCCCGCATCAAGGTGATGATCACGAGCGATCTCATCGACGAGCACACGAACTTCACCGAACTCCTCGACGAGGCGATTCCCGGACTGGCCGGGGCGGATTCGGCGCGGCCACTGCAACTCGATTCGCACCCGCTGCTGAAACGCTTCGTGCTCCTCGGTGCGAAACGGCACCCGGCCTGCATCGACGGTGCGAGTTTCGACCGCCTCGCCGACACGGTGGATACCGGCGTCGTCGCCGATCGCCTCGCCGGTACCGCCGTGCGCACGCCCGCCGTCCTCTTCTACACCTCGGGAACCACGGCGATGCCGAAGGCGTGCGTACTCTCCCACGAGGCCTTCATGCGCCAGGGAGTCGCCGTCGTCGAGCGCCTGAAGTTCCGCGAGGACGAAAAGATGTGGCTGCCGCTGCCGATGTTCCACTCGAGTGCAACGCAGACTCTGTTCTCCATGCTCACGTGCCGCGGCACGTGGCTCTCGATGACCCACTTCGAACCGGGGGCGGCGCTGCGGCAGGTGATTACGGAGAAGGCGACGACGATGTTCCCCGCATTCCCGACGATCACGATGCAGATGCTCAACCACCGCGAGTACACCGACGAGAGTTTCCGCTCGCTGCGCACGGTGTTCAACGTCGCGAACCCCGACATGCTGCGTCAGATGCAGGAAAAGATGCCGTACAGCGTCCAGATCGGCGGGTTCGGCATGACCGAAACCGCCGGTTCGATCTCCGCGAACTCCCCCGACGAGAGCCTCGACGAACGCTGCACCCACACGGGTTCACCGCTGCCCGGTATCGAAGTGCGCATCGTCGACCCCGAGACGGGTGAGACGATGCCCCCGAACCAGCGCGGCGAGATCATCGTGCGCGGGCCGTTCGTGTTTGACGGCTACGACCGCCCCGAATCCGGCGACACCGGTCTCGACGACAACGGCTGGTTCCGCACCGGCGACCTCGGCGCCATGACGGAAACCGGTGGATTGTCGTTCCTCGGACGCCTGAAGGACATGCTGAAGGTCGGTGGCGAGAACGTCGCGGCGATCGAGGTGGAGAGCTTCCTCAGCACCCATCCGGCGGTGAACATCGCCCAAGTGGTGGGTGTCCCCGACGAGAAGTACGTCGAAGTGGCGGCTGCGTTCATCGAATTGCGCCCCGGCACGACGGCCACCGAGGCGGAAATCATCGCGTTCTGCCAGGGCCAGATCGCGCGTTACAAGATCCCCCGGTACGTGCGCTTCGTCACCGAATGGCCGATGTCGTCGACGAAGATCCAGAAGTTCAAACTGCGCGACATGTTGTGCGCCGAGCTCGGCCTGCGCTGACGTCCCGAGCGGATCACGAACCCGATCACTTCCACAACACACCCGAAAGGTCAATCACGATGAAAATCAGCTCAGCACGCGCCCTCGTCACCGGCGGAGCCTCCGGTCTCGGTGAAGGTACCGTTCGCATGATCGCCGCCGCCGGTGGAAAGGCGACGATCATCGACCTCGCATCGTCGAAAGGTGCCGAGCTCGCCAAGGAACTCGGCTCGAACGTCACCTTCGCCCCGTGTGACGTGACGAACACGAAGGACGTCGAGCAGGCCGTCGCCACCGCAGTTCAAGCGATGGGTGGTATCAACCTCAACGTCAACTGCGCCGGCATCAGCCCGGCCCAGCGCATGGTCGGTCGCGACGGCAAGTTGTTCGACCTCGACCTGTTCCGCAAGACGATCGAGATCAACCTCATCGGTGCCTTCGACGTCATCCGGCAGGCCGCCGGCGCCATGGCGAAGAACGAACCCGGCGACTCGGGCGAACGCGGTGTCGTCATCAACGTGTCGTCGGTCGCCGCCATCGAGGGTCAGAAGGGCCAGGCCGCATACACGGCGTCCAAGGGTGGCTTGCTCGCCCTCACGCTCATGCTCGCCCGCGACCTTGCCGACGTCGGCGTACGTGTGAACAACATCTGCCCCGGTGTCATGGACACCCCGATGCTCGCCGGCGTCGACGAGAAGCGCCGTGAGGGCATCATCAACCTCAACGTGTTCCCGAAGCGTCTCGGCACACCCACCGACTTCGCCCATCTCGTGCGCTTCCTCGCGGAGAACGAGATGATGAACGGCGAGGTCGTGCGCCTCGACGCGGCCGTTCGCCTCTAAGGTCGTCACCGTGACGCAACTCCTCGCCAGCCGCCGCGCTCTCGTCACCGGCGCGAGCCGCGGGATCGGGCGCGGCATCGCGATCGCACTGGCGCAGGCAGGTGCCGACGTCGCGGTGAACTACCGCAAGGGCAAGCAGGAGGCCGACGAGGTCGTCGCCGCAATCACCGCGCTCGGTCGCAAGGCGATAGCCGTTCAGGCCGACGTGTCGGTGCGCGACGACGTCGCCCGAATGGCCGACGAAACGCTCGCCGGACTCGGCGACCTCGACGTCATCGTGCACAACGCGGGTATCGCCAGCCGCGGCCTGTCGGTCGCCGACACGACCCGCGACGAAGTCGAGCGCGTGCTCGCAGTGCATGCCATTTCACCGCACGACCTCACCGCCCGCCTGTTGCCGGCGCTGCGTCGCCACTCGCGGTCCGACGTCGTGTTCATCTCGTCGGCCGAGGTCGGAGCGATGCACGCCAACGGCGCCCCGTACAACATGGGCAAGACCGCGATGGAGGCCCTCGCGCTCACACTCGCGAAGGAAGAAGCCGCCAACGGGGTGCGCGTGAACATCGTCGCCCCGGGGCTCGTCATCACCGACATGGGCGACAAACTCGTGAAGGCGATGACGGGTTCGGGCAGCGATGCGCTCGACGTCGAATCACTCTTTCCGTTCAAGCGGGCCTGTCAGCCCGAGGACGTCGCGGCGGTGGTCGTCGCCGTGCTCTCCCCTGCCTTCGGCTACGTCACCGGTCAACGCATCGGCGTCGACGGCGGTATCAACGACATCGACCAGATCTTCCGCGCCGCGCGCGGCTGATCAGCCCGCGCCGAGCTTGCGCTCGAGTGCCGCAGTGTCAACCCACTGGGTGAGCCGCACGATCTTGCCGTCGCGCAGGTCGAACACGTCGACCGCCGGAAACTCGACGTCCACCCCGGTTGCACTTCGACCCGTGAAGTGGATCTCGGCGAGCACCGTGTCGCCCATCTCGAGGATCCGCGTCGGAGCATCGCTGTGCACGGGGAACTTCTTGAACACATTGCGATAGAAGCTCATGATCCGTTCGCCGCGACGCTCGCCGCCACCGGCGGCCATGAGCACTGCGTCCGGATGGAACAGCGTCTCGAGAGTGGCGTAGTCCTCGCCATCGACGCAGCGGAAGTACGTCTCGACGACCTTCGTGTTGTTGCCCATGTTCGCGTGTCTCCTATCGGCTTCGCAGGTTGTTCTTGATCTCGTCGAGGGCCTTGAACGACCAGCCGGCGAGTGACGGATCGCCGAAGGCGGTGATGTTCCACATGATGACGTGGCGCAGACCGACGCCGTGGTACTCGGCAATCTGGTCGGCGATCTGCTCGGGCGTGCCGCAGAAACAGTAGTAATCGACGACCTTCGGCGGGAT
>JBIIUH010000128.1:0-2936 GCA_044340075.1 Ilumatobacteraceae bacterium | reverse complement strand
GAACCCCTCGACGGGCGGCTCGCCACCGAGACGGCGGAAGATGTCCGGCGGCAGCATCACCATGAGCGCACGGATGAGGGGATGCTCCTGGAGGCGCTTCAGAGTGGCTTCGTCGGGTGCGGCCAACACGTAGGCGAGGATGCCGGGAGTGAAGGCATCCATGTCGCGGCCCTTCGCCTCACCCGCCTGACGGATCGTCTCGAGCGACGATTTGTACACGCCGGTGTCGAGCTTCGTCGGCAACCAGCCGTCAGCCTGCTCACCCGTGATGCGCAGCATCTTCGGGCCGTGTGCGGCGGTCCACACCTGCGGCTCGACGCCGTTGTACGGCTCGAGGCCGAGCACTGCATTCTCTAGCCGGAAGAACTTGCCCTCGTAGTTGATCGGGCCGTCGGCGCGCCACAACATGCGCAGCACCTCGAGACCTTCGGCCAACTTGCCCACCGGTGACGAGAAATCCATGCCGTACGGCGTCACGTTCATCGCCTCACCCGAGCCGAGACCGAAGATGGCGCGGCCCTTGCTGAGGTGGTCGACGGTGAGCATCATCTCGGCGGCAACGGCGGGGTGACGACGGATGAGGTCGGTGACGACGACGCCGACCTTCAGGCGCTCGGTGTGCGAGCCGACGGCGCCCATCATGACGAGCGGATCGAAGTACACGTGCGGGTTCTTCTGGTACTTCGCCAACGGCGTGATGTCCTCGGTCCACACCGAGTCGCTGTGCCAGCCCATGAGGTGGCACGGCCACCACACCGCGTCGAAACCCGCCGCCTCGTTCTTCTTCGCGATCTCGATCGCCTTGTCGGCCGGCGGCATGATCTGCCCGGGTACTCCGATTTCGATGTCCATCAGTTGTTCCTTTCGGGGGTGGATCCGTCGGCGAGTGTGCCACGCTCGCGCAACACCTTTGCTACGGAGAAGTAGGTATTCGCCGCCGGCTGCGGATTGCCCGGCTGCGGTGAGATCGGCAGGATGATCGCAACGTCGACTCCGGCGTCGTGGTACGCACCGACGCGATCGGCGACGTGCTCGGGGGTACCGATCGCGCACATCGTGTGCACCACTTCGTCGTCGAGCAGAGCAAGTGCAGCCTTGCGGTCACCGGCATTCCACGCCTCGGCGGCCGCAGCGAGACTGGGGAACGCGCCGACGAATGCGTGCTGGTGCGTCGGCACCATCGCGTACTGCAACACGACGCGTCGGGCGCTCTCGAGCGCCGCTTTCGTGTCGTCACCGGCGAATGCCCAGAACGAGCACGTCACCTCGACATCGGAGAGCGCACGCCCCGCAACATCGGCGCCGACGCGCACCTTGTCGAGTCGCTCGGCGATTTCGGCCGGAGGACACCAGGTGAGGAACACGCCGTCGGAGATCTCTCCCGCCAACTCGAGCATGCGGTCGTTGATCGCCCCCAGCCAGATGGGGATGTCGCCCTGCGGATCGATTTGCAGGGCGAAGCCGTCGCTGCGCACGTGATTCCCCGAATAGAACACCTTCTCGCGCGTCAGCGCGGCGCGGAACACCTCGATGAACTCGCGGGTTGCCGCGAGGGGCTTGTCGAACGGTCGACCGTTCCATTTGTTCACGATGATCGGACTCGACGCGCCGAGGCCCGCGACGACACGACCGGGTGCGAGCGACGACAGCGTGGCGAAACCCATCGCCGCCATCTGCGGCGTGCGCAACGTGGTGGCAATGATGCCGGTGGCAACCTTGATGCGCTGGGTACGCGACAGGATCGCCCCGAGCAGCACGAGCGCATCCACACTCGCTACCTCGCCGCACACCGCGTAATGGAAACCTTCGGCCTCGGCGCGGGTTGCCAAATCGACGAGCTGCGGGGCCGACAATCCCCCCTCGACGGGCAGGGTGATTGCCACGGCGCGCCGGGAATTGCGGTTCTGCGCGGCTCGGGACGTCACCCGAACATTCTCACCGATTGCTGGCCGCGTTCGCTCATCGAAGCCGTCTGGAGGGCGGTGAACGCCGCTCCTGATGCAACCGCTGTCCTCCTCCCGGACATGAACCACGGCGGATCATCACGCCGCAAATGACGAGAGCCCGGGTGCTTGCGCACCCGGGCTCCGTCGTTGTCACTTCACACTCTGTTCAGAGCGTCTTGTCTCCGGTGAGGCCCTTGCGCCATGTGGCGAAGCTGCCGTCGAGGACGAGACCCTTGCCCGTGACCCAGCTCATCGGAGCTGCGCACGGGTTGAAGTTGCTCTTTGTCAGATCAACGGGGCACGAGAGTCCGAGGGTGTCGAACTTGGCTTTGAAGCCGTTGCGCAGCGAACCGCGGGTGACCTTGCCGGTCTTGGCCCACGCGTTTTCGATGGCCTGCGACACGACCATGCCGTTGACCCAGCCGTGGACGAAGTTCGGGTTGTCGATCTCGTCGGCGTACTGCTTGCCCTTCATGTACTTGTTGATGATGTCTCCACCCTTGGTCTTGTTCGCCTTGCCGGCTCCGGCGAAAGCGTGAATACCTTGAATGGCCTTCTCCATGGAGGGACCGATGCCGTCATAGACGACCGGGCTGGCAATGCCGTGAATTCCCATGTGCGGGTACTTGCCGAGGCCCGCCTTTTCGGCGGCAGCGGCGTACAACTTCACAAAGGCAGGCGAGCCGTGCAGACCCACCGAGTTCGCACCACACGACTCAAGGAGAGCCTTGAAGCGCGCGACTGCGGCGGTGTGGTCGGTCGACGTGCCGGCTTCGGTGATCGTACCGCAGTACTTGCCACCCTTGGCCGTCACCTTCTTCTTGATCCACTCGCCGTACTCGGTGCCCGAGGGAACCGCGAGGGCGAAAGTGGCAGCAACGATCTTCTTCGGATCGCCACCCTGCAACTTCGTGAACTTCGCGAGCGCAACGTCGGCGATGTCACCGTACGACTGCATCCACGAGACGAAGTTCGCGCTGTTCTGCTCGA
>JBIIUH010000028.1:0-15738 GCA_044340075.1 Ilumatobacteraceae bacterium | reverse complement strand
GGTTATCGATCGACGGCAAGGACCACGACACGGGTCGCAGCGTGTTCGCCTCACGAGACAGCACCCTTCGTGTGCACTTACCGACGAGCGGGTTGCGAAACTACGTTGCGTTCGACGGTGGCATCGTCGGCAACCCCGTACTCGGGTCGATGAGCACCGACACCTTGTCGGGCATCGTTGCGATCGCGATCGACTCGGGTGTCACATTGCGGACCGGGTCGTCAACGGGTGAGCCCGTCTTCGTCGATCCCGTGCCGCAACGACGAATAGCCGGTGTCGACATCCTTCCCGGCCCCCGAGCGGCATGGTGCGCGGCCGAGTCGATGGCACGGATGATCACCGAGGACTGGGTGGTCGGCACCGACGTCAATCGCATCGGCATCCGCCTCGACGGACCACCGATGATCCGCGTCGTCCAGGGTGAGGTTCCCTCGGAAGGTCTCGTCCGTGGTGCGGTGCAGCTGTTGCCGACCGGTGGTCTCGTCGTCATGCTTGCGGATCATCCCGTCACCGGCGGGTATCCCGTCATCGCCGTCGTGAGCGACGACGGTGTCGATGCGCTTGCGCAGTGTCGACCCGGCGAACGGGTGCGTTTTCGCCGCTCATCGGCAGCATGGCAGAACGTTTCTTCGGTGAGCTGAAATGTCGTTGGCGAAAGACTCGTTCAACTAAAGACGACGGTGCGGTTGTTCCACACGAGTACGCGGTGCTCGACGTGCGCACGCACCGCGCGGGCGAGAACGACGGTCTCGAGGTCACGACCGCGGCGTGTGAGTTCGGTGACGTCATCACGATGCGTCACCGAAGCAACGTCCTGGGCGATGATCGGCCCCTCATCGAGCACTTCCGACACGTAATGGGCGGTGGCACCGATGACCTTCACGCCCCGATCGTGTGCTTGCCGGTACGGGTTCGCGCCGATGAACGCGGGGAGGAAGGAATGGTGGATATTGATCATCTTCCCCGACCACGTCGACACGATGTTCGGCGGAAGAACGAGCATGTACCTGGCGAGAATGACGAGATCGAGTTGAAGGTCGCCGAGCAAGGTCTCGAGAGACGACTCTTGAGCTCGACGACCGTCGGCGGAATCGGCAACCGGTAGATGATGGAAATCGCGACCATGTGCCACGGCAAGTGGTTCGGCATCACGATGGTTGGAGATCACCGCACGGATGTCGAGACCGAGGTCGCCGTAGGTCGTGCGTGTGAGCAGATCGGCAGCGCAGTGCAGCGGCTTGGAGACGAGGATCGCGGTACGCGGCCGCCACGGTCGCGGATGAACCGCATATGACATCGACCATGCCCGTGCAACCGCATCGAAGCCCTGCCGAAGGCTGTCGATCGGCGTTCCCGTCGGGTGCGTGAACTCGACGCGCTGAAAGAACATCCCGTCCTGGACGTCGGTGTGCTGCTCGGCGTGGACGATGTTCCCGCCGATTCCGGCCACCCACGATGCAACGGCGGCAACGAGTCCCGGACGGTCCGGACACGAAATGAGCAGGACGGCAGTCGACATGTGTGGTGGAGACGATGGGACTCGAACCCACGACCCCCTGCTTGCAAAGCAGGTGCTCTAGCCAGCTGAGCTACGTCCCCGAAGGGCGTTCCGTACGCTAACAGTGCCGGTCGCTACTCTTCGCCCATGAACTCCGACACGCTCGACATTGCATTGCTCGTGTTGCGCGGGTATTTCGGCATCACGCTGGCACTGCACGGCTGGAACAAGGTGCGCTCGCGCAGTGCCGTTGCCGGCACTGCCGGATGGTTCACGTCGATCGGCATGCGCAATGGTCGGCTGTCGGCGATGCTCGCCGCGGGCACCGAAATCTCCGCCGGTCTCGCATTGACGTTGGGACTCTTCACACCTCTCGCCGCGGCAGCAACGATCGGGGTCATGGTCGTCGCAACGGTGGTCGCCCACGCAAAGAACGGCTTCTTCATCTTTCGACCCGGACAAGGTTGGGAGTACACCGCCGCGTTCATCGCCCTTGCCGTCGGCATCGCCGGAACGGGTCCGGGTCGGATTTCACTCGACTCCTCTCTGGACATCACGTTCGATCCCTGGCTGTCGTTCATCGGCGCAGTTGCCATCGGGGTGATCGGTGCAGCGATACAGCTGCTCATCATGTGGCGGCCACCGCGCACAGAAGCCTGACCGGCACGGTCGGACTTCTTCCGATCTCTGTCGTCGACGTCCGCACCGATGTTGGGATGCCCCAATAGCCTCACATCGTGACGACCACCGAAGAGCTCATCTACGCGTACCGCGTCATGCGGTTGCCTGTGCTCGATGCGGGTGGTCGCCCGATCGGCAAAGTTGACGACATCGTCGTCGTGCCCGGTCGCGGTCGCGACGCGCCACGCGTCCTCGGATTCGTCGTGAACAGCCAGCGCCGGCGCATCTTCGTCAGCGCCGCCCGCATCGCCTCGCTCGACAACTCCGGTGCCCGATTGAAGAGCTTCGACATCGACCTCAAGCCATTCCGCAGTCGGTCGGGTGAACGACTCATCGGCCAGCAGGTGCTCGATGCACGGGTCGGTGACGAGGTCGTCGCCGACGTCGGACTCATCCATCACTCCGGTCACAATCCGGGTTGGCGTGTGAGCAAGTTGCGCATGTCGAAGCGCGGACTGTTGTTGTCGCGCCCGTCGTTCCGTCTCGTCGACTGGACGTTCGCATCGCAACTGTTCATGCCGGAAACACCGGTGGCGGCGGAAGCCGCCCGCCTCAGCGACATGCATCCGAGTGACGTCGCCACGATCATCTCGTCGCTGCCGATCACGCAGCGTCGACTCATCGCCGAGGCGATGGACGACGAACGCCTCGCCGACGTCCTCGAGGAAATGCCCGAAGACGAACGGTTGCGGCTCATCGAAGGTCTCGACATCGAACGTCTGAGCGGTGTTCTCGACGAAATGGAGTCGGACGACCTCGCCGACCTGCTCGCGAGCATGGGCAGCGAACAGCGTGCCCGCGTTCTCGAAGCGATGGACGAAGACGACGCCGACACGATGCGCCAGTTGTTGTCGTACCCCGACGGAACTGCGGGTGCACTGATGACCCCGGAAATCATCGTGCTGTCCCCCGAGGCAACCGTCGCCGAGGCATTGGCGATGGTTCGCGACTCACAGTGGCTGGTGTCGATTGCAGCCCAGGTGTTCGTCACCCACGGCCCGCACACTCCCCCGACGGGCGGCTATCTCGGCATCGTGCACTTCCAGCGCCTTCTTCGCGAACCGCCGCAGACGAAGTTGAAGGACTGTCTCGAGCATGAAGCGACGATTCCGCCGACCATGCCGCAGTCGGAAGTCGCGGTGCGACTCGCGACGTACAACCTGCTCGCCGTTGCCGTCGTCGATTCCGGTAACAGGCTCCTCGGAGCGATCACCGTCGACGACGTACTCGACCGCACCCTGCCGACGAACTGGCGGCGCCGTGCCCAATCGACGAATGACGTCGCTGCAGAGGTGAAGTCGTGAAGCGCCCCGAGGATCTCCGTCGTCCGCGCTATCGCCGTCGCGTTCCGATCGGATACGACGCCGCGGCATTCGGTCAGTTCTCGGAGCGCATCGCCCGCTTCCTCGGCACCGCGCGGTTTCTCGTCGTCCAGTCGGTCATGGTCGTCATCTGGATCAGCCTCAACGTCTTCGTCATCGCGTTGCGCTGGGACCCGTATCCGTTCATCCTTCTCAACCTCATGTTCTCGGTGCAGGCCGCCTATGCAGCACCGCTCATCTTGTTGGCGCAGAACCGCCAGGAAGATCGCGACCGACATCAGGCGGAAATCGACCGCACCGTCGCCCGTCGGACGCAGGAGGATGCCGAGTATCTCGCCCGCGAACTTGCCGCCGTTCGATTGGCACTCGCCGACACGGCATCTGCGAGCGAACTGCGCGACATGATGAACCGGCTCGAAGAGTCAGTCGAGCAGCTGCGCAACGCCGTCGAACGACTCCCTCGCTGACGCGCTACCGGCAACGCCGGCAACGCCCGATGACGTCGAGACGATGATGATCGAGCGCGTATCCCGCGCTGCTTGCCACTTTCCGCAAACCGCGCTCGAGATCGTGCTCGAGAGTCTTCGGTAGAGCCACGTCGGCGATATCGCCGCACGACATGCACACGAGGTGATGGTGATGACCGAGTGCGAACTCGGCGAGCTCGTACCGCGCAGTGTCTTCCTGCATACCCGCAACGCGATCGACGACACCGGCAGCGATGAGCACCGCGAGGTTTCTGTACAGCGAACTCTGGACGAGGCCGCGGCGCGACTTCAGTAGTTCACGCACGGTGAGAGGCCGTGGTGCCGCAATGAGTTCGCCGACGATGGCCCGACGCAACGCCGTGTAGCGCTGACCGTCACGACGCAATCTTTCCGCAACCTCGAGGTGCAACGACTCTGCACCCGGCTTCACCCGATCACGTTACCGAGAAATGAGAACGTCCGGGAATGCGTGTGAGTCGGAATGACGAGCTACAGCGAACTCGTGCCGATGAACTCCTGCAGACGAATTCCTTCCGCCGTCACAGCACCGAGAATGACGTCGTTCGGCACTTGCGTCGACCCGAGAACGTGAACGCCGCCGGAAATCTTCCCCTGTTCAACGGCAACGGCGCAAGCGGCTGCAACGAGTCCGGCGAGACGGGCCAGCCGTTCGGCAACGCCGATGACCTCGACATGGCGTTGGTCTGCGCGCCAACCCCGCACTTCGACCCGCACCGCACCGAGACCACCTTCCGGGTGCGGCGGCGTGAGCATCGGCAATCGGGACGTAAGGCGGTCGCGACGCGTCGCAGAGACGCGCGCAGTGATTCGAAGTGCGGATGGAAAGGCACGGGACAACACCATCGGATCCGGTGATTCGCTGCGGTAACAGTCATGACCCCCGACGGGATCGGGAAACCAGCACAACTCACGACCGCTGCCGGCGGGCCGTTTCAGCCACGTTCCGTCGTGCAGACCGATCGAAGTGCCCGCAAGCGCGCGATGGTGCTGCTGCGCACAGGCAGGGCCGCCGGTTCCGTGACTTGCCACGTGGATCTCGTCGACTTCGTCGAACTTCGCGGCGAGGTGCCGGCTGATGAGTCCGGTGAGGCCGGGACTTGCCGCCGCCCCGGCAATGACCGACGTAGACGTGTCGAGTTCGAGCAGATCACGGACATCGTCGGCGTCGTCACTCGTGGAGACGACATTGCAACCGCGCATCGCAAGTTTCTCGACGGCTCGTGCATGGGGAGCCGGACACGCAATGACGACCACGGTGCACGTACGAATCCGGTCCTGGTCCCCGACCACGATGCCCTGACGCCGACCACCCAACGATTCGACGAGTCGCCGTGCAACGACCGGATTGGCGTCGTATACGACGATCTCCGAGTCACGGCGAGCGAGCAAGCGACGCGCAACGGTCGTGCCGACACGACCGGCACCGATGATTCCGATCACGGGCGGCGGCACCGATCAGACACGATCAGCTGACGCCGGTATCGCGCCAACCACCCTGCTTCGTCGTCACCTTCGTGTTCCCCTTGAGGCGCAACACACCCGCCACCGCTCCGGTGACGCTGAGAACGAGGAGGACGCGGCGGAACAGGGAGAACATCACGGGTCCTTTCTCGTGGGGCTAATTGGAGTCGAACCAACGACCTCATCCTTATCAGGGATGCGCTCTAACCAACTGAGCTATAGCCCCGGAAATCCGGAAACCTCATGCTACTTGCAGCGTGCGGTAGCAACACACCGTGGATTCCTGCTTCGCACGAAACCAACCTTTTCCCGGAGGTGTCACGACTCCATCAAAGTAGACATCTCTTGATCAGGGGTATCGCTGTCGAGTCTCACTTCTTCTTCGAGAACCGTGACGCGAATCCCGCCAACGAGCTCGGTGACGAGGTTGAAAACGACGGCGGCAATGACCCACACCCCGGTTCCGAGCACTCCGAGAAGGATCAGCACACCTCCGGCATTGACGAACAGGTCGGCTCCGCGGAAAGTGAAGGTGTCCCAGCCGAACGACTCGAGGAAGTTCTCGACGTTGTCGATCGTTCCGCTCGCACTCGCGACACTCCACAACAAAGTGAGTGTGAGCATGGCGACGACGACACAGGCGGCGTGCACGACGAGGGCGACCTTGAACACGCTCCAAACGTCGATCTCACGCAGGATCCGAACGACGCGACGCATCCGCGGTCGACGATCACGTGACGAAGGATCGGCGTCGGAGATGTCGTTCATGGGGCGGTGACCGAGTCATCGGGCGTGACATCGAGTGTACGAGCGACGGCCGATGCCGTGTACGTACCCGATGCACTGTGCACCGTCACGTCGACGCGGGCTCCGAAGGCGTCATCCATGTGCGTACCCGTGATCACGCCGTTGTCCGACACGATGCCGTCGATCCGCACGTTCCATGCACGTTCGAGCGCATCGTGCAGGGTCGACGACCACCCCGGTCGGGTCGCCGCCAGTGCCACCGCATCTGCCGAATACTCTCCGCGTCGCGCGTCACGCAACGACGAGACGTCACCGGCGAACGACACGAGCGAAGCGAGTGCCACGACGATGACGGCAGCGGCGATCACTGGGCGTCGTCAGGTTCGGTGAAGTCGTGCGATGGCGATCCGGCTGTGTCGCTCATCAACATTGCTTGATGATTGCGTCGGTGTGAATACGTCGGGCGACTGTGTCAGGCAACGTCACCGGCGACGATCGGTGCAACCGAAGCGACAATCTGTCCCTCGTCGAGGCTCATCACCCGCACACCCGTCGCCGCGCGACCCTGGCTCGAAATCTCGCGCACGGGAATGCGGATCGTCGTTCCGCCAGTGGCGACGGCGACGATCTCGTCCTCGAGACCGACCATGAATGCCGCCGCGACCCGACCCTTCTTGCCGGTGAGCTTGATGCCGATCATGCCCATGCCGCCACGACCCTTGCGGGCGAAGTGCGACAACTGAGTGCGCTTGCCGTAACCCGCCTCGGTGATGATGAGGATCGATGCGTCATCCTTCGCAACGTCGACCGAGACCACTTCGTCGCCGGCACGCAACTTCATGCCGCGCACACCGGCCGCGGAGCGACCCATGGGCCGCACCTGCTTCTCGCTGAAGCGGATCGTTTGACCGGTACGCGACACCATGAAGACGTCGTCACTTCCGGTCGTTTCGATGACCCGCACCAGTTCGTCCTTCGGGTTCAGCTTCAGTGCGATGAGACCGTCGCGGCGACTCGAGTCGTACTCGTCGAAGCGCGTTTTCTTCACCTGACCCATGCGGGTCGCAAAGAAGAGGTGGCGCTCGCCCGGGAACTCGCGCGTGTCGATGATCGCTTCGATGCGCTCGCCCTGCTGCAGCGGCAGGAGATTGACGATCGGTATGCCCTTTGCCGTGCGCTCGCGCTCCGGTACTTCCATTGCACGAAGGCGGTAGACCCGACCGCGATTGGAGAAGAACAACAAATACGCGTGTGCCGTCGTGAAGATGACGTGCCGAACGATGTCGTCGCTCTTCAGACGCGCACCGCTGACACCGCGACCGCCACGACCCTGGGTGCGGAACGAATCGGCGCTCACCGCCTTCACGTACTGCTCCTGCGTCATGACGATGACGAGTTCCTTGTCCTCCACGAGATCCTCGACGCCGATCTCGCCGACGTCGGCGGTGATCGCACACACGCGCGGCGTCGCGAACGCCTTGCGCACGTCACTCAACTCGGTGCTGATGACGGCGCGGAGCTTCTTGTCGTCCTTGAGGATCGCGGTGAGTTCGCGGATCTGCTCGCGAATGTTCTTCTGCTCAGTCTCGAGATCGATGCGTGACAGGCGGGTGAGCTGACGCAACTGCATGTCGAGGATGTCGATGGCTTGGCGTTCGGAGAATCCGAACTTCTTACCCATCAGCGCTTCCTTCGCCGCTGCCGAATCCTCGCTCGCACGAATGACCTTGATCACCTCGTCGATGACGTTGAGCGCCTTCAGTCGTCCCTCGAGGATGTGATTGCGGTCGGTGGCCTTGTCGAGGCGGAACTGACTGCGTCGAGTGAGCACCTCGATCTGGTGTTGCACGTAACCGTGCAGGGCATCGCGCAGGTTGAGCGTGCGGGGAACTCCGTCGACGAGGGCAACCATGTTCACGGAGAACTGCGACTGCAGTTGGGTGTTCTTGAACAGGTTGTTCATGACGACGTTCGCGTTCGCGTCACGCTTCAGCGTGATGACGAGATTGGTCGCGCCACCGGCGGAGTTGTCGTTGACGTCGGCGATGCCGTCGAGACCGTCGTTGTCGACGAGTTCCTGGATGCGCGCGGCGATCGCCGAACAGCTCGCCTGGTACGGCAACTCCGACACGATGATCTGCATCTGTCCGCGACGACCCTCTTCGATCGACACCTTCGCGCGCATCTTGATCGAGCCGCGCCCGGTCTTGTACGCATCGTTGATGCCCTCACGACCGAGGATCGTGCCACCGGTCGGGAAGTCGGGGCCCTTGATGAACTTCATGAGGTCCGTCACCTTGGCGTCGGGATTGTCGATGAGGTGCAGCGTGGCATCGATGACTTCACCGAGGTTGTGCGGCGGAATGCTCGTCGCCATGCCGACGGCGATGCCCTGTGAACCGTTGACGAGGAGGTTCGGGAAGCGCGCAGGCAGAACGACGGGCTCCTCGGAGGTTCCGTCGTAGTTCGCCATGAGATCGACGGTGTTCTCGTCGATGTCGGCGAGCAGTTGCATCGCCAACGGATGGAGTCGAGCCTCGGTGTAACGGCTGGCGGCCGGACCGAAGTCGGGTGATCCGTAGTTCCCGTGGAAGTCGATGAGCGGATGACGCAACGAGAACGGCTGGGCCATGCGCACGAGGGCGTCGTAAATCGCTCCGTCACCGTGCGGGTGATAGCGAGCCATCGTGTCCCCGGTGACACGGGCGCACTTCACGTACGGACGGTCGGGGCGGAAACCCTGTTGATCCATGTCCCAGATGATGCGGCGGTGCACCGGCTTCAAACCGTCGCGTACGTCGGGAAGCGCGCGCGACATGATCGTGGAGATCGCGTAGTCGAGGAACGAACGCTCCATTTCGTCCTGCAACTGCACCGGTTGCACGGAATCACCGCTCGACAGCGGCAGTTGCGACGAACCGTCGCCGCCACCGGCTTGTCCGGCCTTCGGTGTCGCGGCGTTCTTTTTCGAGGGCTTCTTTGCAGCCATGGTCGCTCCTAAAAGTCCAGGTTGCGCACGTCGCGCGCATTCGTCGTGATGAATTCCTTGCGACTCTCGACGTCGTCACCCATGAGCACGCTCATGATGTTCTCCGCCTCGGCTGCTTCATCGACGGTGATCTGCAGCAAGGTGCGCGTCGACGCATCCATCGTCGTCGACTTCAGCTCCTGCCAGTCCATCTCGCCGAGTCCCTTCAGTCGCTGGAACTCCTTCTTGTGATTCGGATGCTCCTTGAGGAACACGGCCTTGGCCGCATCGTCCTTGAGGTACACCTTCTCCTTGCCGACTTCGGTGGAGTACAGCGGCGGTTGCGCGATATAGATGAACCCGCTCTCGACCATCGGTCGCATCTGTCGGTAGAAGAACGTGAGGAGAAGCGTGCGGATGTGGCTTCCGTCGACGTCGGCGTCGGCGAGGATGATCACCTTGTGGTAGCGCGCCTTGGCGACGTCGAATTCGTCGTTGCCGACACCGCCACCGATGGCGGTGATGAGCGCCTGGATCTCGTTGTTCTTCAGCATCTTGTCGAGTCGGGCGCGCTCGACGTTGAGGATCTTGCCGCGAATCGGCAGGATCGCCTGCGTGCGGGGATCACGAGCATCGACCGCAGTGCCGCCCGCCGAGTCACCTTCGACGATGAAGATCTCGCTTTCGGCTGGTTCGCTCGACGTGCAGTCCTTCAACTTGTCCGGCATTCCTGCACCCGATAGCGCCGTCTTGCGACGGACCGCGTTGCGGGCGTTCTTCGCCGCCAATCGCGCCTGCGCTGCGGCAATTGCTTTCTTCACCACGCGGTTCGCTTCGGTGGGATTCTCCTGCAGCCACTCCTCGAGTCGCGCGTTCGTCTCCTTCTGAACGAACGAACGCATGGACACGTTGCCGAGCTTCGCTTTCGTCTGTCCCTCGAACTGCGGCTCGCGCAACTTCACCGACACGACGGCGGTGAGACCCTCGCGGATGTCCTCACCGAGCAGGTTGTCGTCCTTGTCCTTCAACGCACCCGATGCACGCGCGTACTTGTTCATCACCGAAGTGAGCGCGGTCTTGAAACCTTCGACGTGCATTCCACCCTCGACGGTGGAGATGCCGTTCGCGTAGCCGTAGATGCCCTCGTAGTAACCGGTGTTCCACTGCAGCGCAATGTCGAGGGTCTGGTCGTCCTCCGACGCTTCGTAATGGGCCACCTTCGTGAACAACGCCTCGCGCGACTGGTTGAGGTGCTTGACGAAGTCGACGATGCCACCCTTGTACTGAAACGTCGTCTTTGCCTTCTTGTCGCCGCGTTGGTCCTCGAACACGACTTCGAGTCCGCGGTTGAGGAATGCGATCGTCTGCAGGCGTTCGAGAACGGTGCGCGCCACGAACTCGATTCCTTCCGCAGCGAAGATCGTCGGATCCGGCCAGAAGCGAATCGAGGTGCCGCTCGCCCGGTTCTTCTCCGATGAGCCGACCTTCGCGAGCTTGCCCTTCGGCTTGCCGCCGTCGACGAATTCCTGTTTGTACTGCGTGCCGTCACGGTCGACGGTCGCAAGCACGCGCGTCGACAGTGCGTTGACGACGCTGACACCGACACCGTGCAGTCCGCCCGACACCTTGTATCCGTCGCCGCCGAACTTGCCGCCGGCATGGAGGACGGTGAGCACGACTTCGAGGGCGCTCTTGCCCTTGTGTGGTCCCGACGGGTACGGGTCGATGGGGATACCGCGACCGTTGTCGATGACCTCGCATGATCCGTCGTCGTGGAGGATGACGTTGATCCGGGTGCAGTAGCCGGCCATTGCCTCGTCGACCGAGTTGTCGACGACCTCCCAGATGAGATGGTGGAGGCCGGCGAGGCCCGTGGAGCCGATGTACATGCCCGGCCGTTTGCGGACGGGATCGAGGCCCTCAAGGACCTGGATGTCCTTTGCTGCGTAGGAGGCCGCACCCTTCTTGGCACCGGAGCCTTCAGGGGAGCTTTTCGCTACAGCCACGTGTCACTCCTTGCGACGCCGGTGGACGGCGTGTGTCGACGAACCATAAACGGCTTCGTCAGTGTACTCAATGACGCCTCCGTACCCCGTTCATTGCGCATCGTTCGTCGCACATCGTTCATCCTTCGTTGCACGTCGTGTAACGACGTACGAATGTGTGCAGTGGCGACGATGTCAATGACGGGTCAGCGCCGTCGGACGCGCACGTCGATCGCTGTGACGGGTGTCGTCGTCACTTTCGACAACTCGGCACACAGATTCCGTTCGAGAAACCGCACCTCGGTCGCCCATGCCGGTTCGCTCACTTCGACGATGAGGACACCGTCGTTCAACTTCACGGGTGTGACGTGCGCGGCGACGTGCGCACCGACGAGTCGTTCCCAGTCCCCGAACACGCCGCCGACGCTGTCGGCATCCTGCGACCCGAGGGCACCGAGCAGCCGATTGAGTTGGCTGCGCAGGAAGACGGGGTCGTCGCTCACGTTGCACCCCCGGGGGCATGCGACGCCTCTGCCGGCACCCGGGTGAGGGTCCCATCGTTGACCGTCCACATGTCGTCCCAGCGCGCATCGCTTGGTAGGGGGCTCGCCGTCGTGATGATCACCTGCCCGTCGGGGACGTGGGCAAGGAGCGCCCGCGATCGGTCGGGGTCGAGCTCGGAAAGAACGTCATCGAGGATGAGCACCGGGGGCGAGCCGTGTGCGGCACCGACGGCACGGTGCACGGCGAGTCGCAAAGCGAGAGCCATCGTGCGTTGCTCCCCCTGGGACGCAGCCACCCGCGTCGGCAAGCCGTTCACCGAAATGACGACATCGTCGCGGTGCGGCCCCACCGATGTCGTACCTCGGCGCATGTCCTCGTCGCGGGCGCGGCGAACGTTGTCGGCCAGACCTGCATCGCTCCAGGTCGATTCGATCGACACGTCGACGTTGCTCGGCTCACCGGCGAGGTCGTCGTACGCCCGTGTCACGGCATCGCGCACACCGTCGAGTACCCGGGTACGGACGTCGGCCAACGCACCCGCGGCGGCGACGAATGCGTCGTCCCATGCATCGAGCGTCGCGATCTCCTCGCGCGACGGACGAAAACCCATGTCCTTCAACAACGCATTGCGTTGCCGGAGTGTTCGCTCGAAGTCCGCGACGATCGACGCGTGCGATGTATTCAGAGCGACGACGGCATCGTCCAACCATTCGCGGCGCAGCGACGGCGATCCCTTGATGATCGACAAATCGTCGGGGGAGAACACCGTGACGCGGGCAACTCCGAGGAGATCACGAGTGCGGGCGAGATTCTTGCGGTTCACCTGGATGCGTCCGCGGCCGGCACGCGGACTCTCCGCCTCGACGAGGAACTCTCGTCCGTCGTCGTGGATGATCGTTGCGCGCACGATTGCGTTGTCGCAACCGGTACGCACGAGTGCATCATTCGAGACTCCGCGGAACGATTTCGTCGTTGCGAGATAGCCGAGTGCTTCGGCGATGTTCGTCTTTCCGTGTCCGTTCCCGCCGATGAACACCGTGATGCCGCGGGAGAAGGTGATCGTTGCGTGCTCGTAGTTGCGGAAGTTGCGCAACTCCAGCGACGTGACGATCACTGGGTGAGACGCTGCGGCATGACGAGATACAGGTAGCCCGGTGAGTCGGGACCGCGCAACACCGCCGGCTTTACCGGATCGGTGGTCTCGATCATCAACTGTTCACCGGCCACGGCGTCGATACCCGCGGCGAGATAGTCGGGGTTGAAACCGATGGTCATCAGCGTTCCCTCGAGCGTTGCATCGAGCACCTCGATCGTTTCGCCGATTTCGTTCGTCACGACGGACAGCTTCAACGAGTCCCCGGTCATTTCGAGCCGAACCGGCGTCGTTTCGCGGGCGAACACCTTCGCTCGGCGCACCGCGTCGAGGAGCTGTTCGCGGTTGACACTCAGACGGTTCGGGTAACTCGGCTGGATGAGCTGTTTGTAATTGGGGAATTCGACGTCGAGCAGCGTCGTCGACAACGTTGCATTGCCGATGATGAACGTGGCGCGTTCGGGCGAGAGGCGGTACGTGATCGTGTCGTGCGACTTGATCAGTCGGCGCAACTCGTCGAGTGCGCGCTTCGGTGCGATGATTCGTGACTCCCCCGTCAACGCGCTTTCGGGAATCGTGCGCACTGCAAGGCGGTACGAATCGGTGGCGACGAACGTGAGTCCCTCGGCCTGTGACGACACGAGCACACCGGTGAGGGCGAGACGTTGCATGTCGTCACTCGCCGCACGCACGACCTGGCGCAGTGCTTCCCCGAAAACGGCGGCGGAGATGGTTCCGTCGGCAGCCGACGCGGTGAGAATCTTCGGGAAGTCCGCGGCGGCGTACGTCGGAACGGACGTCTTCGATCGGCCGGCTTCGACGGTGACGATGTCATTGGCGACGCCGAACGTCACCTTGCCCTCCGGCAATCCACGAACGACGTCACTGAGCAGCTTCGCGTTGACGACACACACGCCGTCTTTTTGGCCGCCCACTTCCAAGGTGATTTGCAACGAGAGTTCCTTGTCGGTGCACGACAGGGTGAGGTTGTCACCGTGCAGCTGTAACTCGACTCCCGACAACGCCGGCATCGCGTTGTTGCGCGTCGATGCCACGCGGGACACGTCCCCCAGCGCCTCGGCCAGTACTTCGCGTTCGACCCGGAATTTCATCGTGGTGTCCTCGTCTGGGAAATGACGGCAGGGATGCCGTTATTGGATTTGTCGGAAGTGGATATATCGGTAATGACGGTAATAAGGCCTGTGGATTGTGGATAACGGCGGGATTCTCCAGCGTAGATGCGGGGTTCACGCTCCCGGTGAACACCCACAGATCCGACATCTTGCAGCCGTGTCACTTCACCGCGGTGGAGAACGACCCGGTTGTCCACACGTTGTCCACCCGTTCGCCGTGGCTCTGCACAACGCCGTCCACGGGTGATTCGGGTGTCGTGTTCACTCAACATCGGTCAGGCCGTCTTGAACAAACGAATGAGCTCGGTGACCTGGTCGAAAACCTGTTTGCGGTCTTTCATGACGTGCTGTGTCTTTTCCACCGCGTGGATGACCGTCGTGTGGTCACGACCGCCGAACAAACGGGCGATCGCCGGGTACGACAAGTCCGTGAGCTCACGGAACACGTACATGGCGGTCTGGCGGGCCGTAACGATCGGACGTTGGCGACTGCGGCCCTTGATTGCATCAACGCTCACCCCGAGGAAGTCGCAGATCTCGGCAAGCAGTTGTTCTTCCGTGCGTTGCTTGCCGGGACGGCGCGATACGAGATCGGCGAGAAGTTCGCGGGCGAGATCGACGTCGATGTCGGTCTTGTTCAGCGAGGCGTACGCGGCGATGCGAATGAGTGCACCCTCAAGTTCGCGAATGTTCGTCGTGACGTTGGAGGCGATGAACTCGAGCACCTCGTGCGACGCGCTCAGGCGTTCACGCTCGGCCTTGTTGCGCAGAATCGCCAGTCGCGTCTCGACGTCGGGTGGCTGAATGTCGGTGATGAGACCCCACCGGAACCGACCGCGCAACCGGTCTTCGAGGGTGGGAATGGCGTCGGGTACCCGGTCGCTGGAAATGACGATCTGCTTGTTCGATCCGTGCAGGGAGTTGAACGTGTGGAAGAACTCCTCCTGCAACCCTTCCTTGCCCTCCATGAACTGGATGTCGTCGATGAGTAGGACGTCCACTTCGCGATAGCGGCGCTTGAAGGCCGTGATGCTGTTGTTGCGGATGCCGTCGACGTATTCGTTGAGGAAGCTCTCCGTTGAGACGTACCGAACCTCGTAGTTCGGGTAGTGCTCGTGGACGTACGAGCCGATGGCATGGAGAAGGTGCGTCTTGCCGAGTCCGGCCGAGCCGTAGATGAACAGCGGGTTGTACGAACGACCCGGTGTTTCGGCGACACGTTGCGCAGCGGCGAGGGCGAACTGGTTCGATGCTCCCTTGACGAACGTGTCGAAGGTGTAGCGCGGATTCAACCCGATGGCCTGACCCCGACCCGAGCGCGTCGGCAGTCGCGGGATGGACGCCGACATCGACGCGTCGTCGCGTGCCGTGACGATCGGTTCGGGTGACGCCGCCGCCGCACCACCGCTGCGATCGACACCGATCGAGTCGGTTGCCCGACGGACGTCGACGCTCAAGGTGTGGCTGCTCGCCCCGACTTCATCGAGGGCGTCGCGCACGAGGGACATGTACCGCGTGAGAACCCGGTCGCGGACGAAGGCATTCGGAACGTTGAGTTGCAGGCTCATCGTCCCACCGGTTTTCGCCGTGCCGCTGTGGCTGTCGACGACGATGTCGTTGAACGTCGAGAACCACACGGCCTCGGAGACCTGGCTGCGCAGGACGACGGAGGCCCGCTGCCAAATGTTGTGCGGGTCGGCGTCGGTGCGCTCCTCGCGCACTCCCTCGCTGTTGTCCATCGCCGTCATGTCAAACCTTTCGTCCCAATTCCTGGTGCGTCTCGTCCTGTGGGTCCCACCTGCATGGCTCGGATGCTGTCCAGCGGGTAAGGACTCGG
>JBIIUH010000106.1:0-4154 GCA_044340075.1 Ilumatobacteraceae bacterium | reverse complement strand
GCGCGCAGCGAATCAACGTGCAGCATCGCCGCGCTCCACGAGGATCATCGCCGCAATGCACAACACGGCGAGCACCGTCGACAACACGAACGCCTGGGTGCGCAACACGTCGCCGGTGCGTGCCATCAGCCGTGCGATCGCCACGGGGATCGTTTCGGCTCCGCGGCGCGTGAGCAGCGACGATGCACCGAACTCACCGACCGACACGGCAACGACGAGGCCGCCCGCACCGGCGAGCGCCCGACGCGTGAGTGCGAGGTCGATGCTGCGCAGGGTGCGCCATGGTGACGCACCGAGCGTTGCCGCGGCGTCGCGAAGGCCCGCCGGAACCGCGCGCAACACGGGAACGAGCAGTCGCACGACGAGCGGAAGGGCGACGAGTGAGTGGGCGATCGGCACGATCCACCACGATGCCCGCAGGTTCCCGGCATTCGGTCCGAATGCGACGATCATGCCGAGACCGACCGTGACGGGGGAGAGTGCCAACGGCACGAGTACAAGAGAGTCGCCGATGCGACCCCGGTGACCGCCGTGCACTGCAGCGAACGCCGTGCACGCACCGAGGACGAGGGCGATGACGAGCGCCACGACTGCGACGCGCGCCGATGTTGACACCGCGGCGATGACGTCGACGGAACCCCGCAGCGTCTCACCGCCGAACACGCTGCGCCATCCGCCGAGCGACCACGCGGAACCGACGCGCAATGAACCGACGACGAGAGTGACGAGCGGGGCGCACACGACGACGAGCGTGACCGCAACGATCATCTTGGCAATCCGGGGTCGACGTGCCGCACCGATGCCGATGCGTCGTGCCGCGATGCGCGGCAACGCAACGCCTCGCACGATGCGCGGACCGAGGGTCGTCGACAGTGTCGCAACGAAGATGAGAAAAACTGCCTGCGCGACGGCCAGTACGGCGGCTGCGCCGACGTCGCCGATCTGCAGTGCGCGCAGGGCGATGTCGCTCTCGATCGTGACGCGGCCTGGGCCGCCGAGGAGGCGCACGATTCCGTACGAGGTGAAGCAGAAGAGAAAGACGAGCGCCGACGCCGCGGCGAGTGCCGGGGCGAGCAGCGGCAGGGTGACGGTGCGCAGTCGGCGCAGCGGTGCGGCACCGAGCAGAGCAGCTGCATCGGTGAGCCCCGTATCGATGCGCTCCCACCGCGCCCCGACCACCCGCACGACGACGGCAACGTTGAACCAGGCGTGCGCGACGACGACGGCGATCCACGTGCGCTGCAGACTCGCGGGCAGCATCCCGACGAACGCCGTACCGACGACGACGCTCGGCAACAAGAAGCCGCTGACGACGATCGCGCGCACGGTGCGGCGCATGCGGAAGTCGTGTCGTGCGAGCACCCACGTGACGGGCAGCGCGACGGCGAGTGCCGTCACGGCGCTGAGCAGCGCCTGCCACAGCGTGAACCAGCCGATCCGCCACGGCACCGACGTGCGCAGGACGCGCAACGAATCGGTGTCGACGACGCGCACGACGAGGGCGACGACGGGAACACCGACGAACAATGCCAACCATGCTGCGCCCGGCAGACCGGCGAGCGCCGACCACCCTTGCGGGTAGTTGCTCGTCGTGCGGTGTCGAACGGCGGTCACGTCAGCGCAGCATCACGGAACTGAAGGTGTCGAGCCACTGCGTGCGTCCCGCGGCGATGCGCGCCGGATCGAGGGTGAGCGGAGTGTCGGGACGCAACGAGTGGCGCACGAACACATCGGGCAGGGTTGCATCGCGGTGCACCGGGTACACGAATTGCGTGAGTGGCAGGTCGTTCTGGAACGTGACCGACGTCAGGAAGTCGACGAGGCGTTTCGCCTGTTCGGGGTACTTCGTTCCGCGCAACACACCGGCGAACTCGACCTGGCGGAAACACGTATCGACGACGACGGCCGTCGGTGCGTCGTCGCGCGGCGGATCGGCAAAGACCACCTCGGCCGGCGGGCTCGACGCGTAGCTGACGACGAGCGGACGGAAACCCTTCCCCGACGCTCCGGAGAACGGGCCGTAGTACGCATCGCTCCACGACTCGACGACGAGCACGTCGTTGTCACGCAACTTCTCCCACCACGTCGTCCAACCGTCGTCGCCGTACTTGGCGATCGAGGCGAGGAGGAACGCCAGGCCAGGGGATGACGTCAGCGGGTTCGGCACGACGAGTTGCGAGCGGTACCGCGGGTCGGCGAGGTCGTCGAGAGACGTCGGCGGTGCGACGTTGCGGTCGGCGTACCACGCCGTGTCGTAGTTGATGCACACGTCACCCGTATCGACGGGAGTGACTTCGTCGTTTGGAACGAGGGCGAGTGCGTCGGCATCGAGGAACTCGGCATTCGCACTGCGGTACGGCTCGAACACGTCGGCTTCGAGTGCACGGGACAGCAGCGTGTTGTCGACACCCCACAACACGTCACCCTCCGGCGCGCCGGCGGTGAGGGCGGCCTTCGTCACGAGGGTGCCGGCATCCGTGCTGCGCACGATCTCCACCGAGATACCGGTGTCGGCGGTGAACTCGTCGAAGATGCCCTCGCTCGGCGTGAACGATTCGTGGGCGAGCAGGGTGAGCGTGACGGGTTCGGCGTTGCCCGACTCGGTCTTCGTTGCCGACTCCGATCCACCGCATGCAGCGACGACGACTGCTGCAGTGACGACCAACATGACGAGACGAATGCGCATTACGACACCTTTCCTTCGTTGATGACGAGTAGTCGACCGTTGCCGAGCGTCACCCGCACGCGGGGAGAGACCGCCCGGTTGCTCACGCCGCGTGACGAGGCGGCGCGCAGAGATTCATTCGACAACGCCCAGCGCAAACCTTCGGTGTGCACGCCGTGTGCATCGCCGCCGAAGGGAACGAGTCCGATCGTGTCGTCGATCTCGCAGGCGACGTCGAGCACCGCACCCGAGTGCAGCGGCCATGCACGCGACCGTGCCCACCGGGCCTCGATGCGAACGTGCGCGAGATCCTCGTGGAAGAGTGCGGCGAGGACGCCGAGCTGATGGTCGAGGCGACCGCCACCACCGGTGACGACGCGCAGCGAGTCGACGCCGAGCGATGCCGCGTGGAGCAGCGCAGCCTCGGTGTCGGTGAGGTCCTTGTCGTCGGGCAGCTCGACGACTTCGACACCGAGGTGTCGCGCCCGTGCCACGGCGTCGGGTCGTGCCGAATCGAGATCGCCGATGACGACGTCGATGCGCAGGCCCTTGTCGAGTGCGTGGTGGATGCCGGCGTCGGCGACGACGATGATGTCGTGCGCGCCGATGTCGGTGACGTGGTCGTCGTGCAGCGCATCACCGCCCGTGATGACGACGGCCGACTTCGGCGGGGATGCGGCGACTTCGCTCATTGTCTGCTCCCTCCGCTGGCATGACCCAGATCAGGTTGTGCGGGTCGGTGGTGGCGTCCACCCTCTCAGTCCGACGATCCTCGGACTCCCCGTGCGTGACGACGTCACTCTACAGCGGTCCCTATTTCACGGGGCTGCGCAGCACGGGCGGGAAAGTACATCGGTAGCCTGCCCAGCGTGAGCACAACCCCGACGTCGCCGTTCGCTGCAATGACCGAGCAGCGCGACACGATCATCACCATCACCGAGCAGGCCATGGTGAAGTTGCGCGAGTTGCGCGACACCGAGCCCGATGCCGAAAAGCTCGGCCTCCGACTCGCCGTCGCTTCGCAACCGGGTGAGGACTTTCGTTACGACCTCGCGTTCGAGGAGTTCCTCACCGCGGCGATGGACGAAGAAGTGCGCACGATCGACGGTTTCAAGGTAATCATCCCCGGTCGTGATGTCGAGGCGTTGCAAGGTGCCCAGCTCGACTATTCCGACAATGCGGGGCTCGTCATTCGCAACCCGAACAAGCCGCGCGCCCCGCAGGTCGAGGGTCTCGTCATCGGTGACGATGTGTCACGCGCCATCGAAGAAGTGGTGCGCGTCGAGGTGAACCCCGCGCTCGCTGCGCACGGTGGCTTCGTCACGTTCGCCGGACACGACTCGCAGGGAACGGCGTACTTCACGATGGGCGGCGGTTGCCACGGTTGCTCGATGAGCCGTCAGACGATGCTCGAGGGAGTGCAGACGATGATCGCCGACAAGGTGCCGTCGATCTCGCGCGTGCGTGACCTCACCGATCACTCCACCGG
>JBIIUH010000104.1:0-4225 GCA_044340075.1 Ilumatobacteraceae bacterium | reverse complement strand
CGCCACCAACGAGGAGGTCGAGGCGCTGCGCGTGCAACTCGGGCTCGATCGCGCGCTGGCCGTGCAGTACCTCGAGTGGTTGGGCAACGCCGTTCGCGGCGACCTCGGCACGTCGATGATCTCCGGGGCGAGCGTCGGCGGTGAGCTTTTCGCGAAGTCCGCTGTCACTCTGCCACTCATCGCCGCCGCGAGCGTGCTCGCGTTCCTCGTCGCCGTACCGCTCGGCATGTACGCGGGATTGCGACGCACCTCGTGGCGCGGCGTGACGGTGTCGGGCATCGGCCAGCTCGGCGTCGCCGTGCCGACGTTCTGGATCGGCGTGCTGCTCATCACCGGATTCGCCGTCACGCTGCAGTGGCTGCCATCGGGTGGGTTTCCCGTCGACTCGTGGCGCGACACGGGTGAAGCGGTGCGCTCGATGATCCTGCCGACGATCACGCTCGCCCTCGCACAGGGAGCCGTGCTCATGCGTTACGCCCGCTCGGCGACGATCGACGTGCTGCAGACCGAATGGTTCCGCACGGCGCGGGCGACCGGCATGTCCACCCGCACGGCCCTGCGTGTGCACGGTGTACGCAACGTTCTTTCCCCGGTGGTATCGGTTCTCGGCGTACAGCTCGCAACGCTGGTCGTCGGGGCGATCATCGTCGAGAGCGTCTTTGCACTTCCCGGAGTCGGGCAAATGCTGCTGCAGGACGTGTCGCAACGCGACGTCATCAAGGTGCAGGGCACCGTTGCCGTCGCAACAGCGCTCGTATTCGTCGTCGGATTCGTCGTCGATGCGGCACTGAACGTCATCGATCCGCGCACACGGGAGCGCGAATGAACGCGATCAGCGACCGGCGCGTGCGCCGCGACCCCGGCTTCGTCGTCGGCGCCGCGCTCGTCGGGGTCACCGTTGCGACGGTGGCGCTGTCGTACGTCTGGACGCCGTTCGACCCGCTCGAGATCGATCCCGAACTCTCGCTCACCGGGCCGGCATGGCCGCACGTGCTCGGTACCGACGAAAACGGACGTGACATCCTGAGCAACGTCATAGTCGGTGCACGCAGCACGTTCGGAGTCGCCGTCGGTGCGGTCGTCATCGGAATGCTCGTCGGCACCCTGATCGGATTGCTGGTCGGCACGGCGAGTGCACGGACGCGAGGTGCAGCGACCTTCGCCATCGACATCGTGCTCGCACTACCCTCGGTGCTGCTCGCCATCGTCCTCGCCGCCGTGTACGAACCGTCGACGCTCACCGCGATCGTCGCCATCGGCATCGCACTTGCAGCCGCCGTATCCCGCATCGTCGCCCGCGACACGCGTGCCGTGCTCACCAACGATTTCGTGCTCGCCGCCCGAGCGTGCGGCGCGAACCGCCGGCGCATCATCCGCATGCACGTGCTGCCGAACGTGCGCAGCTCGCTGTTCGTGCACGCGTCCGGTGCAGCAGCCGTCGCCATCCTTGCCGAATCGACGCTGTCGTACATCGGTCTCGGCACTCGACCACCGACTCCGTCGTGGGGGCGCATGCTTGCGACGTCGCAGCAGTTCCTCATCGTCGAGCCGCTGCATGCACTATGGCCGGGGATTGCCATCGTCGTCGCGGTGCTCGGGTTCAACCTGCTCGGTGACGGCCTGCGCGAGCGGCTCGACCCGACGTTGCGGGGTGCGGCATGACGCTGCTCGAGGTGCGCAACCTCACCGTGCGTTTCGGTGACAACATCGTCGTGAACGACGTGTCGTTTGACGTCGCCACGGGCGGTCGACTCGGCATCATCGGTGAGTCGGGCTCGGGCAAGACGATGGCGATGCTCGCCGTACTCGGGGTGCTTCCCTCGGGTGCCGAGGTGTCGGGCAGCATTCGTTGCGACGGCGTCGAACTCGTCGGCGCCGACGAGGACGTGCGCCGTTCGGTGCGGGGCCGCACGATCGGCATGGTCTTCCAGGAACCGCTCACCGCGCTGAACCCGCTCATGCGCGTCGATCGCCAAATCGGTTGGCCGCTGCGCCTGCACCACGGCGTGTCGCGTCGCGATGCCGACGCGGCGGCGGTCGAATGGTGCGCACGTGTCGGTCTCGACGAGCCCGAGCGAATCGCGCGTCGACTCCCCCACGAAATGTCCGGTGGGCAGCGTCAGCGCATCGGCCTCGCCATTGCGCTCGCCGCCCGACCGCGACTGCTCATCGCCGACGAACCAACCACCGCGCTCGACGTCACGGTGCAGGACGACATCCTGGGACTTCTCGAGTCGCTCGTCGACGGGGAGGGCCTGTCGCTTGTCTTCGTGTCGCACGACCTCGGCGTCGTCGCGCGCATGGCCCGCGACATTGCCGTCATGCGGTTGGGGCGCATCGTCGAGAAGCGCCCGACGGCCGAGTTGTCCGAACGCGCCGCGGATCCGTACGCAAAGGCGCTCATCGAATCGGCGCGCCGCGGAACCGCCGATTTGCGCCGCCTCCTCCGGGGTGAATCGTGACGGTGCTGCTCGAGGCCCGGGCGCTGCGCCGCGTGCATCGTTCGGGACGCGTGGCCCTCGACGACGTGTCGCTGTCGGTCGGCGTCGGTGCGCGCATCGGTATCGTCGGCGAATCGGGTGCGGGAAAGTCGACTCTCGTGCGCGCACTGCTCGGTCTCGAGCCGCTCGCTGCCGGTGACGTGCTGTTCGGAGGAACTCCTCTGTCGCAGTGCGACACTCGGGCGTTCCGGCGCGCGGTGCAACCCGTGTTCCAGGATCCGCGCTCGTCACTGAACCCGCGCCTCACGGTCGGCCGCATCGTCGCCGAACCGCTCGAGTGCCTGGGCATCGACGGCGACCATGCACTGCGCGTGCGCGAAGTGCTCGCCGACGTCGCTCTCGACGCATCGTTCGCTGCCCGCTACCCGCACGAGCTGTCGGGGGGTCAACGTCAACGAGTGGCGATCGCCCGCGCGCTTGCACCCGCGCCGCAGATACTCGTCGCCGACGAACCCGTCAGCGCACTCGACGTGCTCATCCGCGACGAAATTGTCTCGCTGCTCGACGATCTCATCGCACGCAGGAACCTGGCACTCGTGCTCGTGTCGCACGACCTTTCCGTGGTTGCACGACTGTGCACCGAGATCGCCGTCATGCGCGACGGTCGCGTCGTCGAGAACGGGCCGATCGAGCGCGTCGTGGGCTCGCCCGTCGACGACTTCACGCGCCGAATCGTCGCACTCGCGACGTCGAGCTCGCGTTAGAGCAGTTTCACCCCGAAGCGCTGCAGAACGGCCGCCGTTGCGGCGAAGATCGCCATCGTTGCAATGATCGAACCGATGAGCGCCCACCAGAAGCCGATGCGATCGAGGAACCACGGGAATATGAGCAGCAGCGGCAGCGTGATGATCACGTACCAGAAGGTGTAGACGGAGAACTCCGACAGCTTCGCCGCCTTCTCGCCCCCGCTGTACAAGACGACGAGGGTGATGATCGTGACGAGCGGCAATGCGGCGATGAGGGCGCCGAGCCGGGCGCTGCGTTTGGCCGTTTCGGCGATGACGACGAGCATCACCGATGCGAGCGCGTAACGGGCAACGAGACTCATGAAGAAAATTCCCTCCGGTGACCACTGTATGAGGGTCCCGCTTCTTCGCTACTGTCAGTCGGGTGACAGGGGGACGTCACTTCGTGCGCCGCTGCGCCGTGCTCGTCGCGGCGTCGCTGTTACTCGCACCCGCGGCGAAGGCGTCGAACGACGAGGACGCCGAGGGTCCGTTCATTCGCGGCCGCAAGAAGCGTGCCGAATGGAAGTACACGTTCCCCGTCGCGGGACCCGACGTGTTCTACGACGACTACCACCTCAACTACCCAGCGACGGATCTCACCGGCTGCCGGCAAACGGTGCGCGCACCGATCTCCGGACTCATCGTCGACGTGCGCAAGATCGACAACTGGGATCCAGCGGTGGACGATCCCGGAACGCGCGGTGGTCTCACGATCACCATGCACGGCGACGACTTCGTGCGCTATTACTTCTCCCATCTCGGTCGGCTCATGGTGAAACGCGGTCAGCGCGTCGAATCGGGCCAGAAGATCGCCACCGTCGGCCAGTCGGGCAATGCGCGCACCACTTTGTGTCACCTCCACTTCGGAGTTTCACGCATCTGTCCGCAGTCGGAGCAGAACCTGCGCCGCGGCGAGATCTGGCCGGCGAAGTATCTGCGCGCCTGGCAACGCGGCGAACAACTGTCACCGAACGAAGAGATGCGAGCCCTCGTGCG
>JBIIUH010000103.1:0-4310 GCA_044340075.1 Ilumatobacteraceae bacterium | reverse complement strand
CCGCGGTGTTCGCCGGGCTGCTGACGAAGGTCGGCGTGTACTGCATCATGCGCACGCAGACCTTGTTGTTTCCCGATGCGCTCGGTGATCTCGTTCTGTGGGTGGGGGCGGCGACGATGCTCATCGGCGTGCTCGGTGCCATCTCGCACTACGACATGAAGCGGCTGTTGTCCTTCCACATCGTCAGCCAGATCGGATACATGGTGTTCGGTATCGGTGTGGGCGGTGCCGCCGCGCTCGCTGCCACGTTGCTCTACCTCGTGCACCAGATTCCGGTGAAGACGGCACTCTTCCTCGTCGAGGGCATCATGGAGCGCGACTCGGGCAGCAGTTCGTTCGACAACGTCGGTGGCTTTGCCCGGCGATCGCCGCTGTTCGCGGTCCTGTTCATGTTGCCGGCACTCAGCCTCGCCGGCATTCCGCCGTTCTCCGGTTTCGTCGCCAAGTTCCTCCTCGTGCGATCCGGTATCGATGCCGGTCACTACGTCGTCGTCGGTGTCGCCCTGCTCGTCAGTGCACTCACGCTCACATCGATGGTGAAGATCTGGGTGAACGCTTTCTGGGGTGAAGTCGAGCCGGCATCGCGCATTGCCGTCAGGGGAGTGCTGCGCCATCATCCGACCATGGCGGCGGCAACCGTCGCGCTCGTCGCCGTCACGCTCGTCATCGCCGTCTTCAGCGGACCGCTCTACGACTTCTCGCTCGATGCCGCGCGCGAGATGACGAATCCCGCAACGTACGTTTCGGCGGTGAGGGGCGCACCGTGATCCCGCGCTCGCTCGCCCTGCTCGTCATGTGGGTTGCGCTGTGGGGCGAGGTGTCCGCCGCCAACGTCGCCTCGGGTGTCATCGTCGTCGGGCTCGTTCACTGGCTGTTCGCAGATCGCGCACGCGAGACGCACCGCCTGCGCCCGTGGAATGCGGTGAAGACGGGTGCCTTCGTCGCCCGCAGCCTCGTCGTGTCGAGCGCGCGAGTCGTGCTCGCCGTCGTTGCGCCCACTTCCGCCCGAACGTCGACTCGCGTGCTCACGGTGCAGCTGCAGTCCGGGTCGCGGTTCATCGGCGCGATCGTCGCCAATTTCATCACACTCACACCGGGTACCATGACGCTCGAGTTGGACGACTCGCTCACCCTGCACGTGCACGTGCTCGGCGACGTCGAACCCGAGACCTTCCGACGCGAGATCCTCGATCTCGAACGGCGCGTTGCATCGGCGGTCACCATCGTGAGAAAGGCCGGCGCATGATCGTTGCAGCAACGACGACCTTCATCGATTCGGTCATTCTCGGCGTTCTCGCCGTCGCAGCCGTGCTCGTCGTCGTGCGGATCGTGCGCCCCGGATCACTCGGCGACCGGGCTGTCGCGCTCGACACGCTCACCGCCGTCATCACGTGCGGACTCCTCGTGGCGGCGGCCCGA
The DNA here is from genome assembly GCA_044340075.1 of Ilumatobacteraceae bacterium. Taxonomy (GTDB): domain Bacteria; phylum Actinomycetota; class Acidimicrobiia; order Acidimicrobiales; family Ilumatobacteraceae; genus F1-60-MAGs027. Next base: position 2,891 of record JBIIUH010000103.1, on the reverse strand, counting down.
AACGACGACGGCCTGCAACTCGACCTTGCCGTCGTGCTTGGACTGCTCGGTTTCCTCACGTCGGTGACCGTCGCCCGGTTCATCGAGGCGCGCCGCGGAGGTGGCCATGAATGAGATTGTCACGGCCGTGCGAGACGTCGCGTCGGTGGTTCTGTTCGCCGTCGGCGCGCTGCTTGCCCTCGTCGCATCGATCGGCTTGCATCGGTTGGGTGACACCCGCGCGCGGATGCACGCTGCGACGAAGCCGGCGACCCTCGGGGTGGTGTGCTGCGGCATCGCGGCTGCCCTGCAACTTGCGTACTTCAGCGACGTGACGAAGATTGTCGTCATCATCGTGCTGCAACTCGTCACCGCCCCGGTGGGCGCCCACGTGCTCGGCCGTGCCGTCGGCGAGGATGGCGACGGGGGAGGACACTCGTGACCGTGCAACACACACCGAATCGTTTCATCGGGCGAACGGCGATCGTCACCGGGGCCGGGTCGGGGATCGGCCGTGCCACGGCGCTGCGCCTCGCCGCCGAAGGTGCACGGCTCGTCGTCACCGACGTGAGCGCGCAGCGCCTCGCCGATCTGCGGGCGGAGATCGGCAATGAGATCGTCGGCTCCGTCGTCGGTGACATCAGCGATCAGTCGACGGTCGATGCGTGCGTCGCGGCGTGCGGCGGCACCGTTCATCTCCTCGCCAATGTTGCGGGAATCATGGATGCGTTCCTGCCCGTCGCCGAAGTCGATGACACCACGTGGGATCGCGTCATCGCCGTCAACCTCACCGCCGTCATGCGAATGTGCCGTGCAGTGGTGCCGGTAATGATCGCCGGCGGAGGAGGATCGATCGTCAACGTGTCGTCTGGTGCCGGTTTGCGCGGCTCGGCGTCAGGTGTTGCGTATGCATCGTCGAAACACGCCGTGCACGGACTCACCCGCAACATGTCGGTGATGTACTCCGGAAACAAGATCCGCACGAACGCCGTCGCACCCGGTGGGGTAGCGACGAACATCGAGGCGCCATTCCGCTCGGCCCACGCCCGTGAAGTGGTCGGCGGAATCATGAAGCACGTCGTACCCGGCTGGGCGACGTCGGAGCAAGTGGCGGCGATGATCTGTTGGGTGCTCAGCGACGAGGCGTCCAACGTCAACGGCGCGATTCTCTCCTGCGACGGCGGCTGGTCGGCGATCTGACGTCCAGCCAGCGATTCGCTACAGGCTGATCAACTACTTTCCGGATCGGCCGTCGGGCCGAGCGAAGACAGAAAAAGGGCGGGGGCATGGCCCCCGCCCTTTCGCTGTAGCTGTGTTCTGGTGGATCAGGCCAGGTCGAAGCGGTCGAGCTCCATCACCTTGTTCCATGCAGCGACGAAGTCGTGCACGAACTTGGCCTGGGCGTCATCCCCGCCGTACACCTCGGCGATGCCTCGCAGCTGCGAGTTCGAACCGAAGATGAGGTCGGCGCGGGTGGCCGTCCACTTCTGCTTGCCGCCGACCTTGCCGACGAAGGTTTCCTCCGACTTGTCGGTGGGCTCCCACGTCACGTCGGTGTCGAGGATGTTGACGAAGAATTCGTTCGTCAAGGCACCCTTCTTCGCCGAGAACACGCCGTGGGCGGTGTCCTTGTAGTTCGCACCGAGGGCGCGCATGCCGCCGACGAGCACCGTCATTTCGGGCGCCGTGAGGTTGAGCAGGCTTGCCTTCTCGATGAGCAACTGCTCGGTGCGGGCCATGTGGCCAACACGCACGTAGTTGCGGAACGCATCGAAGGTGGGCTCGAGCACCGCGAACGATGCTGCGTCGGTCTGCGCGGCGCTCGCGTCGGTGCGTCCCGCACGGAACGGAACCTTCACGCTGACGCCGGCATCCTTCGCCGCCTTCTCGACGGCTGCGGCTCCGGCGAGGACGATGAGGTCGGCAAGCGAAATCTTCTTGCCTCCCGTCGCCGAGCCGTTGAACTCGTCGCGCACCTTCTCGAGGGCCGCGAGGACCTTCGAGAGTTCGGCGGGCTCGTTCACTTCCCAGTTCGTCTGCGGGGCGAGACGGATGCGTGCACCGTTGGCGCCACCGCGCTTGTCGGTGCCGCGGAACGTCGACGCCGACGCCCACGCCGTCTTTGCGAGGGCCGTGGCGCTGAGACCGGTGGCGAGCACCTTGGCCTTCAACGCCTCGACGTCCTTGTCATCGACGAGCGGGTGATCGACTGCCGGGACCGGGTCCTGCCAGATGAGCTCTTCCTTCGGAACGAGCTTGCCGAAGTAACGCGACTTCGGACCCATGTCGCGGTGGGTCAACTTGAACCACGCGCGGGCAAAGGCATCGGCGAACTCGGCGGGGTTCTCATGGAACCGCTTCGAGATCTTCGCGTATTCCGGGTCGAACTTCAGCGCGAGGTCGGCCGTCGTCATGATCGGCTGGTGACGCTTCGACGTGTCGTGCGCGTCCGGAACGGAGTCCTTCAGTGCACCACCCTTCGGCACCCACTGGTGTGCGCCGGCCGGGCTCTTCGTGAGTTCCCACTCGTTCTCGAGGAGGATCTTGAAGTAGTCGTTGTCCCACTGGATCGGGTTCGTCGTCCATGCACCTTCGATGCCGCTGGTGATGGTGGCAACGCCGTGGCCTTCGCCGAGCTTGTTGTGCCAACCGAAACCCATTGCCTGGATCGGTGCAGCCTCGGGATCGGCTCCGACGTACTTCTCCGGATCGGCGGCGCCGTGAGCCTTGCCGAACGTGTGACCACCGGCGACGAGTGCGACGGTTTCCTCGTCGTTCATCGCCATGCGGGCGAACGTCTCGCGCACGTCACGTGCCGAGGCGATCGGATCGGGGTTGCCGTTCGGGCCCTGCGGGTTGACGTAGATGAGACCCATCTGCACCGCACCGAGGGGATTGTCGAGCTGACGGTC
>JBIIUH010000102.1:0-4344 GCA_044340075.1 Ilumatobacteraceae bacterium | reverse complement strand
CACCCGCTCCGGCACGCCCGAAGTCTACGAATGCCCGTACCGACGGGCCGACGGCCGCGGCGTGCGCCCGGAAATGCAGTGTGCGCCCGTATATGTGGAGGCACTCAGCCGTGCCGCCAGAGGGATTGCGCCTGTGCTCACAGGGGTATGCGCCACGGTGGTGAGGTGGGACGCTTCTACCGCCAAAAAGTGTCACATCACCCTTGACCTCCCCGACAAAGTCCCCTATATTTTTGGGTTCCCCCGAATCCCATCGTTCACCCCCCAACCCCCGCCACTGGAAGCAGTGGAACGTTGACCGGACGGTGGCCCCCAAGGCAACAAAGGAAACCCCCATGTCCGATTCCATCGGTCTCTACCTCAACGACATCGGCAAAGTCCCGCTCCTCACCGCCGAGGACGAGCGTCAGCTCTCGAAGGCGATCGAGGCCGGCCGCAACGCCCGCGCCAAGTGGGAAAAGGGCGAGCGCGGCACCCAGTTGAAGCGCGACATCCGTGAAGCCGCCCGCGCAAAGGATCGCTTCATCCGCGCCAACCTGCGCCTCGTCGTGTCGATTGCCCGCCGCTACCCCCTGCCCCAGGGCATGGATCTGCTCGACCTCATCCAGGAAGGCAACCTCGGTCTCGAGCACGCCGTCGACAAGTTCGACTGGCGCCGCGGCTTCAAGTTCTCGACGTACGCCACGTTCTGGATCCGTCAGGCGATCGGTCGCGCACTCGACCAGAAGGCCAGCCTCATCCGCATCCCCGGTGACCGTTCGGCGAATCTGCGTGCCGCACTGCGCCAGGGCTCGGGCGATGCCGAAGGTCTTTCGGCCGAAAACGCCGAACTGCACCGTCTCACCACACCGGTCTCGCTCGACAAGCCGATCGGCGACGATGGCGATGCGACGCTCGGCGACCTCGTTCCGAACCACGACATCAGCCCCGAAGAAGCGGTGATGTCGCGCGTCGAAGACGACATGCTCAACGGTCTGCTGAACACCCTCGACGAGCGCGCCCGCTACGCGGTCGAAGCCCGTTTCGGATTGTTCGGTGGCGAGCGCAAGAGCTTCCGCGAGGTCGGTGAGGAACTCGGCGTCACCGCCGAGGCCGCCCGTCGTCTCGTCAGCCGCGCCGTCGATTCGCTGCGCTTGGACGCACCCGACTACCTGTCGGTCTGAACCCCGGTTCCACCGACCGCACTGCACTTCACAACGACCGCCGGCAGCAATGCCGGCGGTCGTTGTGCTTTGCGGCGTCGGTAGCCTGATTTTCGCCTTCACGGCACACCATGGCGAAAAACTGGTCGAAATCCTCGTGGCGCTCACTGCCGGCGGTCCAACAGCCGGCATGGCCCGACCCTGCCGAGCTCGACCGCGCCCTGAAACAGATCGAGTCGTTCCCGCCGCTCGTGTTCGCCGGCGAGGCACGCACCTTGCTCAACTCGCTCGGTCAGGTTGCACAGGGCAACGCATTCCTTCTCCAGGCCGGTGACTGCGCCGAGAGCTTCGAGGAATTCACCGCGGTGAACATCCGCGAGAAGTTGCGCGTCATCCTGCAGATGGCCGTCATGCTCACCTATTCGATGGGCGTTCCCGTCGTGAAGGTCGGACGCATCGCCGGGCAGTTCGCCAAGCCGCGCTCGTCGGACACCGAGAAGGTCGGCTCGACCGAGATTCCGTCGTTCCGCGGTCACATGGTGAACGACCCGGCACCGCTGCCCGGTGCTCGTGTGCCCGACCCGCAGCGATTGGTACAGGCGTACCATCAGGCGGCGAGCACGTTGAACCTGTTGCGCGCCTTTACGAAGGGCGGCTTTGCCGATCTCAACCGCGTGCACGCTTGGAACCTCGAGTTCGTCTCGACAAGCCCCGAGGGTCAGCGCTACGAAACCGTGGCCGCTGAGATCGAGCGCGCACTTGCGTTCATGCGCGCCTGCGGTGTCGACACCGAGAGCAACTCTGCGCTGCACGAAGTCGACGTGTTCACGTCGCACGAAGCGCTCATTCTCGGTTACGAGGAAGCCCTCACCCGCCAGGACTCGCTCACCGGCACCTGGTACGACTGCTCGGCGCACATGTTGTGGATCGGCGAGCGCACGCGTCAGCTCGACGGCGCACACGTCGAATTCCTCCGCGGCGTCGGCAACCCGATCGGCTGCAAGGTCGGCGCGAGCACGTCGGCCGAGTGGGTGCTGCAGTTATGCGAGGCCCTCAACCCGAACCGCATCCCGGGTCGTCTCACACTCATCACCCGCATGGGCGCCGACAAGATCGAAGAAGGTTTGCGACCGCTGTTGCGCGCCGTGCGCGACGCCGGACACCCCGTCGTGTGGGCGTGCGATCCGATGCACGGCAACACCTTCACCGCCGAGAACGGCCGCAAGACGCGTCACTTCGACGACATCATCCGCGAGATCACCGGCTTCGTACTCGCCCACCGTGCCGAGGGCACGTGGCCGGGCGGTATCCACATTGAGCTCACCGGCGACAACGTCACCGAGTGTCTCGGTGGCGCCGAGCAACTCTCCGAGGACGACCTCGATACGCGCTACGAAACGGTGTGCGACCCGCGTCTCAACGCGCGCCAGTCGCTCGACCTCGCCTTCCGCGTCGCCGAATTGATCCGCACCGGCGTCTGACCGGCGTGACCGCCACGCCCGGCGCGCTCGCGCACATCCACGCCTGGCCCGTCGACAACGCCGCCGCGTGCATCATCGACCGCAGCGGAGCGGTGCACGTCTCGGGTGATCTCGATCACCGCTTCCGTCTCGCCTCGGTGACGAAGGTGTTCACCGCGTGGACGGCGCTCATCGCCTGCGAGGAGGGTTCGACGTCGCTCGATGCCCCGGTCGGACAACCCGGGTGCACCTTGCGTCACCTGCTCAGCCACGCCGGCGGGTACGGCTTCGATGCACCGATGCCGATCGTCAGCGCCGGTCGTCGCCGCACGTACTCGAACACCGGATACGAACTCGTCGCCGCGCATGTCGCCGAGTCGACCGGCATTGCGTTCTGGGAATACCTCGCCGAGGCGGTGCTCGAGCCGCTCGGCATCGACGACGTCGACCATGACGGCTCCGCCGCGCGCGACATGCACCTGCGCATCGGCGACGTCGCACGCTTCGTTGCCGAGTTGCGCCGCCCGACGCTCATCTCGCGAGCCACGTACAACGATGCGATCAGCGTGCAGTACCCGACGCTCGACGGGGTCGTTCCGGGGCTCGGTCGCTTCGATCCGTGTCCGTGGGGACTCGGCCCCGAAATCCGTGGTGCAAAACGTCCGCACTGGACCGCCGACCGTAATTCGGGTTCCACTTTCGGTCACTTCGGCGGCAGCGGCACGTTCGTGTGGGTCGATCCGGTCGCCGACGTCGCCGTCGCGGCACTCACCGATCGCGAATTCGGCGAATGGGCGCTCGAAGCATGGCCCGCATTCAGCGACGCCGTGCTCGACGAGCTCGGCCGCCAATAACCTCGCAACGTGGAGCTGCAGCGCGTCGATCTCGACGGAATCGACCTCTCCGACATCGACTTCTGGTCGGCGCCGCACGAGTGGCGCGAGTCGGTGTTCGCCACGATGCGCCGCGAATCGCCGATTTGCTTCTTCGCCGAACGACCCGTCGAGAACATCCCCGCGGGGCCGGGCTACTGGGCACTCACCCGCCACGCCGACATCTGGCACGTGAGCCGCAACCCCGATTTGTTTTGCAGCGGGCAGGGTACGAACATCACCACGTTCACGCCCGAGCTGAACGAGTTCTTCGGCTCGATGATCAACATGGACGACCCGAAGCACTTCCGCATCCGCTCGATCGTGTCGAAGGGTTTCACCCCGCGCGAAGTGTCGCGCATCGAGGACTACGTGCGCGACACGGCTCGCACGCTCGTCGACCGCGTGCTCGACGAGCACGGCAACGGTGACGAATTCGACTTCGTCGAGAAGTTCGCCGCGCCGCTGCCCCTGCAGATCATCTGCGACATGATGGGAATTCCGGCGGCCGACGCACCGCGCATCCTGCGCTGGACGAACGAGATCCTCGGCGCGACCGACCCCGATTTCGGCGCGACCCTCGGCGACCTGCTGCGCAGCGGGCTCGAGTTGTACCAGTACGCCCAGGCGCACGGCGAGGAACGCCTCGCGCGCCCCACCGACGACCTCACGAGCATCATGATGCACGGTGAGTTCGACGGCCAGCGCATGACGAGCCAGGAATTCGGCAGCTTCTTCATCCTGCTCGTCGTCGCCGGCAATGAGACCACCCGCAACGCGATCAGCCACGGCATGCACGCCCTCACGCACAACCCCGAACAGCGCCGCACTTGGTTCGGCGACTTCGACACCCACACCCGCACCGCCGTC
>JBIIUH010000002.1:0-55444 GCA_044340075.1 Ilumatobacteraceae bacterium | reverse complement strand
GGCCGTTGTCCGCGGAACGCGACGATCGACGCGAGGGTGATGCCGCGCTCGCTTCCGAAAATGGTTCCGAACACGGTTCCAAGAACGGTCCCGATCACAGTCCCGAACACAATCCCGGACGCAGCGCCGGACGCCCGCGCCGCACCGCGCAGAGCATCATCCACTTCGATACGGCGTTTGATGCTGCGTTGGGTACTGCGTTTGATGCAGGAAATCCCGACCGCCGACGGTGACGGTGGTGCGTCAGCCGGCGAGGGCCGTGCGCAATGCGGCGACGAGTTCGTCGCGCGTCGATGCCGGAGCCTGACAGGCGTAACGGCGGCACACGTAGACGAAGCCGTCGCGGCGGTCGGCAAACAGCGGTGAGTCGTACGGTTCGCCCCAGCCGAGCACGACCGTCGGCAGCCACTGGCGCTGCAAGTAGGCGACCATCTCCGGGCGATCGCCCGTGACGGCGATTTCCGTCGGACCGACGTGGCGCAGGTGCAGTGCGGCGAGCAGATGAGGGAACGCAGTGGGTGCCGATGTCATGATGCCGCCGAGCAGACGAAGGATGTCGTCGGCGCGCTCGGCGTAGTGCACCACCCCGGTGAGTGCGGCGAGACGCTGCAGCGCGAGTGCCGCGACGGAGTTGGCCGCCGGAGTCGCGTTGTCGACGAGATCCTTCTGGCGCACGATGAGTCGTTCGCCGTCGTCGGGTGTCGTGAACACGCCACCTTCGGCCGCGTCCCAGTGATGGTCGATGAGTTGGTCGGCTGCGTCGCGTGCGGCACCGATCCAGCGCGCCTCACCGGTGAGTTCAGCGAGGCGCGTGAACGCGTCGACGAGGTTGGCGAGATCGGCGGCCATTGCCGGCTGGCGCGGAGCCACGGTGGCATCGCGGTGCCACGTGCGCACGAAACGTCCGTCGTCACGACGCATCCTCGCGAGCATGAATTCGCCGGCGCGAACCGCGGCGACCTTCCATGCGTCGCGTCCGAGTGCGCCGGCGGCTTCCGCGAGCGATGAGATCATCAGCGCATTCCATTCGCAGATGACCTTGTCGTCGAGGCCGGGACGGTGACGGGTGTTGCGTGCCGCAAAGAGCAGTGCCCTGGCCCGCTCGATCGACTCGGGGCGCAGCAATTCACCGCGGTGCGACAGTCGGCAGGGGATCGAACGACCCTCGAAGTTGCCGGACTCGGTGATCTCGTACCAGTCGAGCGTTTCGTCGACGAACTCGGCGGGGATGATGCGGCGCACCTGGTCGGGCGTGAAGACGTAGAAGTGCCCCTCGTGCGAGTGTCCGTGTTCGTCGAGGGAATCGGCGTCCTCGGCGCTGTAGAACGCACCGTCGGGTGACGTCAGGTCGCGCAGGACGTAGTCGATCGTCTCGATGACGACCTGGCGCCACCGTGCGTCGTTGAACACGAGCGATGCGTGCAGGTACGGACGCACGAGCAGCGCCTGGTCGTAGAGCATCTTCTCGAAGTGCGGCACGAGCCACTTCTCGTCGACGCTGTAACGGGCGAATCCGCCACCGATGTGGTCGTACATTCCCCCCGAGGCCATCGCGTCGAGGGTCGTCGTGAGCACCTCGCGCGTGCGGGGCGACTCGTCGTTGAGGTACGAGCGCAGGAGCAACTCGAGCGCCATGGTGCTCGGGAACTTCGGTGCACCACCGAACCCGCCCCAGCGCTCGTCGAACGTCGAGTGCAACTTGTCGATCGACATCGTGAACACCGCGATGTCGGGCAGGTTGTCGCCGGCGGGGATCTGCGACGTGCGACCGATGTTCTCCACGAGCGCCTCGACGTTGGCGTCGATGTCGGCGCGCCGCGTTCGCCACGCGTCGTCGATGGCGTTCATCAGTTGCAGGAACTGGGCCTTCGGGTAGTACGTGCCACCGAAGAAGGGCTGCGCCGCCGGCGTGAGGAACACCGTCATCGGCCACCCGCCGCGCCCGGTCATCGCCTGCACCGCATCCATGTACACCGCGTCGACGTCGGGACGTTCCTCGCGGTCGACCTTCACGTTGACGAACAGGCGGTTCATCACCGCGGCGACGTCGGCGTCCTCGAAGCTTTCGTGGGCCATGACGTGGCACCAGTGGCAGGCCGAGTATCCGACCGACAGGAGCACCGGCACGTTGCGTCGCCGGGCCTCGGCGAAGGCCTCATCGCACCACGGCCACCAGTCGACGGGATTGTCGCGGTGCTGGCGCAGGTACGGCGACGTTTCGCCGCCGAGACGGTTCGTGCCGAGATGATTCGTCACCGGCGCACCGCTCGTCACCGGCGCACCATCTGGCACCGTCAGGCACCGACGGCGTGGTAGCCGCCGTCGACGTGGACGATCTCACCGGTCGTCGCCGGGAACCAGTCGGAGAGCAGGGCGACGCACGCGCGGGCGACGGGTTCGGAATCGTGGATGTCCCAACCGAGCGGTGCGCGGGGGTCCCAGATGTCCTCGAACTTCGCGAACCCGGGGATCGACTTCGCCGCCATCGTGCGGATGGGGCCGGCGGCGACGAGGTTGCAGCGCACGCGCTTCGGGCCGAGTTCGCGGGCGAGGTAACGATTGAGCGATTCGAGTGCCGACTTGGCAACGCCCATCCAGTTGTACGCCGGCCAGGCGACGGTGTTGTCGAAGTCGAGCCCGACGATCGAGCCGCCGTTGGGCATCAACGGAACGAATGCGTCGGCGAGGGTCTTCAGCGAATACGCCGAGACGTGCATGGCCGTCGCGACGTCCTCCCAGCCGACGGCGAGCATGTCGTCGCCGAGGCACGCCGCCGGTGCAAAGCCGATCGAGTGGAGCACGCCGTCGACGTGACCGAGCGACGCTGCGACGGCGTCCCGCGCGCTCGACACGTGCTCGGGCACCGTCACGTCGAATTCGATGACTTCCGGGGCGACGTCGAGCTTGCGCGCGGTGCGCTCGGTGAGGGAGAGACCGCGACCCGCTCCGGTGAGCACGATGCGCGCTCCTTCACGTTGCGCGATGCGCGCCACACCGAACGCAATCGACGTGTCGGTGAGCACTCCGGTGACGACGATTCGCTTGTTCTCGAGAATGCCCACGTGGCTACGGTAGTGGACGTGCAGTTGAGCGACGGGGCCACGATCGGTTATCTCGGTGGCACCGGACCCGCGGGCAGCGCACTCGCCGTGCGACTCGCATCGGTCGGTTTCCCCGCGGTGATCGGATCACGAACGACGGAACGCGGCGAGCAAGTTGCAGCCGAGCTCGTCGCACGCTGGCCGTCGCTCGCGTTGCCGATCACCGGTGGCGACAACCGTCTCGCCGCGCGCTGCGACGTCATCGTTCTCGCAACGCCGTGGGATTCGGCCGCAACGACCGTCAACGAGGTCGCCGACGACATCGCGGGCAAGGTCGTCATCACGATGGCGAACGCCCTCGTGCGCGTGGGCAGGGAATTCCAACCGCTCATTCCGCCCCGTGGCAGCATCGCCGCGCACGTGCAGGCGGCGATCCCGCGCTCGCACGTCGTCGCCGCGTTCCAGCACCTTCCGGCGAACGAACTCGGCAACCTCGAGCACGGCGTCGACAGCGACGTGCTCATCTGCTCCGACGACCCGCGGGCGACGGCGGTGACGATGTCGCTCGTCGAGCGCATCGCCGGGTGCCGGCCCCTGAACGCCGGGCTGCTGTCGAACGCACTCGCGATCGAGGCGCTCACCGCGGTGCTGCTGCAGCTCAACGTGCGGTACAAGACGCGCGTCGCGCCCCGGTTCACCGGCATCCCCGAGAAGTGAGCATGCGGCTCCACGACACCGCGCGCCGCGAGGTCGTCGACTTCGCCCCCGGCGACGAGGTGCTCATGTACACGTGCGGCGTGACGCCGTACGACTCGACGCACCTCGGTCACGCCTTCACGTTCCTCTCGTACGACGTGCTCATGCGCCGGCTCATCGACACGGGTCGGCGGGTGAAGTGCGTGCGCAACGTCACCGACGTCGACGATCCGCTCTTCGCGAAGGCCCGCGAGCTCGGCGTTCACTGGCTCGATCTCGCGTTCCGCGAGGAGGCGCGCCTCAACGACGACCTTGCCGCACTCAACGCACTCGAGGTGTATTCGCGTCCGCGCGCATCGTCGGCGATTCCCGACATCCGCGGATTCATCGGCATGGTGCTCGACCGCGGATATGCGTACCGCGCCGGCGGATCGGTGTACTTCGACGTGTCGCGCAGCGAGAAGTTCGGCGCGCTGTCGGGGCTCGACCGCGACACGATGATCGCCCTCGCGCGCGAACGCGGCGGCAATGTCGACGACCCGAACAAGCGCGACCCGCTCGACTTCGTCCTGTGGCAACCGTCGTCGGGCGACGAGCCTGCGTGGGACACGTTGTGGGGTGCGGGTCGACCGGGCTGGCACATCGAGTGTTCCGCTCTCGCGCTGCGCGAGCTCGGCACGACGATCGATCTGCACGGCGGCGGTACCGACCTCATCTTCCCGCACCACGAATGCGAGCGCGCCCAATCGGAAGCAGCCACGGGTGAGCCGTTCGTGCGCCATTGGATGCACGTGGCGATGGTGTGGATGGACGGACACAAGATGTCGAAGAGTCGCGGGAACCTCGTCTTCGTCGATGCGCTGCGCCGCGAGTACGAGCCGATGGCGATCCGCATGGGGATCATCGAGCACCACTACCGCACCGAGTGGGAATGGGACGACGAACTCGTCGTGCGCGCCGGACAGCGCCTGAATCGCTGGCGTGCGGCAACGAACGGTGACGGTCGCGCGGCGCTCGACGATGTGCGTGCCGCACTCGACGACGATCTCGACACCCCGGCGGCCTTCGCCGTGGTCGATGCGGCTGCCGCCGCGGGTCTGCGCGTGACCGATGCCGCTGCGCTCCTGGGCGTCACGCTCTGAGCGCCCGTCGCGTTTCTAGACTTCAGCGCACATGTCCGCCACGTTGATCAGCGTCACGCTGCCCGACGGTTCGTCGCGCAGCCTCGAATCCGGGGCCACGGCAGCCGATCTCGCCGCCGCGATCGGATCCCGCCTTGCGAAGGCGGCCGTTGCTGCCGTCGTCAACGGTGCCGAAGTCGATCTCGGTGCGCCGTTGCCGGACAACGCCCGCGTCGCCATCCTCACCGCCGATTCCGATCCCGGCCGCCACGTGTTGCGTCACTCGACGGCGCACGTGCTCGCGCAGGCGGTGCTCGCGCTGTTCCCCGGTGCGAAGTTCAGCATCGGTCCGGCGATCGAGGACGGCTTCTACTACGACTTCGAACTTCCCGGCGGTCGTACGTTCAGCGACGAGGACCTCGTTGCGATCGAGACCAAGATGCGCGACATCGTCGATGCCGACCAGCGCTTCGTGCGCAGCGAAGTGTCGCCGAGCGAGGCGCTGCAGGTGTTCGCCGATCAGCCGTACAAGTGCGAGATCATCACGCGCGTCACGAGCGGTGCCGCCGACAGCACCGACGCCGACGAAGTGGGCGGCGGCGATCGCGTCAGCCTGTACCGCAACGGTGACGGATTCGTCGACCTGTGCCGCGGGCCGCACGTGCCGAGCACCGGACGTCTCGGACATTTCGCGTTGCGCAAGGTGGCGGGTGCGTACTGGCGCGGCAACGAAAAGGGTCCGATGTTGCAGCGCATCTACGGCACCGCGTGGGAGTCGAAGGCGGCGCTCGCCGAGCACCTGCACCGACTCGAAGAAGCCGAGAAGCGCGACCACCGCCGTCTCGCCGTCGAGATGGATCTGTTGTCGTTCCCGTCCGAGCTCGGCGGCGGACTTGCGGTGTGGCATCCGAAGGGTGCCATCGTGCGCAAGTTGATGGAGGACTACAGCCGCGAGCGGCACCAGAACGGCGGGTACCAGTTCGTCTACACGCCGCATCTCGCGAACGCGAAGTTGTTCGAGACCTCGGGTCACCTGCAGTTCTACAAGGACGGTATGTATCCGCCCATGGAGATGGACAACGGCACGTACTACCCGAAGCCGATGAACTGTCCGATGCACTGCCTCATCTTCCGTGACCGCCAGCGCTCGTACCGCGAGTTGCCACTGCGACTGTTCGAACTCGGCACCGTGTACCGCTACGAGCGTGCCGGCACGTTGCACGGCCTGCTGCGCATCCGCGGTTTCACGCAGGACGACAGCCACATTTTCTGCACGCCGGAACAGCTGTCCGCCGAGATCGCCTCGCTGCTCGAGTTCGTGTTGTCGGTGCTGCGCCGCTTCGGCTTCGACGACTTCGACTTCAAGCTGTCGACGCGCGACCCGCAGAAGTCGGTCGGCTCCGACGAGATCTGGGAGCGGGCGACGGCGGCACTGCGCGAGGCGCTCGACCGCCAGGGTCGTCCGTACGCGATCGGCGAAGGCGACGCCGCCTTCTACGGACCGAAGATCGACATCGACGTCCGCGACGCGATCGGTCGCAAGTGGCAGTTGGGCACGATCCAATGCGACTTCAACCTGCCCGAACGGTTCCAACTCGAGTACGTCGGCGCCGACAACCAGCGTCACCGGCCGATCATGTTGCACCGTGCACTCTTCGGTTCCGTCGAACGGTTCTTCGGCGTACTGCTCGAGCACTACGGCGGCTCGTTCCCGACGTGGCTCGCGCCCGTGCAGGTGCGCGTCCTTCCCGTCACGACCGCGCACGAGAGCTACGCCAACGACGTGCTCGACCGTCTGCGCAACGACGGCTACCGCGCAGATACCGTCGCCGCCGACGAGCAGCTCGGCAAGCGCATCCGTCAGGCGAAGGTCGACCGCATTCCGTACGTGCTCGTCGTCGGTGACGACGACGTGGCGGCGGGAACCGTCGGCGTCAATCCGCGCGGCGGTGAGGTGCAGCGCGACACGCCGCTCGATGCGTTCGTCGCCCGGCTCGCCGCCGACGTCGCCGACGTGCGGGGCGGCTGATGCTCGAGCGGTTGTGGGCCGGTTGGCGCACGACGTACGTCCAGGGATTCGCCCCGGAGGGCGGACACGTGCAGGGTCCGGGTGAGTCGCTGTTCACGCGCATCCTCTCCAGCGGTCTGTCCGACGAAGAAACGCACATCGTCCACCGCGGAGCGACGACGTTCGTCATCCTCAACGCGTATCCGTACTCACCGGGTCACGTGCTCGTGCTGCCGTACCGCGAAGTCGCCGAACTCGAGTTGCTCACCGCCGACGAGGAACGCGAGTTGTGGGCGAACGTGCGCGACGCGGTGACGGCGATCAAGATTGCGTACAAGCCGCAGGGACTCAACGTCGGCATCAACCTCGGTGCGCCCGCCGGTGGGAGCGTGTCGCAGCACCTCCACGTGCACGTCCTGCCGCGCTGGACGGGCGACACGAACTTCACCGTCGTCACCGCGAACACGAAGGTGCTCTCCGAGCCGCTCGAGGCGACGGCGCGACGCATTCGCGAAGCGTGGCCGTCGGCGAAATGAAAGGTCGACGCAATGAAAGAAGGGAAACACGATGAGTGACGAGATCCGCGACGAACTTCCCGAGGACCTCGACGTCACCGGTTTCGTCGGTGCGTACACCTTTCCCGACAACAGCCGTCGGCGCATTCCGGCGATCATGTATCTCGTCATCGCGGCGTTGTGCGCGTTCGCATGGTGGCGCGCGTCGGATTCGTCGAGCGGTGTCGTCAACGAAGGATTCCTCTGGGCCGCACTCCTGTTCGCCGCGTTCGCGGTCTACGGGTTGACGAGCGGATGGCGCATGACCGTCGACGAGCGCGAAGCGCTCGTACTCGCGACGAAGTCGGTCGGCTTCGCCGTCGGGCATGCATCGGCGCAACAGGTGTGGCGCGGATTGCGCAGTCGTCCGACGTGGCGCGTGCTGTGTTACAGCGCCGAAGAACCGCCGTTGCAGCGCGGACTCGTGCTCGTCGATGCGATCGACAAGCGCACCATCGAGTGTCTCGTCGAGGAGAATCCCGAAATCACCGCCTGACCCGCTTGTAAGGTGGGGTCGATGTTCGACGGACATTTCCGCGTCCACGTGGACAAGTACGTGCGCCCGGTCGGCGAGACCCTGAAGCGCACCCGGTTGTCGCCCGACCACCTCACGGTGCTCGGCCTCGCCGTGTCCGTCGCCGCCGCGGTCGTCATCGGCGCCGGCTGGCTGCGCGTCGGACTGCTCCTCGTCATCCTCGCGGCCGTACCCGACATGCTCGACGGGGCCCTGGCCAAGGCATCGAACGTCTCGAGTCAGCGCGGAGCCTTCTTCGATTCGACGGTCGACCGCGTCACCGACGCGCTGATGTTCGGCGGGGTGGCGTGGTATCTCGGCGCGTCCCGCGGCGGTACGGCGGCCGTCCTGCCGTTCGCCGTCATGGCGGTCTCGTCACTCATCTCGTATCAGCGGGCCAAGGCCGAGTCGCTCGGGCTGCAGGCCAAGGGTGGTCTCATGGAGCGCGCCGAGCGGATCGTGCTCCTGTGCATCGGACTCCTCTTCGATGCGGCGCTCTATTGGGTGATGTGGGTGATGCTCGTGCTCGTCACGATCACGGCCGTGCAGCGCTTCGTGAAGATCTGGCGTCAGGCGGCGGTCGCCCCGAGCACCGCGGCCCGGCTCGAGTCGCGTCGCATCCGCCGCGCGTCGCGTCGCGCCGCGTCCGCCGATCGTCGTGCACGCTTCGTCGCCCGTCGCACGCGCAGCTGAACACGCCGGACGGTCGCGCATCGTGATCGGCGCGCCCCGATGAAACTGCGCAGCGCATCGCGCATCGCGCGTCTCGTGCCGGCACCTGTCGTCGCCGTCGCATCGTGGCCCGTCGCGTGCATCGCCGTCGCCGCACTGCCCGCGCGGCGCCGCATCGTTGCGCGCCACCAGCGCCGCGTCACACCCGGTGCCGGGACGTTGCGCATCCTTGCGCGCACCGTCGCCGCGTACGCGAGTTACCTGCGCTACTGGGCCGAGACGTTTCGCATGCCCGGCGTCGATGCGCGGGGGATCGAAGCGGGATTCCGCGTCGAGGGTTTCGAGCACATCGTCGCCGGTCTCGAACGCGGACGCGGCGTCATCCTCGCGCTGCCGCACGTCGGTGGATGGGAGTGGGCGGGACGCTGGCTCGTCGGGCGCGGCTATCCGGTGAGCGTCGTCGCCGAGGTGCTCGAGCCGCCCGAAGCATTCGCCGAGTTCCGCGCGTTGCGCGAGTCGTTCGGTTTCGAGGTGATCGGACTCGACGAGCATGCCGGCGTCGCCGTGCTCGATGCGTTGCGTGCCAATCGCATCGTGTGTCTGTTGTCGGACCGAGACATCCAGGGCAACGGCGTGCCCGTCACTTTCTTCGGCGAGGAAACGACGATTCCCGCCGGACCTGCGTTCTTTGCGCTGCGTTCGGGTGCCGCGCTCGTTCCCGTCGCGGTGTACTTCACCGGCGCGTTGCACGGACATCTCGGCATCGTCGAACCCGCGCTCGCCGTTGCGCGCGAGGGCAGCTTGCGCGAGGACGTCGCGCGGATCAGCGCCGCACTCGTTGCGCGCTTCGAGGCACTCATTGCTCGTGCACCCGCGCAGTGGCACATGTTCCAGCCGAACTGGCCGAGTGACCGGCGATGAGCGTCGCGGCGGTCGTACGGTGGGGGCGGGAACCACGGCGATGAACGGACACGAGTCGAATTCGCGCGCATCGGGCACGCACGCCGGCCGGCGGGCGAACATGTTGCGCGTCGCGATGATTTCGCCGTACAGCCTCACGATCCCCGGCGGTGTGCAGCACCAGGTGCTCGGACTCGCCCGCGAACTGCGGCGCATGGGTCACGAAGTGCGGGTTCTCGGTCCGTGCGACGGCCCACCTCCCGAACCCTTCGTCACGTCGTTGGGCAACAGCCTGCCCACCGCCGCGAACGGCTCGGTCGCGCCCCTTGCGCCGGATCCGTCGGCGGCACTACGCACGTTGCGCGCGCTCAACGACGAGGCGTTCGACATCATCCACCTGCACGAACCGATCGCCCCCGGTCCGACGCAGACATCGCTCATGTTGCGACTCGCACCGATGGTCGGCACGTTCCACGCCGCCGGTGACGTGTCGTGGTACCGCCGGTTGCGCAAGGGTGTCACGTGGCTCGCCGGTCACCTCGATCACCGCGTCGCCGTGTCGGGCGAGGCACGCGAACTTGCGCACCGTTACCTCGACGGCGAGTACGAGATTCTCTTCAACGGCATCGACGTCGAGACGTACCGTCGCCCCGGGGTGACGCGCACGGTCGAACCGACGATCTTCTTCTGTGCCCGTCACGAACCGCGCAAGGGGCTCGAAACGTTGCTCGATGCATTCGCCCTCCTGCCCGCCGACCACCGGTTGTGGATCGCATCGGACGGTCCGAACATCGGTGACTTGCGCAAGCGATACCGCGACGACGCGCGCATCTCGTGGTTGGGCCGCATCACCGAGCCCGAGAAGCTCGACCGTCTCGCCGCGTGCACCGTGTTCTGTGCTCCGGCACTGCACGGTGAATCGTTCGGACTCGTGCTCCTCGAGGCGATGGCGGCGAACACGCCCGTCGTCGCCAGCGATCTCGCCGGCTACCGCACCGTCGTCACGAACGGCGTCGACGGAACGCTCGTCGTCCCCGGTGATCCCGCGGCACTCGCGAGTGCACTGCGCGAGGTGACGTCCGACGCGCAACTCGCCGCACGGCTCGTCGCAGCCGGCGCACGACGCGCCGAGGAACTGTCGATGCACCGACTCGCAACCCGCTACGTCGAGATCTACCGTGACGTGCTCGCACGCGAGGAAGCCGAACAAATCGTCGTCACCCCGAACCGGTTCGTCGGACTGTTCGAGGAACGTCTGCTGCGCCGTCCGCGATTCGTGCGCTTGCAGGACACCCTGCGGGAAAAAACGGGGGAGTTGCGCGACAAGGTATCGGGCGTACTTCGCGACGAGCAGTAGCCTCGTCACGCATGGACGTCGGTCTCATCGTCGTACTCGTCGTTGTCGGTGTACTCCTCCTGTGGGGAGTGCTCACGTACAACGGCCTCGTGCGGCGGCGCAACGAAGTCGACAATGCGTGGTCGCAGATCGACGTGCAACTGAAGCGCCGTCTCGATCTCATCCCGAACCTCGTCGACACCGTCAAGGGATACGCCAACTTCGAGCGCTCGGCCCTCGAAGCCGTCATCACCGCACGCAGCAAGGTCATCGCCGCCCCCGACACGCCGGCGGCCAAGGGAGAGGCCGACCTCGGTCTCTCCGGGGCGCTGCGCCAACTCTTCGCACTCTCCGAGGCGTACCCCGACCTCAAGGCGAACACGAATTTCCTCTCGTTGCAGGAAGAACTGCAGAACACCGAGAGTCGTATCGCCTATGCGCGGCAGTTCTACAACGACTCGGTGCTGCGCTACGTCAACGCGATCCAGGCGTTCCCCGCCGTGCTCGTTGCGCGCGCATTCGGCTTCGGGCCGCGCGAGTACTTCGAAGCCGAGGACGCTGCGCAGCAACCGCCGAAAGTGTCGTTCTGAATCGTGAGTGACCGTGTGCGCAACGCAGTGAACGGCGGGTTCACGTCGTGAACGATCTCGTCACGGCGAACAAGCGTCGCACCGTCGCGCTGCTCGTCGGTTTCGTCGCATTCGTCGTGCTCGTCGGCATGGCGATCGGCGCACTCGTCGGCAACGGCACGACGGGCACCATCGTCGCCACCGTGATCGCCGCCGTGTTCGCGTTCGTCGGCTACTGGCGCTCCGATGCCATCGCCTTGCGCGTCAGTCGTGCGGTGCCCGCCGATCCCGAGCAGTACAAGCGCCTGCACAACCTCGTCGAGGGCCTGTGCATCGCCAGCGGTCTGCCCAAGCCGCGCGTCTATGTCATCGTCGATCCCGCCCCGAACGCCTTTGCCACCGGGCGCAACCCGCGCAACGCCGCCATCGCGGTGACGACGGGACTGCTCGAGAAGCTCAACCGCGTCGAACTCGAGGGCGTCGTCGCGCACGAGCTCGCGCACATCAAGAACTACGACATCCTCGTGTCGACCCTTGCGGTGACCCTCGTCGGTTCCGTCGCGATCCTCACCGACCTCGGCATCCGTCTCATGTGGTGGAACGGTGGTCGCGTGGCGCGCAGCGGCGACCACGGCGATCGCGGCAACCCGTTCGCGATACTCGGATTCGTCCTGCTCATTCTCGCTCCGATCGTCGCGCGGGCCATGCAGGCCGCGGTGAGTCGCCGCCGCGAGACCCTCGCCGACGTCACGGCGGTCCAGTTCACCCGCTATCCGCCCGGCCTCATCGGGGCACTCGAGAAGCTGCGTGACGACAGCACCGTCACCCACTCGGCATCGATGGCCACTGCGCACATGTGGATCGAGCAGCCCCTGTCGGGAGTGAATGACACGGGTCGACTGGGTCGATTTCATAAGATGTTCGATACGCATCCGCCGCTCGCGGAGCGCATCGCATTGCTCCGCGAGCTCTAAACCGAGCCTCTTTCGTGCCGCTTCGGCGGGGCGGAGGGCGCGAACAAGGAGTTCCGATGTCCAGCACCCGATTCACCCGCCGTTTCCTCACGCTCTCCCTGGCCGGGGCGCTCGCCGTCGTGGCCGCCGCGTGCGGTGGATCGGGATCCGACGAGGTCGCAGTCGACGAGTCGACGACGACCGTCGAGGCGACGACGACCACGACGACGCTGCCCCCGATCCTCGCCCCGCTCACCGGCCTGCCCGTGTCGGAGGAAATCACCCGTCCGGCGCTCGTCGTGAAGATCGACAACCATCCGTTGGCGCGCCCGCAGACCGGATTGTCGCGTGCCGACATCGTGTTCGAAGAGAACGTCGAAATGCTCACCCGCTTCGCCGCGGTGTTCCACAGCAACGACAGTGATCCGGTCGGACCGATCCGCAGCGGCCGCAAGCAGGACGTCGACCTTCTCGAGTCGCTCAATCGTCCGCTCTTTGCGTGGAGCGGCGGCAATGCCCAGGTGACGAACGAAATTCGCAACTCGACGATGGTCGACCTCAGTCACTCGGTGGCGAACACCGACGGCGGCTACTACCGCGAGTCGTCGCGCAAGGCCCCGCACAACCTCTATGCCGAAACGTCGAAGTTGTGGACGCTCGCACCGGAAGGTGCGCTGCCCCCGGCGGCGCAGTTCACCTTCCGCGGCGCCGGCGAGTCGGTGCCCGACACGGCCAAGGACACCGGTGGCGTGAAGCTGACGATGGACGGAGTGAAGGTCCACTGGGAGTGGAGCCCCGACTTCCTCACCTTCGTGCGTTCGCAGGATGACAAGCCGCACGTCGACATCGACGACACCCGCATCAGCGCGGCCAACGTCGTCATTCTCTACGTCGCCTACGGCAAGAGCGGCATCAGCCCCGTTGCCAAGACGGTCGGTCAGGGTGAGGCGTGGGTCGGCACCGCCGGCAAGTTGTTCCAGGGAACGTGGTCGCGTGCGACGGCGGGTGAGCCCTTCACTCTGAAGGACACGTCGGGCAACGTCATCGCCCTCACCCCGGGCGTCACGTGGGTCGAGCTCGTGCGCGTCGGTAAGGGTGTGTCGTACCTGCCCGGTACTCCCGGCGACAGCGTCACGTACCCGTGATCCAGCGGCTGCGTGGCGGGCCGTTCGCGACCGCCACGTAGCCTGTACGCCGTGACGTCCTCATCTTCTTCGGCTTCATTTCCCGGTGCATCGTCCCGCGGGGCGTCTGTTGCGGCAACGATGCGCGTGAAGCGCGGCCTGGCCGAAATGCTGAAGGGCGGCGTCATCATGGACGTCGTCACGCCCGAGCAGGCGAAGATCGCCGAGGATTCCGGAGCCGTCGCGGTGATGGCCCTCGAGCGCGTGCCCGCCGACATCCGTCGCGACGGTGGAGTGGCGCGCATGAGCGATCCCGAGATGATCGACGGGATCATCGCCGCGGTGACGATCCCCGTCATGGCGAAGGCTCGCATTGGCCACTTCGTCGAGGCACAAGTGCTCGCATCGCTCGGTGTCGACTTCGTCGACGAGAGCGAAGTGCTCACCCCGGCCGACGAGGCACACCACATCGACAAGTTCGCCTTCGACGTTCCCTTCGTGTGCGGCGCGACGAACCTCGGCGAGGCATTGCGTCGCATCTCAGAAGGAGCCGCGCTCATCCGCTCGAAGGGTGAGGCGGGCACGGGCAACATCGTCGAAGCCGTGCGTCACCTGCGTTCGATCATCGGTGACATCCGCAAGATCACCCAGGCCGACTCGGCCGAATTGTTCGACTGGGCGAAGCGACTCGCCGCCCCGTTGCCGCTCGTGCAGGAAGTCGCCGAGACGGGATGGCTGCCGGTGCCGCTGTTCTGCGCCGGCGGAATCGCCACGCCCGCCGATGCGGCGCTCGCCATGCAACTCGGAGCCGAGTCGGTGTTCGTCGGGTCCGGAATCTTCAAGAGCGACGATCCCGCCCCGCGCGCGAAGGCGATCGTCGAGGCGACGACGCACTTCCGCGATGCGGAAATCATCGCCAAGGTGTCGCGCCGTCTGGGTGCCCCGATGACGGGTATCGCGATGGACGAGATCAACCAGCGATACGCCGAACGCGGTTGGTAGGCCGCGCGCCGATGTCCGGCTCGTTCGTCGTCGGCGTGCTCGCACTGCAGGGTGCGTTCCGGGCTCACGAACTCGCACTCGCACAAATCGGCGTCGACACCCTCGAGGTGCGCACGCCGGAGCAACTCGCCCGCGTCGGCGCGATCGTGCTGCCCGGCGGGGAATCGACGACGATGTCGAAGTTGCTCGTGACGTCGGGTCTGCTCGGGCCGCTGCGCGACGCGCTGCGTGCCGGACTGCCCGCGTTCGGCACGTGTGCCGGGCTGATCATGCTCGCCGACACGATCCTCGACGGGCGCGGTGACGAGACGCCGCTCGGTGCGCTCGACGTGTCGGTGCGCCGCAACGCCTACGGCCGTCAGCGCGACAGTTTCGAACGCGACATCGACGTCGACGGACTCGACGTCCCGTTCCGCGCCGTGTTCATCCGCGCGCCGCGCATCGAGCGCATCGGTGCCGGCGTCGAGGTACTCGCCACCTGCGACGACGTGCCCGTGCTCGTGCGCAGCGGCGCCGTCTGGGCCGCGTCGTTTCATCCCGAACTCACCGATGATTCGCGCATTCATGCGCTGTTCGTACACAGCGTTGCCATGGCAACGGGGAAAGGGAGATAGGTCAGCATGTCGGGTCACTCGAAATGGGCGACGATCAAGCGCAAGAAGGGCGCGATCGACCAGAAGCGCGGCAAGTTGTTCGCGAAGTTGTCGCGGCAAATCGAGGTCGCCGTGCGCGAAGGCGGCAGCGGTGACACGGCGGCGAACGCCACGCTGCGCACCATCGTCGCCAAAGCGAAAGCCGCCCAGATGACGAACGAGGCGATTGATCGCGCGATCAAGCGCGCCCTCGGCGGCGGGAATCGCAGCGATTTCGAGTCCGTCACGTACGAGGCCTACGCACCCGGCGGCGTCGCGATGCTCATCGACATTCTCACCGACAACCGCAATCGCACTGCGTCCGACGTGCGGGCGATCTTCAGCAAACTCGGCGGTGCAATGGCCGAGCCCGGCGCCGTCGGTTGGCAGTTCGCGCGACGCGGCGTCGTCCAGGTCGATGGTGCGGTCGGGGAGGACGACGTCATGGCCGTCGCCCTCGAAAACGGTGCACTCGACATCGAGCGCGACGGCACGTCGTGGCGCGTCACGTGCGAGCCGCCCGCGGTGTGGGAACTGAAGTCGGCACTCGAAGCGGCGGGCATGGCGGTGCTCGAGGCGGAGAGCACGATGATCTCGTCGCTCAGCGTGCCCGTCACCGACGCGGCCGTTGCCCGTTCGATCCTGCGGATCATGGACGAACTCGAGGAGCACGACGACGTCCAGGACGTGTACGCGAACTTCGACATGTCGGAATCGTTGCTCGAAGCAGCGGCGCAGTGACTCGCAACGGGATTCGGTAAGGGAAAGGACACGCCATGGCGAAGAAGAACGGCAAGGGTGCAGTGAACGTCGGGGACGTGGCCCCCGATTTCCGACTGCCCGGCACCGGTGGTCGCGAGTACGCCCTGTCGGACTATCGCGGTCGCGTCGTCGTGCTCGTCTTCTATCCGGGTGACGACACCCCGGTGTGCACGCGCCAGCTCGTGTGTTACAGCAACGAGCTCGCCCAGTTCGCCGAACTCGATGCCCAGGTGCTCGCCGTGTCGACGCAGGACGTGGCCAGCCACGAAGCGTTCGCCGCCAAGCACCGCCTGACGATGCCGCTGCTCGCCGACGTCGACAAGAACGTCCATCGCAGCTACGGCGTACTCGGCGTGCTCGACCTGCCGCGGCGCAGCGTGTTCGTCATCGATGCCGGCGGGGTCGTGCGCTATGCGCACCGCGCCGTCGTCGGCGTCACCTTCCGCCCGGTCGACGAGCTCACCGCCGCGGTACGCGCCGCACGCTGACGGGGGAACTACCCTAGAACGTATGTTCGCCCCGGTGACCCCGGCCGTCGGCCACCGCGAGGGCACCCGCGTCGTGCTCGGCATCGACCCCGGTCTCACCCGGTGCGGGTACGCCGCCGTGGCGTTCGGCGCGGGGCGCGAACGACTGAGTGCCTTCGGCGTGCTCACGACACCGCGCACCGACGACGTCGCGCAGCGACTGGCCCGGTTGCACGCCGACTTCGTCGAACTCCTCGCCGACGTGCAGCCCGACGCCGTCGCCGTCGAGCGCATCTTCATGCAGCACAACACGACGACGGCGATCGCCGTCGCCCAGGCGAGCGGAGTCGTGCTCGCACTCGCCGCGGCGCGGGGGTGCGACGTTGCGACGTACACGCCGAGTCAGGTGAAGAGTTCGCTCACCGGTTGGGGAGCAGCCGACAAGGCGCAGATGCAGCGCATGGTGCAGATGCGATTCTCGTTGCCGCAACTTCCCGAACCGGCCGATGCCGCCGACGCGGTTGCCATCGCGTTGTGTCACGTTGCTGCGGCACCGTTGACGGGTCGCGTACGCGACGCCGGGGTGGCGCGATGATCGGTTCGTTGCGCGGAGTCGTCGTCGAACGACTCGGGACCGATTCTGTTCTCCTCGAAGTCGGGGGAGTCGGGTATGTCGTGCACGTGACGCCACGCACGCTCGCCGAACTCGAACCGACCACGCCGGCGTTCCTCCACGTGCACCATCACGTGCGGGAAGATGCGCAACTGCTGTACGGCTTCGCGCGCCGCGACGAGCGACGCACCTTCCAGGTGCTCATCGAGACGCACGGCATCGGTCCGTCGATGGCCATGGCGATTCTCGCCACGCACTCACCCCACGCACTCGTCGACATCGTCGCCGGAGGTGACGTCGGTGCGCTCACCCTCGTGCCCGGTGTCGGCAAGAAGACCGCCGAGCGTCTCCTCGTGGAGTTGCGCGACAAGCTCGACCTGCCGGTGCTCGATTCCGGCGTCACCGAAGCCGCTGCCGTCGGCGGCCGGGTTGCCGACGTTCGCGATGCTCTCACCGCACTCGGATACTCCGCCGACGACGTTCGCCAGGTGTTGCGCGACGTTGCCGTCGTCGACGACGCCGAGAAGATGCTGCGCGACGCGTTGTCGCTGCTCGGAGCCCGCCGTGCGTGAGGAGTTCCTCCAGCCGACGGCCGACTCGGACGAGCACGTCATCGAACAGGGCGTGCGGCCGCGCACTCTCGCCGAGTTCGTCGGCCAGCGCGAGATCAAGGATCATCTCGCAATCGTTCTCGAAGCTGCGCGGCAGCGCGCACAGGCCGTCGACCATCTCCTCTTTGCCGGCCCTCCCGGTCTCGGCAAGACGACGCTCGCCGCCATCGTCGCCCACGAAATGGGTGCGGTTCTCCACGTCACGTCGGGTCCGGCGCTCGAGCGCCCGGGCGATCTCGCGGCGATCCTCGCCAAGCTCGAACCCGGCGACGTGCTCTTCATCGACGAGATCCACCGCCTGTCGCGTGCCGTGGAGGAGATCCTCTACCCGGCGATGGAGGACTACCAGATCGACATCGTCGTCGGAAAGGGTCCCGCCGCATCCTCGATTCGTCTCACGCTGCCGCGGTTCACGCTCATCGGGGCGACGACGCGCACGGGGCTCATCACCGGTCCGCTGCGCGACCGCTTCGGACTCGTCGCCCGTCTCGAGTACTACGACGACGACGAACTCGAATCGATCGTCAGCCGCGCAGCGGGCATTCTGTCGGTCGCTCTGCACGATGGTGCCGCCGGTGAGATCGCCCGCCGTTCGCGCGGTACCCCGCGCATCGCCAACCGTCTCCTGCGCCGCGTGCGCGACTGGTCGCAGGTGCGCGGCACCGGTGCAATCGATGCCGCCGCGGCGCACCGTGCGCTCACCGTGTTCGGCGTCGACGAGCGCGGTCTCGACAAGCTCGATCGCGCGATCCTCACGGCATTGTGCAGTCGCTACGGCGGCGGCCCCGTCGGGCTGTCGACGCTCGCGATCACCGTCGGCGAGCAGCCCGAGACGATCGAGGACGTCTACGAACCGTTCCTCATCCAGTGCGGAATGATCGCCCGTACGGCACGCGGTCGCGTTGCACTCGCCGACGCCTGGACGCACGTCGGACTCACGCCCCCGGACCGTGCGCCGGATCTCACGTAGTTCGCACCGAACGCCGACCGGATCACCGCGACCGTCACGTCATGCGCCTCGAGGACATCGACTACGACCTGCCCGCCGAGCTCATCGCGCAGGAGCCGATCGAGCCGCGTGACGCCGCCCGGCTGCTCGTCGACACGACGACGTCCGTGCCGCTCGACAAGCACGTTCGCGACCTGCCCGAGTTCCTGCGCGACGGCGACGTGCTCGTCGTCAACGACACGCGCGTCGTACCCGCGCGCCTGCACCTGCACCGGGGCACCGGTGGCGCAGTCGAGGTGTTGTTGCTCGAATCGCTCGACGACGAACGTCGCAGCTGGGAGGCGCTCGTTCGCCCGGCGCGCAAGCTGCGCGTCGGCGAGATCCTTCTCGACGGTGACGAACGGGGAGTCCTCGAGGTGGGCGAGCGCGGCGACAAGGGCGACACGATCCTCGTCACGTTCGTCGTCGACGATCCGACGACGTACCTCGACAAGGTCGGTGAGATGCCGCTGCCGCCGTACATCACGCACCATCTGCGCGACCCCGAGCGCTACCAGACCGTGTTCTCGCGCGACGCGCGATCGGCCGCGGCGCCAACTGCCGGTTTGCACTTCACACCGGAACTTCTCGCACGAATCGAGCGAATGGGGGTGCCGATCGTGACGCTCGAACTCGTCGTCGGTCTCGACACGTTCCAGCCGGTGAGCACCCCCGACCCGCTCGACCACGTCATCCACACCGAGCGGTACCGCGTTCCGCCGGCGACGATGGACGCGGTGCGCGATGCCCGTCGCGTCGTTGCCGTCGGTACCACCGCGACCCGGGCGCTCGAGACCGCGGCGGCAACGGGTCGGCTGAGCGGGCGCAGCGACCTCTTCATCACGCCGGGCCACGACTTCCGCGTAGTTGATCTCATGATGACGAACTTCCACATGCCGCGCACGACGCTGTTGCTCATGGTCGAGGCGTTCGTCGGTGCGCGGTGGCGCGACCTCTACCGCCACGCCATAGCGCACGGTTACCGGATGCTCTCCTTCGGTGACTCGTCGCTGCTCACGTGCACGACGTCGGCTCGCGCGCGGCGCACGATCTAGTCTGCGCGCGATGCACACCGCGCGCATGGTCGTCGAGAAGCTCGACGGAGCGGCACGCGCCGGAACCGTGACCCTTGCCCGCGGAACGTACACGACGCCGACGTTCATGCCGGTGGGAACGCGGGGCGCGGTGAAGTACCTCAGCGCGGCCGACTACGACCGCCTCGGTGCGCAGATCGTTCTCGGCAACACGTACCACCTCATGTTGCGCCCCGGAGCCGACGTCGTCGCAACGATGGGTGGTCTCGCCGCATTCGCCGGATGGACCGGTCTCACCCTCACCGACTCGGGCGGTTTCCAGGTGTTCTCGCTCGACCCCGACGTCGACGACGACGGTGTCACGTTCCGCTCGACGTACGACGGATCGATGCATCGCTTCACGCCCGAGCGGGCGGTGGAGGTGCAGCAGAAACTCGGTGCCGACATTCAGATGGCGCTCGACGTGTGTCCGCCCCTGCCGAGCAGCGACGCCACGATCGACGAAGCGATGCGCCGCACCGAGATGTGGGCGCGTCGCGCACGCGCGTCGCACGTGCGCACCGACCAGTCGCTCTTCGGCATCGTGCAGGGCGGAATCAGCGAGCAGCGTCGTCGGATCAGTGCCGAGCAGATCGTCGCGATCGGCTTCGACGGATACGGCATCGGCGGCTTGTCGGTGGGCGAGACCCGCGCCGAGATGCTCCCCGCACTCGCTGCCGCACTCGAACACCTGCCGGCAGACCGGCCGCGGTATCTCATGGGAGTCGGTGATCCGGCGGCGCTGGTCGAGGCTGTCGCACTCGGCGTCGATCAATTCGACTGCGTCATGCAGACCCGGCTCGGACGCCACGGGACGGCCTTGACGAGCACGGGACGTCTGAACGTGAAGCGCGCCGAGTTCGTCACGAGCGATGCTCCGCTCGACGCTCGTTGTGAATGCGAGGTGTGCGCGGTGCATTCGCGGGCGTATCTGCGCCACCTCTTCCAGGTCGCCGAGCCGACGGCGTCGCGGCTCGTGTCGTTGCACAACCTCGCCTGGACCCTGTCGCTCATGCGTCGGGCGCGAGAGGCGATCCTTGCGGGACGCTTCGCCGAGCTGCGGCGGGAAGTCCTCGCCGTGTGGGGCTAGCGTTCACGCCTATGTTCATGACCTTGTCGAGCGTTCTCGCCGCCGAAACCACCGAGCAGACGACGGGTGGTGGCATCGTCGGCCTCCTGCCGTTGCTGCTCATCTTCGTCCTGATGTACTTCCTGCTCCTGCGTCCGCAGCGTCGCCGCCAGAAGGCGATGGCCGCACTGCAGTCGTCGCTCGCCGTTGACGACGAAGTCGTGCTCACGAACGGCATCTTCGCCACGGTGACGGGCATCGAGTCCGACTGGCTGTGGGTCGAGGTCGCCGAGGGTGTGCAGGTTCGCGTGACTAAGGGATCGATCGCCCAGAAGCTCGGCGTCGAACCCGAGGCCGACAAGAAAAAGAAGAAGTAAGCCCGACCTCACCGTCGTTGAAACTCACCTGAGAACCCTGCTCGCATGAACCGCCGTCTCGTCGCGCCCGTCGTCGTGCTGCTCGCCGTCGCGCTCGCGGCGATCACCGGCACGGTCGTTGCCGGTGACCGGCCGTCGCTCGGTCTCGACCTGCAGGGCGGTGCGTCGGTGACGCTGCAGCCCGAAGGAAGCTTCGACGCGAACGCACTCGACGTCGCCGTCGAGATCATTCGCGCACGCGTCGACTCGATCGGTGTCGCCGAGCCGGAGATCATCCGTCAGGGCGACACGGTCGTCGTCAACCTGCCCGGAGTGAAGGACCAGCAGCGTGCACTCGACATCGTCGGCCGCACGGGTGACGTCCAGTTGCGTGGCGTGCTGCAAAGCGGCGTCGCGCCGAGCGGCGATGCGAGTGCTCCGACCGACTCTGCACCCACCGACACTGCTCCGGCCGATGATTCAACGCCGACGACGGTGTCGCCGTCCACGTCGATTGACGGTGCGGCACCGACCGGCCCGGGCGGATCGCGACGCATCGCCGCCGACACGACCGTTCCCGCAACGACACTGTCGTCGACGACTGTCGCTGCGCCGGTGACGATTGCCGCCACCGACACGACCGTTCCGGGAACGACGACGGACACGACATTCGCAACGCCGGAAACCACCTCCGCCGACGGAACGAATCCGCTCGATTCGTTGCCCGCGGGGGTTGAAGTTCTCCGGGGTCGTGACGGCCTGTCGTATCTCGTCGCACCCGCCGGTGCGACCGGCCAGGTCTTCGACAACACGGCGAGTGCCGGCATCGAGAGCGGACAGTGGACGGTCGTCGTCGGATTGCGCCGCGGTGCCGAGGGTGAAGATCTCTGGAACGCGCTGACGACGCTGTGTTACAACCGCGACGAGTTGTGTCCGACTGGTCAGGTGGCGATCGTCCTCGACGGCGAAGTCATTTCGGCGCCGGTCGTTCAGGAACCCGTGTTCACGGGCGGTCAGGTGCAGATCACCGGCAACTTCACCGAGACCGAGGCGCGCGACCTGGCGAAGATCCTCGAGTTCGGAGCGGTGCCGGTGAAGTTCGCCGTGTCGCAGGTACAGACCGTGTCACCGACGCTCGGTGACGACACGCTGCGTGCGGCGATCATCGCCGGACTCGTCGGCGTGGCGCTCGTGCTCGTCTTCATGCTGCTCTACTACCGACTGATGACGGTGCTCGTTCTCGTCGGCCTCACGGCCGGTGGCGCGTTGCAGTACTCGGCGATTGCATACCTCTCCCGAACCAACGGCCTTGCACTCACGCTCGCCGGCATCGCCGGACTCATCGTGTCTGTGGGAATGGGCGTCGACTCGTACATCGTCATGTTCGAGCGCGTGAAGGACGGTCTCTACGCCGGACGCACACCGCGCAACGCCGTGCAAAGTGCGGTCACCTCGGCATGGAAGACGGTGCTCATCGCCAACGTCGTGTCGTTCCTCGGTGCCGGTGTGCTGTGGTGGCTCACGGTCGGATCGGTGCGCGGCTTTGCGTTCTTCCTCGGTTTGGCAACGGTGACCAACGTCGTCGTCGTGTACTACTTCCTGCGTCCGGCCCTGCTGCTCGTGTGTCGCGGACGACGGGCCAATGAGCGCGGGCTCTTCGGTGTGTCCCCCGAAAGTGCAGAGGTGAAGTGATGGCTCGATCGTCGAACTCTGGATTCGCGCGGCTGTATCGCGGCGAAACGACCGTCAACTTCTACGCCCGACGTCGCCTGTCGGTCATCGTCTCCGGCGTCCTCATGATCGTCACCCTGGGTGCGCTCCTCGTGAACGGTTTGAACCTCGGCATCGATTTCCGCGGTGGAGTCGCCTGGGAGGCGCCGGTGAGCGGCGATCTCGATCTCGAGCAGGCGCGTGCGATCGTCGCCGAGCAGGAACTGGGTGACGACGTTCGCATCCAGGTCCTCGACGCAAGTGGCTCGCAGCGCATTCGCATCCAGACCGGCGACCAGCCCGACACGGTGCGAGTGGCGATGCAGGAGGCTCTCGCGTCGAGCGCGGGAGTCGACGCCGAACTCGTCAGCGTCGCGCAGGTGAGTTCGTCGTGGGGTCGCAGCATCACCGAGAAGGCGGTGCGCGCCCTCGTCATCTTCCTCGTCATCGTCGCCGCGTTCATCGCCTGGCGCTTCGAATGGAAGATGGCGCTCGCGGCGCTCGCTGCCATCGTGCACGACGTTCTCGCGACGGTCGGTGTCTATGCCCTGTTGCGCTTCGAGGTGACTCCGGCAACCGTGGTTGCGTTCCTCACCATCCTCGGTTACTCGCTGTACGACACCGTCGTCATCTTCGATCGCGTGAAGGAGAACGTCGAACGATTCGGCGGTACCCGCACGTCGTTTGCAAACATCGTCAACGTGTCGACGAACCAGGTGTTCGCCCGCTCGCTGAACACCACCATCACGTCGGCCCTGCCGGTCGTGTCGCTCATCGTCGTCGGCTCGTGGATCCTCGGTGCGACGTCGCTGCAAGAGTTCGCCATTGCGCTCCTCGTCGGCATGATCGTCGGCACCTACTCGTCGATCTTCTTCGCCACGCCGCTGTTGTCGTACATGAAGGAACGCGAGCCGCGCTATGCGGCGGTCGCCAACCAGGTGGCGACCGGGGCGGAGATGGGTGCGTTGCTCGAGCACGGTTCGCCGCGCACGGCCCGGCGCCTGGCCGCCGGCGACGGCTCGACGGCGACATCGCCGCACGGCTCGACTGCTCCCGCCGCGACCCGAGCTCTCACGCATCCGCCGCGGCCCCGCAAACGACGCCGTCGGTAGCCTCTGACCATGGGCACCGCCTCGCGGGTGCTGCCATGGCGGCGCCACCACACTGCGACGGCCGACGAACTAGCCCCGCTGCTCACCGCATTCCGCGCGAAGCACCCGAAGGCGCCGATCGGGCGCATCAATCGCGCGTACGAAGTGGCGCGCGAGGCGCACAAGCACCAGACCCGCACGACGGGTGAGCTGTACATCAATCATCCGATCGCCGTCGCCCGGGTGATCGCCGACATCGGCCTCGACGAGGCGTCGATCGTCGCCGCGCTGCTCCACGACGCGGTGGAGGACACCGACCTCACCCTCGCCGACGTCGAGGGCGAGTTCGGATCGGAGGTCGCCGCGATCGTTGACGGCGTCACGAAGTTGGATCGTCTCCAGTTCGACTCGAAGGAAGCCCAGCAGGCGGCGACGATGCGCAAGATGCTCGTCGCGATGGCCCGCGACCTGCGCGTGCTCATCATCAAGTTGTCCGACCGTCTGCACAACATGCGCACGCTCGCGTCGAGCTCGGTCGACAAGCAGCATCGCGTCGCGCAGGAGACACTCGACATCTACGCCCCGCTCGCGCACCGTCTCGGCATGCAGGAGATCAAGCAGCAACTCGAGGACCTCTCGTTCGCCGCGCTGTACCCGAAGCGCTACGCCGAGCTCGACCATCTCGTCGCCACCCGCGCACCGCAGCGCAACGTGTATCTCGCCCGCACCCTCGGTCAGATCGAGCGACTCCTGTCGTCGGTGCGGATCAAGGCCGAGCTCACCTCGCGCGGAAAACACTTGTGGAGCATCTACGAGAAGATGATGCAGAAGAACCGCGAGTTCGACGACATTTACGACCTCATGGCGGTGCGCATCATCGTCGATTCGGTGAAGGACTGTTACGGCGCACTCGGCGTCATCCACGGGCACTTCACGCCGGTCGTCGGTCGGTTCAAGGACTACATCGCAATGCCGAAGTTCAACCTCTACCAGTCGCTGCACACGACGGTCGTCGGTCCCGACGGGAAGATGGTCGAGGTGCAGATCCGCACGCGCGACATGCACCAGCGTGCCGAATGGGGAGTGGCGTCGCACTGGGCGTACAAGGACGGCGTGAGCGCGCAGGAAGTCGACTGGCTGAACCGGATGATCGACTGGCAGGGCGAGATCACCGACCCGCGCCAGTTCCTCGAAGGGTTGAAGACCGACCTCGAGCAGGACGAGGCGTTCGTGTTCACGCCGAAGGGTCGTGTCGTGTCGTTACCCGTCGGTGCCACGCCGGTCGACTTCGCCTACGCGGTGCACACCGAAGTGGGTCACAGCTGCATGGGTGCACGTGTGAACGGACGGCTCGTCGCACTCGACTACCGACTGTCATCGGGCGACACGTGCGAGATCCTCACGTCGAAGGGCGAGAACGCTGCGCCGTCGCAGGACTGGTTGAACTTCGTCGTGTCGACGAAGGCGCGCTCGAAGATCAAGCAGTGGTGGTCCCGCGAACGCATGGAGGACACCCTCGAGGAGGGTCGCGACGAGTTCGTCGAGGAATTGCGCCGCGAAGGCGTGTCGTGGCGCGACGTCGAGGACTCGGTCGCGCTGGTCGAGGAGTTGCGCCAGTCGGGTTACGCCGACGTCGACGGTCTCTTCCGTGCCATCGGACTCAAGAAGATCCAGGCGCGTCCGATCGTGCAGCGCATCGCGACCCAGATGCGCGACGGCGGCAGCGACGAGCAGTTGTCGGTTCCGCTCGCGCGCCGACGCAGCGACGGCACGCGATCGCGCAGTTCGATCCACGTCGAGGGTCTCGACGACGTGCTCGTGCGCCTGTCGAAGTGCTGCACGCCGGTGCCCGGTGATCCCATCATGGGCTTCATCACGAAGGGTCGCGGCGTCAGCGTCCACCGCGTCGACTGCGCGAACGCTGCGTCACTCGAGGCGCAGCAGGCTGCGCGTGTCATCGACGTCGACTGGGCCGACGACGGCGCGGGAGAGACGTTTGTCGCGGCCGTCGAGGTGAAGGCACTCGACCGGACCCGGTTGTTGCGCGACGTCGCCAATGCGCTCTCCGACCAGCACGTGAACATCGTCGCCTGCACGACGAGCACGGGGGGCGACCGCGTCGCGCGGATGCGCTTCGAGTTCGAGTTCGCCGACCCGAGCCACTTGAGCACGGTGTTGCGCGTCATCAAGTCGATCGACGGCGTCTACGACGCGTATCGCATCCTTCCCGGCGCCGAAGAACCGGCGACACTCGGGGCCGTGCATCCGTCGGCGAACTAGCCTGACCGCGTGCCGAGTTTCCAAACCAGTCCCGGAACTCGCGACATCCTCCCGCCCCAGGCGACGCGCTGGCGGCGCTTCGTCCAGACCTTCGCCGACGTCGTCGAAGCAGCGGGGTACGACCACATCATCCCCCCGATGTTCGAGGACATCGGCGTGTTCCTGCGTGTCGGCGAGGCGACCGAGATCGTCACGAAGGAGATGTACGACTTCGAGGACAAGGGCGGCAGACGCGTCGCCCTGCGACCCGAGCAGACCGCGAGCGTCTGTCGCGCCTTCGTCGAACACCGCCCGACGACTCCGTGGAAGGTGTGGTACGCCGGCCCGAACTTTCGTTACGAAAAACCCCAGCACGGTCGCTACCGCCAGTTCGACCAGGTCGGTATCGAGGTGCTCGGCGTCGTCGATCCGCAACTCGACGTCGAAGTCATTGCGCTCGCGAGCGAGTTCTACGCACGGCTCGGCCTGCAGGGTGTGCGCCTGGCGATCAACTCCCTCGGCGACGACGGCGATCGCGAACGTTACGTCGCCGCGCTTCGCGAGCACTTCACCTCCCGGCTCGCCGAACTGAGCGACGAGACGCGCGCGACCCTCGAGCGCAACCCGTTGCGCGTGCTCGATTCGAAGCGCAGCCAGGACGCCGCTGCGATCGCCGCTGCACCGAGCATGCGCGAGTTCCTCGGTCCCGACGCTGCGGCACATTTCACCGCCGTGCAGGACGGACTGCGCCGCGCCGGCATCGACTTCGTCGTCGACGATCGTCTCGTGCGCGGACTCGACTACTACCGACGAACGACCTTCGAGTTCACCGCCCGCGGGCTCGATGCCGCGCACACCGCCATCGGTGGCGGCGGACGCTACGACGGCCTCGTCGAGCAACTCGGCGGCCCCGCGACTCCCGGCATCGGTTTCGCCCTCGGTCTCGATCGCACGCTGCTCGCCTGCGACGCCGAGGGAGCGTTCGCGCCGCCGTCGTCGCGAGTCGATGCATTCGTCGTCGACACGACGGGCGGGCTCCATGCCGCCGAGTTGTGCACCGCGTTGCGCCGGGCCGGTGTGCGCGCCGATCGCGCGTGGGACGGTCGCAGCATGAAGGCGCAGATGAAGTCGGCCGATCGCTCCGGTGCGGGCGTCGTCGTCATCGTCGGCGACGACGAAGTCTCGGCGGGAACCATCATCGTCCGTACGATGGAGAACGGCTCCCAGCGCGTCGTCGCGCGCACCGAAGCGTGCGACGCGGTACGAGCGGCTCTCGGCCACTAACACCCCACAGACGAGGCGAACACGCATGTCTTCATCACCGACACCATCCCTCGGAACCGCGCTGCGCACCGACACCTGCGGGCGACTCGGACTCGCCGACGTCGGTCGCACCGTGACGGTCGCCGGCTGGGTCGGCCGACGCCGCGAACACGGGGACAAACTCGCCTTCGTCGACCTGCGCGACTACACCGGCGTCGTGCAGTGCGTCGTATCGACCGGTGACGACGTGCGCAGCGAGTGGGTGGTTCAGATCACGGGTGTCGTCCAGCCCCGACCCGAGGGCACCGTCAATGCGCAGTTGCCGACCGGCCAGATCGAACTCACGGGCTGCACGGTGAAGGTGCTCAACGCCGCCGAGCCGCCGCCGTTCCCCATCGATGCGCGTGCCGACGAAGTCGACGAGAACGTGCGACTGAAGTTCCGCTATCTCGACATCCGCCGCGAGCGCATGCAGCGCAACCTTCGCGTGCGGGCCGCGGTGAACTCGGCCATCCGCGGTGCGATGGAAGAGCAGGGATTCATCGAGGTCGAGACGCCGCTGCTCATGCCGTCGACCCCGGAGGGTGCGCGCGAGTTCCTCGTGCCGTCGCGCAAGGAACCGGGATCCTTCTATGCGCTTCCGCAGTCACCGCAGCTGTGGAAGCAGTTGCTCATGGTCGCCGGTGTCGACCGCTACTACCAGATCGCGCGCTGTCTGCGCGACGAGGATCTGCGCGCCGACCGACAGTACGAATTCACCCAACTCGATGCGGAGATGAGTTTCGTGTCGAAGGACGACGTGCTCGCCGCGATCTCGCATGCCGTCATGGCGGCCGCCACCGCCGCGGTCGGTGAGGCACCGCCACCGATCGAGCGCATCACGTGGCACGACGCGATGAACTTCTACGGAACCGACAAGCCGGACCTCCGCTTCGACATGCGCCTCGTCGAACTTACGCCCGTCTTTGCGTCGACGGGATTCAAGGCGTTCGCCGGTGCGGCGAGCATCAAGGGTCTGCGCGTCGCGCGTTCCGAGTATCCCGAGCAGGCCGCGAGCGGGCGCAACCGCCTCGATGCACTCACCGACCGGGCGAAGAAACTCGGTGCGAAGGGTCTCGTGTGGATGAAAGTCGTTGCCGGCGGCGATGTC
The DNA here is from genome assembly GCA_044340075.1 of Ilumatobacteraceae bacterium. Classification (GTDB taxonomy): domain Bacteria; phylum Actinomycetota; class Acidimicrobiia; order Acidimicrobiales; family Ilumatobacteraceae; genus F1-60-MAGs027. Next base: position 26,910 of record JBIIUH010000002.1, on the reverse strand, counting down.
GAATCCCCGGTTGCGAAGTTCCTCTCCGACACGGAGAAGGCCGAACTGCTGCGCACGATGGGCGCGCAAGAGGGCGACCTGCTGCTCATCGTCGCCGACGACTGGATGACGACGTGCACCGTGCTCGGCCAGCTGCGCAACGACCTCGCCCGTCCCCCCGTGCACGAGGGTCCGTACCGCTACGTGTGGGTCGTCGACTTCCCGCTGTTCGTCGGCATCAACCCGGCGACGAACGCACCGCAGCCGGGGCACCATCCGTTCTGTCACCCGCATCCCGACGACATCGACAAGCTCGACGCCGATCCGCTGAACGTGCGCGCCCTTGCGTACGACCTCGTGCTCAACGGCTGGGAGCTCGGCTCGGGTTCGATCCGGATCCACGAACCGGAGCTGCAGCGCCGCGTGTTCGCCAAGCTCGGCATCGACGATGCGACCGCCGACCGCAAGTTCGGATTCTTCCTCCAGCCGTTCCGCTACGGCGCGCCGCCGCACGGCGGATTCGCGTTCGGCATCGACCGTCTCGTAGCGATCCTCGCGGGTGAAGAAAACATCCGTGAAGTCATCGCCTTCCCGAAGACGCAGTCGGGGAGCGACCCGATGACGAGCGCGCCGGGCCCGGTCGAAGCGACGCAGCTCGCCGAACTCGGCTTGCGCACGCTGCCGCCTCCCGCAGCGGGCTGACGCACGTCATGGGCGGCGATCTCTTTTCGGCCGCCGTCGAGGAGCAACTCCGCAGTCGCGCACCGCTCGCGGCGCGCATGCGTCCGCGTTCCCTCGACGACGTCGTCGGACAGGAACATCTTCTCGCTCGCGGTGCCGCGTTGCGCGTACTCATCGAATCCGACCGACTCGGCTCGACGATCCTGTGGGGTCCTCCCGGCGTCGGCAAGACGACGCTCGCCGAACTCGTCGCGGTGTCGACGAAGCGCCACTTCGAACGCCTGTCGGCGGTCACCGCCGGAGTGAAGGACGTGCGCGCGGCCGTCGAAGCGGCGCACGATCGGCTCGGAGCGCACGGACGCGGAACGATCATCTTCGTCGACGAAATCCACCGTTTCTCCACGGCGCAGCAGGATGCGTTGCTGCCGGCCGTCGAGAAGGGTGTCATTGCGCTCATCGGTGCAACGACGGAGAACCCGTACTTCTCCGTCAACTCGCCGTTGCGCAGTCGCAGCACCTTGTTCCGACTCGAACCGCTCGACGACGACGCGATCGCGCGGTTGGTGGGTCGCGGCGCGCTGGCCGAGTCGGTGCGTGTCGACGACCACGCACTCGAACTGCTCGTGCGCCGGTCGGCGGGTGATGCGCGCGCGGCGCTCACCGCACTCGAGGTGTCCGCAGCACTCGCGCGACACGCGACGCCGAGCGAACCGCGCATCGAACTCGCCCACGTCGAAGCGGCGCTGTCGGCGAGTGCGGCCCGCTACGGTCGCGACGACCATTACGACGTCACGTCGGCGTTCATCAAGAGCATCCGCGGCAGCGATGCCGATGCGGCGACGTACTGGCTCGCGCGGATGCTCGAAGCGGGGGAGGATCCGCGGTTCATCGCCCGCCGACTCGTCATCGCCGCGAGCGAGGACATCGGCATTGCCGATTCGACGGCGCTCCTCGTCGCCGTCGCCGCCGCGCACGCCGTCGAGTTCGTCGGACTTCCCGAGGCGCAGCTGAATCTGTCGCACGCCGTGCGCTACCTCGCCGCGGCCCCGAAGAACGACGCTGCCGCACGCGCGATCTGGGATGCACGCGAGAGCGTGCGTCGCGACGGTCCCGGTGAGGTGCCGATGCACCTGCGCGACGCGCACTATCCGGGTGCCGACGCCCTCGGTCACGGTGCGGGCTACGTGTCGCCGCACGTCGATCCGCAGCGGGCATCGCGCCAGTCGTACGCACCCGAGCGCTGATCTCCCCGCCGCGCACCGGCCGCAACGTTGCCGCACGGTCGTCCTCGGTGCCGCCCGAGCACGCACGAAATCGCACTCGCGCTCGACGAGCGATACCCTGACGGGGTCATGTTGCGACGTTTGTTCTGGTTCCTTCTCGGTGCGGTCACCGCCTTGTTCGGCTACGGCTACATGCGCCGACAGGCCGCCGAGGCGGCATCGCGCCTGTCCACCGACGATCCGCTCGACGCGTTCGTCGACACCGTCCTCGGTCTGAAGGACAAGGTCGTCGCCAAGGTGACGGGCGGGCGTCCGACGGATTCCGACGCCTCCGACCTGTTCTCCTGACCGATGCCTTCATCGCGGGCGGCACTCCACTCGGCGAACTCGCTGCGCGACGCGTTCACCGGCTACTTCCGCGACAAGGAACACTCGGTCGTTCCGTCGGCCGCACTCATTCCGTTCGACCAGACGCTGCTCTTCACGGTGGCCGGCATGGTGCCGTTCAAGCCGTACTTCGTCGGTGACGAGGTCGCCCCGTACCGCCGCGCGGTGAGCGTGCAGAAGTGCGTGCGCGCGGGCGGCAAGCACAACGACCTCGACGACGTCGGTCGCACGAAGCGCCACCTCGTGTTCTTCGAGATGCTCGGCAACTTCAGTTTCGGCGACTACTTCAAGGAGAAAGCGATCCCGTGGTCGTGGGAGCTCGTCACCGAGGTGTTCGGCTTCGACGGCGATCGTTTGTGGATCACCGTCCACGAGAGCGACGACGAAGCCGAGGCGATCTGGCACGAGCAGGTCGGGGTGCCGATGTCACGCATCCAGCGCCTCGGCGACGCCGACAACTTCTGGCAGATGGGCGACACCGGTCCGTGCGGTCCGTGCTCGGAGATCCACATCGACCGCGGTCCGTCGTTCGGTCCCGACGGTGGCCCGCTCAACGATCCGCAGGGTGACCGGTTCCTCGAGTTCTGGAACCTCGTGTTCATGCAGTACGACCAGGCCAAGGACGGTTCGCGCACGCGGCTGCCCAAGCCGTCGATCGACACCGGTGCCGGACTCGAGCGCATCCTCACCCTCGTGCAGGGCGTCGACTCGGTGTGGGAGACCGACGTGCTCGCACCGCTCATCGACGCCGGTCGCTCGCTGACGAACGCCGACTACGTCGTCGGCGACTACGAGCACAAGCCGAGTTTCAGCCTGCGGGTACTTGCCGAACACGCGCGCTCGTCGACGATGCTCGTCGGCGACGGCGTCTTTCCGTCGAACGAGGGTCGCGGTTACGTGCTGCGGCGCATCATCCGTCGCGCCGTTCGTCACGCCTACCTGCTCGGCACCGAAACGCTCGTCATGCCGAAGATGGTCGAGACGGCCATCGAGGTGATGGGCACGGCGTATCCCGAGTTGCGCGCCAACTCGTCGTTCATCGTCGACGTCCTCGCCCGCGAGGAGGAGCGTTTCCGTGCAACGTTGCGCACCGGCCTCGGCATCCTCGAGGACGAGTTCGCCGCGTCGGCGAGTCGCATCGACGGCGCCAAGGCGTTCATGCTCCACGACACGTACGGCTTCCCGCTCGAGCTCACCCAGGAAATCGCCGGCGAGCGCAACGTCGCCGTCGACGTCGAGGGCTTCGACGCCGAGATGCAGCAGCAGAAGATCCGCGGCAAGAACGCGCGCAAGAACGAGCAGCTCGACCCGGCGCGCATGGATGCGTACCGTCAGCTCGCCGAGCGCAGCGGAGCGACGACCTTCGTCGGCTACGACACCGACGAATGCGACGCGAAGGTCCTCGCCGTGCTCGGACCCTTCGACCACGACGACGGATCGCTCGTGCACGAGATCTTCCTCGACGTGAGCCCGTTCTACGCCGAGAGCGGCGGACAGGTGGGGGACACCGGAACCATCGAATCCGGTGCCGCCGCTGCCGTCGTGCTCGACACGACGTTCGCGGTTCCCGGCCTGCGCCGCCACACGGTGCGCATCACGCGGGGTGCCTTCGCCGTCGGCAGCGACGTGCGTGCACGCATCGACGTCGCCGCCCGTCGTGCGACCCGGCGCAACCACACCGCGACTCACCTCCTTCACTGGGCGCTGCGAGAGGTGCTCGGCGAGCACGTGAAGCAGGCGGGCTCGCTCGTCGCCCCCGATCGACTCCGTTTCGACTTCAGCCACTACGCACCGGTGAGCGGTGACGAGATCGAGCGCATCGAACGAATGGTCAACCACGAGGTGCTCGCCAACGAGTCCGTCAGTGCGACCGAGATGAGCAAGCAGGCGGCACTCGACAAGGGCGCGATCGCGTTCTTCGGTGACAAGTACGGCGACACGGTGCGCGTACTCGAGGCCGGTCATTCGCTCGAGTTCTGCGGCGGCACCCACGTTTCGGCCACCGGCGACATCGGCCCGATCAAGATCGTGAGCGAGGGTTCGATCGGCTCGAACCTGCGCCGCATCGAAGCGGTCACCGGTGACGGTGCGATCGCGAACATGCTCGACACCTCGCGCATCGTCGCCGTCGCAGCCGACATGCTCGGCGCGAAGCCCGACGAACTCGTGTGCGCCGTCGAGCGCACCCGCGAACAGGTGAAGAGTCTCGAGGACGAAGTGAAGCGTCTGCGCCATGCCCAGGCTGCGTCGCGGGCGCGGGACATGGCCGCGGGCGCGCGCGACGGTGTCGTCGTCGAACGCGTCGACGGTCTCAGTCCGACGGCACTGCGCGAGCTCGCCGTTGCCGTGCGCGACGTTCCCGGTGTCACGGTCGTCGTTCTCGGTGGTGTCGCCGATTCGGGCGGTGTCGCACTCGTCGCCGCGGTTGCTCCGGACTCGCCGGTGAAGGCCGGTGACGTCATTCGCGACGCCGCAAAGACCGTCGGCGGCGGTGGCGGCGGCAAGGGTGACATCGCCACGGCCGGCGGCAAGAACGTCGCCGCTCTCGACGCGGCTCTCGACGTCGCCCGATCGGTCATCTCCGCCGCACGCAATTGATGCGCTGCATCGGCCTCGATCTCGGGTCGCGGCGCATCGGAGTCGCGGTGAGCGATCCGAGCGGGGTGGTGGCCACTCCGCTGACGACCATCCTGCGCGGCGCGCACCGTGACGGAGCGGGATGTGACGGAGTTGACCGGGAGGTGGCGGCACTCGTCGGGGAATACGCAGCAGACTGTGTCGTCGTGGGACTTCCTCGGGCGCTGTCGGGTCGTGTCACCGACTCGACGCGTCTCGTCCTCGACGAAGTGGCGCGCCTGCGTGATTCGCTGTCCGTGCCGGTGTACACCTGGGACGAGCGGTTGACGACGGTGCAGGCCCACGAGTCGTTGCGCCGCCTCGGTGTCGATTCGCGCAAGGGTCGCGACAAGGTCGACGAAGTCGCAGCGACGATCATGCTCCAGTCGTGGCTCGACGCGGGCCGACCCGGTGCGGGGTCGCGATGACGCGCGACGACCACGTGGATCGGAGCGACGCCGCGGTGGACGAACCGCGTGCGTCCGGCGATTTCGAGCGCGACGGAATGATCCCCGATCTGCGCCGTTGGTCGCGACAGATCCTCGTCGGTCTCGCCGCCTTTGCGGTGCTGTTCATCGGGTGGGCGGCGTGGCGCACGGCATCGATCGTCGGTGACGACGCGACACAAGATGACGTCGTGGCGCAGGGGTCGACAGCCGCGGTGACCGAAGTCGTGCTTCCCGAAGGTTTCACCGTCGCACAGATCGCGCAACGCCTCGCCCGCGACGTGCCGAACATGGATGCGGCTGGCGTCGTTGCCGCGCTCGACGACGGCACCTTGCCCGCACCGTGGCGTCCCGACGGCGTCACCTCGTACGAGGGTCTCTTGTTTCCCGCTCTGTACGAGGTCGCCGCGTACGAAGACGAGCGCTCCGTCGTCGACCGGATGCTCAACGAGATGCGCAACCGCACGTTGCGTCTCGACATCGAGGCCGGTGCCGCGCGACTCGGAGTGACACCGTACGAGGTGCTCATCGTCGCCTCGCTCATCGAGCGCGAGGTGAAGGTCGCCGACGAGCGGGCACTCGTCTCGCGCGTCATATACAACAGGCTCGCCCTCGACATGGAACTGCAGATCGATGCCGCGTTGTTCTACGGTGCACCGGCCGGCGCGACGTTCTCCGAGGTGCGCGACGCCGACTCGCCGTACAACCTCTACCGACGCAAGGGATTGCCGCCGACGCCGATCGCGAGTCCCGGCGAAGCGGCGATCGTCGCCGCGCTCAACCCCGCAGCCGATCCGGCGGAGAGCGACGAAATCTGCACCTCGCGCACCGCGGCACAGCGCCGCTCCGAACCGTGTCGCTACCTCTTCTACGTACTCGCCGATGCCGAGGGTCGCCATGTGTTCTCGGCAACGTACGAGCAGCACCAGGTGCGTGTCGACGAGGCGCGCGCCGCCGGGATCCTGCCGTGAGTGCCCGCGCGACGACCAACGTCGCCGGTGTCATCGGTTCGCCGGTGCGGCACAGCCTGTCGCCGGTCATCCACAACGCGGCCTTCCGTCACCACGGTGACGATTGGGTGTACGTCGCATTCGACATCGGCGACACCGATGCCCGCGTGGCGATCGATGCGGTTCGCGTGCTCGGCGTCACCGCTCTCTCGGTGACGATGCCCTACAAGGAGCGGGTCATCGACGCACTCGACGAGGTCACCGTCGAGGCACTCGCCGTGCGCTCGGTGAACACGATCATTCGTCGCGAGGACGGCACCTTGCTCGGCGCCACGACCGACGGTGAGGGATGCGTCGCGGCACTGTTGCGGCACGGTGCATCGCTCGACCACGTGGTCGTCGTCGGCGCCGGTGCCACCGCACGCGCCGTGATCGCCGCGTGCGTCGCGCACGGTGCGCGGGTGACGTGCATCAACCGCAGTGCCGAGCGCGCGGCCGACGCGGTGGCCGTCGGCGAGTCGATCGCCGCCGGTTCGACCCGTCACGGCACGGTCGGTGACATCGCGACGGCGACCGTGCTCGTGAACACGACACCGCTCGGCATGACCGGCGTTGCTCCCGACGAAATGCCCGTGCCGCGCGAGTCGCTGCATTCCGGGCTCGTCATTCTCGATGCGGTGTACCACCCGCTCGAGACGCCGCTCCTTCGTGCCGCGCGCGACATCGGTGCGCGGGCCGTCGACGGACTCGAGATGCTCGTTGCGCAGGCGGCACTGCAGCAGGAGTTGTGGCTCGGTCGTCGTCCCGATCACGACGTCATGCGCACTGCAGCGCTCGACGAGCTCGATCGACGTCACCGATAGCCTGACGTCGATGTTGCGCTACCTGACCGCCGGCGAAAGTCACGGTCAGGCCCTGGTGGTGGTCGTCGAGGGTCTTCCCGCGCACCTGCCGATCACGGTCGGCGACATTTCCGGTGAATTGGCCCGCCGCCGCCTGGGTTTCGGGCGCGGTCCGCGGCAGCGCTTCGAGCAGGACGAGATCGAGTTGCTCGGCGGCATCCGCCACGGTCGCACCCTCGGATCGCCCGTGTCGATCCTCATCAAGAACACCGAGTGGTTCCGCAGCGACGTGTGGCACGAGGAGATGTCGCCGCATCCCGGTGCGACGAAGAAGCCGCTCACCCAGCCGCGACCCGGACACGCCGATCTCACCGGAATGCAGAAGTACGGCTTCAACGACGCCCGTGACGTGCTCGAGCGGGCGAGTGCGCGCGAAACCGTCGCCCGCGTCGCCGCCGGTGCGCTGGCCAAGGCCCTGCTCAAACCGCTCGGCGTGTCGATCATCTCGCACGTCGTCGGCATCGGTTCCGCATCCGCCGACGCGCAGCGACCGTTGCCCGAGGATCTCGCCCGCATCGACGAGTCACCGGTGCGCTGTGCCGACCCCGATGCCGAGGCGCGGATGATCGCCGAGATCGAGGCGGCGGCGAAGGACGGCGACAGCCTCGGTGGCATCGTCGAAGTTCTCGCATACGGCGTGCCGATCGGACTCGGAAGTCACGTGCACTGGGATCGCAAGATCGACGGACTCCTTGCGCAGGCGCTCATGAGCATCCAGGCCGTGAAGGGTGTCGAAATCGGCGACGGTTTCGACGTCGCGCGGCGTCGGGGCAGCGAGGCCCACGACGCCATTCGCTGGGACGATGCAGCCGGAACCTACCGCCGTGATTCGATGCGTGCAGGCGGAACCGAGGGTGGCATGACGACCGGCGAACCGCTCGTTGCGCGCCTGGCGATGAAGCCCCTCGCCACGCTCAACCGGCCCACGCTCGCAACGGTCGACATGGCGACGAAACAGGAGACCGTGAGTTTCAAGGAGCGCACCGACGTCACCGCAGTTCCCGCCCTCGGTGTCGTCGCCGAGACGATGGTCGCACTCGTGCTCGCCGACGAGGCGCAGCGCAAGTTCGGTGGCGACTCGCTCGCCGAATTCGTGCGCAACGCGACCACGTACGCCGAGTCCCTGCGCACCACCTGACCCGGCGACATGACGCGCGCGAGTGACGATCCCGTCCGCCGAATCGCACTCGTCGGAATGATGGGCACCGGCAAGTCGACGGTGGCGGCACGAGTCGCCGCAACCCTCGGATGGACGTGCATCGACGTCGATGCGGTCATCGAAGCGCGAACCGCACGTGCGATCTCCGACATCTTCGCCACCGACGGCGAAGCCGCATTCCGTGCAATCGAAGCCGACGTCGTCGCCGACGTGCTCGGCGGACAGGACGTCACCCGGCGGGGCAGTGTCGGCTGTGTGGTGGCACTCGGCGGTGGTGCGGTGTTGACGCCATCGAACCGCGAACGACTCGCCGACTGCGATGCCGTCGTGTGGTTGCATGCCGAGCCCGCGGTGCTCGCCCGGCGCCTTGCCGGTGACGCGTCGCGACCGTTGCTCGCCGGCGATCCGCTGGCGCGACTCGTTGCGCTCGCAGGGGAGCGGGAGAGCATCTATCGCAGCGTCGCCACCCACGACATCGACGTCGCCGAACTCGGCATCGACGACGTCGTTGCCCGCATCGTCGACATCGCGACGGCTGCGGCATCGTCACACTGGGATCGGCGCTGACATGGCCGACAACGGCGCAGGCGGAACGGTGACGGAGCGGGTCGAGCTCGGCGAGCGTTCGTACGACGTCGTCGTCGGACACGGTGCGGTGGCAGCGCTGCCGGGGATGTTGCCCGCATCGGCGCGACGGGTCGCGATCGTCACCCAGCGCGGCGTACCGCTCGACGTGGCGCCGATCGTCGCAGCCGGGCGCAGCGTGTCGGTGCACGTCATCGGCGACGGTGAGGCGCACAAGTCGCTCGCAACGATCGAGGCACTGTCGCGCGACTTCGCCCGTGCCGGCATCACGCGCAACGACGTCATCGTCGGTGTCGGCGGCGGGATGGTCACCGACGTTGCCGGCTTCGCTGCCGCATCGTGGCACCGCGGCACGGCCGTCGTCCACGTCGCGACGACTCTCGTCGGCATGGTCGATGCGGCAATCGGCGGCAAGACCGGCGTGAACATCGCCGAGGGAAAGAACCTCGTCGGCGCCTTCTGGCAGCCGCGCGGAGTCGTGTGCGACCTCGACGCACTCGCGACCCTGCCCGAGCGCGAGGTGCGGTGCGGCAACGGCGAAATGGCGAAGTACCACTTCCTCACCGGTGACGATCTTCTGGCGATGGATTCGGCGAGCCGCATTGCGCGATGCGTGCGGATCAAGGCCGACATCGTCGGCGCCGACGAGCGCGAATCGGGTCGGCGGGCGCTGCTCAACTACGGCCACACGCTCGCGCATGCGCTCGAGACGACGACCGACCACGATCTCGCCCACGGTGAAGCGGTGGCCATCGGACTCATGTACGCGGCGCGGCTCGCCCGGGTGCTCGGACGCATCGACGATGCGCGGGTTGCGCGACATCACGACGTCATCGTCGACCACTACGGACTGTTGGTCCAGCTGCCGTCGGGTGCGTCGCACGACGAACTCGTCGCCGTCATGGGTCGCGACAAGAAGGCCCTCGACGGTCTCACGTTCGTGCTCGACGGACCGCGCGGAGTCGAAGTGGTGAGCGACGTTCCGCACGACGCGGTGACGGTTGCCCTCGCGGCGATGTGAGTACCCTGAAGGCCATGTCGGCGGCCGAAATCGTGGTGCTCCACGGCCCGAATCTCAACCTGCTCGGCACCCGCGAGCCGAACGTGTACGGCACGACGACGCTCGCCGACATCGACGCGCAGATCGCCGCTGCCGCCCGCGCGGCGGGTTTCACCGCGCGTTCGGTCCAGACGAATGCACTCGGTGACATGGTCGACGCCGTCCACGCGGCTGCGACGGCGAGGGGCATTCTCGTCAACCCCGGCGCGTTCACCCACTTTGCCTGGAGCCTGCACGACGCCCTCTCGTCGGTGAAGGTCCCGGCCGTCGAGGTGCACATTTCGAACCCGGCGTCCCGCGAGCCGTGGCGCCACGTCAGCGTGCTCGCACCCGTCGTCATCGGCAGCGTCGCCGGATTCGGTGCGTCGTCGTATCTCGTCGCGCTCGACGCACTCGTGCGTCACCTCGCCTCCGGCTCGCGCTGAACCATGACGGGCACGCTGTCGCCGCTGCTCGTCGCCGGTCGCGACGTCCGCGTGCGCGACGAACTCGCGCGGCGCGGTGCGCCGTCTGTGCTCCTCGTCGCCGATCTCAACAACGTGCGTTGGCTCACCGGCTTCACCGGATCGGCCGGCACGCTCGTCTTGCGCCCCGACGACATGGTGTTCATCACCGACGGGCGATACGGCGAACAGGCCCGCGACCAGGCGGCACGCAGTGCAGCCGCCGTCACGGTCGTCGAAGCACGCAGTGCCGCCGCACTGAAAGACGCCCTCACCGATGCCACGCGCAGCGCGTCGACGATCGCGTACGACCCCGCCGAAGTGACGATGGCGGCGTTCGACGGTTGGCGCGCCGCGATCAACTCCGAACTCGTTGCCGTGCCGGGGGTCGTGCCCGCACTGCGCCGGCAGAAGAGCGACGCCGAGATCGAACGCATGGCGTTCGCTGCACTCTGTGCCGACCGTGCCCTCGCCGAATGCGTGCCGATGCTCGTCGAGCGTCCGACCGAACGCGACGTGCGCGACGAACTCGAATACCGCATGCGCCGCCACGGTGCCGATGGTCCGAGCTACGACACGATCGTCGCCGCGGGTCCGAATGCCGCCCGACCGCACCATCGCCCCGGTGACCACCGCATCGTCGAGGGGGACAGCGTCGTCATCGACGTCGGTGCACTCGTCGACGGCTACCACTCCGACATGACCCGGACGTACCTCGTCGGTGACGTCGATCCGGAGCTTGCGCGGATGACCCGCGAAGTGGCGCGCGCGCAGCTCGCCGGCCTCGCTGCCGTGCGCGCCGGTGTCACCGCGGGTGACGTCGATCGCGTGTGCCGCGATGCATTGCGCGACGCCGGACTCGCCGAGTTGTTCGTGCACAGCACCGGTCACGGTGTCGGATTGCAGATCCACGAGATGCCGTGGGTGCGAACCGCCGCCGACGAACCCCTGCGCACCGGTGAGGTGGTGACCGTCGAGCCCGGGGCGTATCGTGAAGGCCTCGGCGGCGTGCGCATCGAGGACCTCGTGGTGGTCACCGACGACGGTTGTCGCATTCTCACATCAACAGACAAGGATCTCTCGTGCCTGCAATTACGACCAACGACCTGAGGAACGGCATCACGCTCGAGCTCGACAAGGGGCTCTTCAACGTCGTCGAATTCCAGCACGTGAAGCCGGGCAAGGGCGGGGCCTTCGTGCGCACGAAGTTGCGCAACCTGCGCACCGGTGCCGTCATCGAGCGCACCTTCAACGCCGGTGTGCGCGTCGAGCAGGCCATCCTCGACCGTCGCGACATGCAGTTCCTCTACAAGGAGGGCGACGACTACGTCTTCATGGACACCGAGTCGTACGAGCAGATCAACGTGAAGCCCGTCGCGCTCGGCGATGCCGCCGACTACATGATCGAGGGCATGAAGGCGATCATCGCCACGCACAACGACGAGATCGTCAGCGTCGACATCGCCGCCTCGGTCGAACTCGAGATCACGCAGACCGAGCCCGGTGTCCAGGGTGACCGTGTCTCCGGTGCGCGCAAGCCCGCGACGCTGCAAACCGGCAAGGTCATCCAGGTTCCGCTGTTCGTCAACGTCGGTGATCGTGTCAAGGTCGACACGCGCACGGGCGACTACATCACCCGCGCCTGAACGTCGACGTGACCGACGTTCCGAGCGTGCCGCCGCGCGGCGCCAACGACGACGCCGACTGGGGCGTCGATTTCGATCCGCGCAGCGATGCCCGTGAACGGGCGATGAACGTGCTGTACGAGGCCGACATCCGGGGAATCACGCCCGACGAAGTGATGGCGGCGATCGTCGTTCCGTTCGACGACCTCACGAAACAACTCATCGCCGGGACGACCGCCGAGATCGTGCGCATCGACGAGATCGTCTCCGACGCGTCGCATTCGTGGCCGTTGCACCGCATGCCGACGATCGATCGCTCGATCCTGCGCATGGCGACGTTCGAGTTGCTGCGCCGTCCCGAGGTTCCCGTCGCCGTCGTCATCGACGAAGCCGTCACCCTCGCGAAGCGCTTCAGTACCGACAACTCGGGTGCCTTCGTCAACGGTGTGCTCTCCGCGATCGCATCCCGCGTTCGCGACTCCGCTCGCTGAGACAGAATGGGCCCATGGCGGGCCCGCTGCGGCGTCGAGCGTCGGATCTCGTTGCGTCGGTTCGCGACGTGTCGCCGTGGCGTGCGGTGGCCATCGCACTCGGTGTCCTGTGGGCGACGTGGGCGACCGCGTACACCGTGACCGTGCACAGGGGCATCGGCACCTCCGCATACGACTTCGGTCTCTACGACCAGGGCGTGTGGTTGTTGTCGCGCGGTCGCGAACCCTTCGTCACGCTCATGGGTCGCAACCTCTTCGGTGACCACACGTCGTTCATCCTCCTGCCGCTCGTGCCGCTGTACTGGCTCGGCGCCGGGACGGGCGTGCTCTTCGTCGTGCAGTCCGTCGCGCTCGCCATCGGCGCGTGGCCGACATGGTTGGCGGCGCGGCGCATGGGCGCGGGCGAGCCGCTCGCGCTCGTTGCCGTCGTCGCGTATCTGTTCCATCCCGCGTTGTCGTGGACGGCGCTCGAGAACTTCCATCCCGATGCGTTCCTCGCCCCGCTCATCGCACTCGCCGTGTGGTCGGCACTCTCGACGAGGTGGGGGTGGTTCGCCGCGGCTGTGCTCGCGATCCTCGCCACGAAGGAGGATGCTGCGCTCGTCGTCGCCGGTATCGGAGTGTGGGTCGCACTGCGCATCGACCGGCGCCGCGGCATCGTCACGGCGGTCGCGGCCGTGTGGGTGATGGTGCTGCTGTTGTGGGCGGTGATGCCGGCGATCAATGGCGTTCCATTCCGCAACGAGTGGCGACTTCCGTTCGGCGGCTGGTCGGGCCTCGTCACCACTGCACTCACGCGTCCGCACGAGTTCGTCGGTCATCTCCTGTCGGGGGAGCGACCGCTGTACCTCCTGCAGGTGCTCGTTCCGGTGGGATTCGTCGCGTTGCTGCGTCCGGGCATCGCCGCGATCGCCGCTGCGCCGCTCGGCGTCAACCTGCTCAGCACGTTCTGGTACCAGTCGCAGATCGAGTACCACTACTCGGTGCAACTCGTGCCGCTCGTCGCCCTCGGCGCAGTGTGGTCGATCACCCGCATCGAGCCGCGCCGACGACGCGTTCTCGCAGTTCTCGTCGCGACGTGTGCGGTCGCATCGGCGTGGGTGTGGTCGCCGCTGCCGGGCATGCGTATCGACGCGCCGGCGTACTCCGCCGCATCGCCACCGGCCGTCGCCGCCCGGGAGGTCGTGCGCCGGGTTCCCGCCGATGCCGTCGTCAGTGCATGGCACGGACTCACGGCCCACCTCGCGCGTCGCGAGCGCATCTATCTCTTCCCGGTGCCGTTCGAGCGCCTGCTCTACGGAATGGATCCGTTCGCGCGCGGTGATCGACTCGACTTCGTCGACGACGTCACCCACGTCGTTCTCCCGGTCGAACTCGACGACGAACTCGCTGCAGTGTGGGAACGTGAACGCGGCGATTTCGAGATCGTCTTCGGCAACGAGTGGTGGGCGCTGTACCGCCGACTCGTGCCCGGCGGTTGACCGGCGCTACTCTGGGTGGCACCGTCAAACGGGTCCCGTGAGGCCCGAACGGAGGAGAACGATGGCTTCGTCGCGCACGCAGACGACACAAGTGATGTCACGGTCGGACGTGGCCCGGGCCGTCACCCGAATTGCCCACGAGATCGTCGAGCGTCACTCCGGTCTCGACGGTGTCGTCATCGTCGGTCTGCAGCGCGGCGGTGCGTGGCTCGCCGAGGACCTCCGCGCGGCTCTCGGAGTCATCGATCCGACCTATGCGATTCCCGTCGGCATGATCGACGTGAGCATGCACCGCGACGACGTCGGTCTGCGTCCGATCGTTCCCGGAGCCATCAGCCGCATCGACGCACCGATCGACGATGCGATCGTCGTGCTCGTCGACGACGTCCTGTACACCGGGCGCACCGTGCGCGCCGCACTCGAGGGGCTGAACACCTACGGGCGACCGCGGGCGGTGCAGCTCGCCGTGCTCGTCGACCGCGGACACCGTGAGTTGCCGATCCGTCCCGATTACGTCGGCAAGAATCTGCCGACGCACCGGCGCGACGACGTGTCGGCAACCCGTGACGGCGTCACCGTCGAGGTCGGGTCATGAGCGCGATGCGACACCTCCTCGGCATCGGCGAGCTCGGCCACGACGGGCTCGTGCGTCTGCTCGCGCTCACCGACCACATGGTCGAGGTGAATTCACGCCCGGTTCCCAAGGTTCCGGCCCTGCGCGGACGCACCGTCGTCAGCCTCTTCTACGAGGACTCCACCCGCACGCGGCTGTCGTTCGAGACGGCGGCCAAGCGACTCTCCGCCGACACGATGTCGTTCAGCGTGTCGACGTCGAGCGTGAACAAGGGTGAGAGTCTGCGCGACACGATCGAGACGATCACCGACATGGGAGTCGACGCTTTCGTCGTGCGGCACAAGTCGAGCGGGGTGCCGTGGCAGATCCGGCAATGGACGAACGCGGCGATCGTCAACGCCGGGGACGGTTGGCACGAGCATCCGACGCAGGCGCTCGTCGACTGCTACACGGTGCGCGAAGCATTGCAGCGCGACCGCTTCGACGGGCTCACGCTCACCATCGTCGGCGACGTGAAGCACAGTCGCGTCGCCCGGAGCAACATCGCGGCGTTCACGATGCTCGGGGCGAAGGTCGTGCTCGTCGCCCCGCCGACGCTGCTTCCCCCCGACATCGGTCACTGGCCGGTCGAGGTGGCGCACCGACTCGACGACGTCATCGGTCGCACCGACGTGCTGTACATGCTGCGACTGCAGAGCGAGCGCATGACACAAGGGCACGTGCCGAACCTGCGCGAGTACGCCACGTATTTTGGTCTGGATGCCCGCCGAGTCGCCCGTCTCCCCGAAGGTGCGGTGATCATGCATCCCGGTCCGATGAACAGGGGAGTCGAGATGCTCGTCGATCCGACCGCGCTGCCGAATTCCCTCATCCACCGCCAGGTCGCAAACGGCGTCGCCGTGCGCATGGCCGTGCTCTACGACCTCCTCGTGGGCGAGTCGTCGAGCGCGTCGCTCGGTGAGGTGGCGTGATGGGCGAGCGCATCGTCCTCGTCGGCGGACGTGTCGTCGACGGCGCACAGGATCGTCGCGCCGACGTCGTGCTGCACGACGGTCGCATCGTCGAGGTCGCCGACACGGTGACGGCGGCGCCCGGCGACGACGTCGTCGACGTGACCGGCTGCGTCGTCGCCCCGGGCTTCGTCGACCTGCACACGCATCTTCGCGAGCCGGGCAAGGAAGAGGCCGAGACGATCGAGACGGGAAGTCGCGCCGCGGCGAAGGGTGGCTACACCGCGGTCGTCGCGATGCCGAACACGGATCCCGCGCAGGACAGCGTCGCCGTCGTCGACTTCGTGCGCGAGCAGGGTCGCCGTGCCGGGCTCGTCGAGGTCGTTCCCAGCGGTTGCATCACCGTCGGTCGGCGCGGCGAGGCACTCGCCCCGCTCGCCGAACTCGCCGCTGCGGGCGTGCGGATCTTCACCGACGACGGCAACGGCGTGCAGGACGAGATGCTCATGCGCCGGGCCATGGAGTACGGGCGCGGACTCGGCATCACGTTGGCGCAGCACTGCGAAGTATCCACGCTCACCGCCGGTGCGGTGATGAACGAGTGCGAATGCTGCACGTCGCTCGGACTGCCCGGGTGGCCGGCGATCGCAGAGGAGCTCATGGTGTTCCGCGACATCGAGCTGTCGCGTCTCACCGGTGCACGGATCCACCTGCTCCATCTCTCCACCGCACGCAGCGTCGAGCTCGTCCGTGCCGCGAAGCGCGACGGCCTGCCCGTCACCGCCGAGGTGACGCCGCACCATCTCTCGCTCGACGAAACCCGGCTCGCGACGTTCGACTCCGTGTACAAGGTGAATCCACCGCTGCGTTCGCCCGCCGACATCGCCGCGTTGCGCGAGGGTGTTCGCGACGGAACGATCGACGCGATCGCCACCGACCACGCCCCCCACCCGCGCCGCGACAAGGAGCTCTCGCTCGACCAGGCGCCGCCGGGAATGCTCGGTGTCGAAACGGCGCTCGGCGTTGCGCTCGCCGTGCTCGACGTCGATCTCGGTCATCTCGTGCGGATCATGTCGGTGAACCCCGCACGCATCGCGGGTATCGACGAGCGCCACGGTCGACCGGTCACGGCCGGTTCGCCGGCGAACCTCGTCGTGTTCGATCCGCAGGCAACCTGGCAGGTGTCGCCCGACGAGCTCGCGAGCAAGAGTCGCAACACTCCGTTCGTCGGCATGAACCTGCGCGGTCGCGTGCGACACACGATCTTCGAGGGTCGCTTCACGGTGCGCGGCGGCGAGGCGCTGCGATGACGAACCCGGTGGGTGGTGCCCTCGTCCTGCGCGATGGCAGCGTGTTCGAGGGCGACGTCATCGGTGCGGTGGCACCGGGTCGGGTGTGCTCGGGTGAAGTCGTCTTCCACACGGGGCTCACCGGATATCAAGAGGTGCTCACCGATCCGAGTTACGCCGGCCAGATCGTCACGTTCACGACGCCGCACATCGGCAACTACGGAACGACGGGTGACGACGACGAATCGGCGCGCGTGTTCGCCCGCGGTGTCGTGTTGCGCGAAGACGCGCGCCTGCGCAGCAACTGGCGCAGCGAGTCGTCCCTCGCCGAGTTCCTCGCGGCGCGGTCGCTCATGGGGATTGCCGGCATCGATACGCGTCGTCTCACGCGCATACTGCGCGACGGCGGGGCGATGAGCGGTGCATTCGGCGCGGCCGACGAGGCGTCGCTGCTCGCTGCGGCATGCAACGAGGTCGGAACCGCCGGACGAAACCTCGTCGCCGAGGTGACGACCGAACGGTCGTACGACGTCGCGTCGACTTTGCGTGGCAACGACGTGCCGCGGGTCGTCGCCTACGACTTCGGCATGAAGCGCACCATCGTGCGCTGCCTCGCCGACATCGCACACGTCACGGTGGTGCCGGCGCACACCCCGGCGCGCGAGGTGCTCGCGATGCGACCCGACGGTGTCTTTCTCTCGAACGGTCCCGGTGACCCCGAATGCGTCGAGGGCGCGGTGGACAACATCCGCGAACTGCTCGACGCCGGCGTGCCGACGTTCGGTATCTGCCTCGGTCACCAGTTGCTGTCGCTCGCCCTCGGCGCGCGCACCTACAAGCTGCCCTTCGGCCACCACGGGGCGAATCATCCCGTGCGCGATCTCGAGACGGGGCGCGTCGAGATCACCAGCCAGAACCACAACTTCTGCGTCGACGAGACGTCGCTCGCCGGACTCGCCGAAGTGACGCACGTGAACCTCAACGACGGGACGATCGAGGGGATCCGTGCGCTGCGCGGCAACGCCTTCTCGGTGCAGCATCATCCCGAAGCCGGGCCCGGTCCGCACGACAGTCGGTATCTCTTCGATCGTTTCGCCGCGTTGATGGCGACGAACGGAACAGGCAGGTAACCGTGCCGAGGCGCAACGACATCTCGACGATCCTCGTCATCGGCTCGGGACCGATCGTCATCGGTCAGGCGTGCGAGTTCGATTACTCGGGCACCCAGGCGTGCCGCGTGCTGCGCGAAGAGGGTTACCGCGTCGTGCTCGCCAATTCGAATCCGGCGACGATCATGACCGACCCCGACTTCGCCGATCGCACCTACATCGAGCCGCTCACCGTCGAGGTGCTTGCGGCGATCATCGAACGCGAGCGCCCCGATGCCGTGCTGCCGACCCTCGGCGGCCAGACGGCACTCAACCTCGCCATGGCGCTGCACGAACGCGGTCTCGTCGGCGTGCCCGGCACGCCCGAACTCATCGGCGCAAACGCCGAGGCGATCTCGACGGCCGAGGATCGCGAGAAGTTCAAGGCGGCGATGATCGAGATCGGGCTGGGCGTACCACGGTCGGGAGTCGCGCACACGATGGACGAGGCGCACGACGTGCTCGCCGACATCGGTTTGCCCGTCATCATCCGTCCCGCGTACATCCTCGGCGGTCGCGGCACCGGCATCGCCTCGACGATGGAGGAGTTCGAGCGCGTCGTCGCCAACGGAATCGCTGCGAGTCCGATCAGCGAGGTGCTCATCGAGACCTCGATCGTCGGATGGAAGGAGTACGAGCTCGAGGTGATGCGCGACCGTGCCGACAACTGCGTCATCATCTGCTCGATCGAGAACGTCGACGCGATGGGCGTGCACACCGGTGACTCGATCACCGTCGCGCCCGCAATGACGCTGTCCGACGTCGAGTACCAGACGATGCGCGACGCGGCCCTCGCCTGCATCCGACGTGTCGGTGTCGAGACGGGTGGCTCCAACGTGCAGTTCGCGGTGAACCCCGGCACCGGTGAACAGGTCGTCATCGAGATGAACCCGCGCGTGTCGCGGTCGTCGGCGCTCGCGTCGAAGGCGACCGGTTTCCCCATTGCGAAGATCGCCGCGAAGCTCGCCGTCGGCTACACGCTCGACGAGATCCCCAACGACATCACGAAGATGACGCCGGCGAGTTTCGAGCCGACGATCGACTACGTCGTCACGAAGGTGCCGCGGTGGGCCTTCGAGAAGTTCGCCGGTGCGAGCGACGAACTCGGCACGCAGATGCGCAGCGTCGGCGAGGTCATGGCGATCGGGCGTACGTTCCCCGAGAGCCTGCAAAAGGCGCTGCGTTCGCTCGAGCGGGGTCGGCTCGGTCTCAACTGCGATCCCGCCGAGGAGGAACTGCGCGCGATGTCCGATGCCGACCTGCTCGCGGCGATCTCGCGTCCCTCGCCCGAGCGGATCTTCCAGATCGGGGAGTGCCTGCGTCGCGGCATTTCCGCGGCGACGGTGCACGAGCGCTCGCACGTCGATCCGTGGTTCTGCGACCAGATGCAACTCATCGTCGAGCACCGTGCCGAGTTGGCGCAGCGTCGCCCCGTCGAGCTCACGAAGCGCGACTGGCGCCGGGCGAAGCGCCTCGGCTTTTCCGATGCCCAGCTCGCCCACCTGTGGGGTACCGACGAAGATGCGGTGCGCTCGATGCGCGAAGCCGCCGGCGTGTTTCCGACGTACAAGTCGGTCGACACGTGCAGTGCCGAGTTCTCCGCGCAGACGCCGTACTTCTACTCGACGTGGGAGGACGAGAGCGAGGTGCGTCACTCCGATGCGCAGCGCGTCATCATCCTCGGCAGCGGCCCGAACCGCATCGGCCAGGGAATCGAGTTCGACTACTGCTGCGTGCACGCGAGCTTCGCACTGCGCGCCGCCGGCTACGAGACCGTCATGCTCAACTGCAACCCCGAGACGGTGTCGACCGACTACGACACGTCCGACCGTCTGTACTTCGAGCCGCTCACCCGCGAGGACGTGCTCAACGTCATCGCCGCCGAAACCGCCGCCTCGGGTGGCCGCGCACCGAAGGTCATCGTGTCGCTCGGCGGACAGACGCCGCTGAAGCTTGCCGGTGTCATTCCCCCCGAACTCGTCGCCGGTACGTCGCCGGCATCGATCGATATTGCCGAGGACCGGGCGCGTTGGTCGGATTTGTGCGAACGATTGGGGCTCGAACAGCCACCCGGCGGCACCGCCGTCGATGTCGCCGGTGCACGTGCAATCACGGCACGTATCGGCTATCCGGTGCTCGTGCGGCCGAGTTACGTGCTCGGCGGGCGCGCGATGCAGATCGTGCACGACGACGATCATCTCGCGCGGGCGATGGAAGAGCTGAGTGCTTTCGGTTCGCTCGGTCGCGAGGGAGGACTGTCTGCTGCGCGTCCGGTGCTCATCGACCGCTTCCTCCAGGACGCCACCGAGGTCGACGTCGATGCGATTCGTGACGCGGGTGGCGAGGTGCTCATCGGCGGCGTGATGGAGCACGTCGAGGAGGCCGGTGTGCACAGCGGTGACTCGGCATGCGCGCTGCCGACTCAAACCCTCTCGGCCGACGTTCTCGCACGGATCGAAGATGCGGTGCGCCGCATCGCCGGTGCGCTCGAGGTCGTCGGGCTCATCAATGTTCAGTTCGCGGTGTCGGATGGTCGCGTGTTCGTCATCGAAGCGAACCCACGTGCCAGCCGAACGGTGCCGTTCGTCGCAAAGGCGACGGGTGTGCCGCTCGCTATGGTCGCCAGTCGCGTCATGCTCGGCGCGTCGCTTGCACGTTTGCGCGACGAGGGTCTCGTGCGTGCACCGGCGACGGGGCACGTGTCGGTGAAGGAAGCCGTCCTTCCGTTCCAGCGATTCCCCGAGGTCGATGCCTCGCTCGGACCGGAGATGCGGTCGACCGGCGAAGTGATGGGCATCGACATGACGTTTGGGCGGGCGTTTCTCAAGGCCCAGACGGCGGCCTTCACCGACCTCCCCGAATCGGGCACGGTGTTCCTGTCGTTCAACGATCGGGACAAGCCCGGTGGCATCGACGTTGCGCGCGAGCTCACCGCAGCGGGATTCGTCATCGTTGCGACGAAGGGAACGGCCGATGCGTTGCGCGCCGCGGGAGTCGAGGTGCAGCGAGTGGTCGGCAAGGTGTCCGAGCGCGGTGGTGACGGGCGCGAGGCGACCGACGATGCGGTACGGCTCATCGAATCGGGTGACATCCACTTCGTCGTCAACACTCCGCAGGCGCGGGGTACTCATCGCGACGGTGAGGCCATCCGCAAGGCGTCGAACGTGAAGGGTGTCGCCCTCGTCACGACGTTGCGCGCAGCGCGCGCCGCCGCCCGCGGCGTGCGTGAACGAGCCGAGCGACCGATGACGATCCGCAGTTTGCAGGAATACCACGGCCGACCCTGATGCGTAATCCCGTCGGCTCCAACGTCGCGTTTCCGTCGACGGTGGTCGGTGGCGTCACACTGCGCAACCCCGTAATGAATGCCGCCGGCACGGCCGGTTTCGGTGACGAACTCGCCGCGTACGTCGACATGGGGCAACTCGGTGCGTTCGTCGTGAAGTCGCTCGCCGGCTACGAGTGGGAGGGCAACCCCGCACCTCGCGTGCATCCGACTCCGATGGGAATGATCAATGCCGTCGGACTCCAGGGTCCCGGAGTCGCTGCGTGGATCGCCGAATCGCTGCCGCGTCTCGAACGTGCCGGCGCGACGGTCGTCGTGAGCATCTGGGGTCGGCGCACCGAAGAGTTCGCCGACGCGGCACGCGTGCTCGCGCCGGTGGCGTCGCGCATCGCGGCCGTCGAAGTGAACCTGTCGTGCCCGAACCTCGACCACGGTCGTGACATGTTCGCCCACGATCCCGTTCTCGCCGCCGACGTCATCGCGGCGGTGCGGCCGTGCCTCGACGCTCCGCTGTGGGCGAAGTTGAGCCCGAACACCCACCGCATCGTCGACGTCGCCGCGGCGGTCACTGCCGCCGGCGCTGCGGCACTCGTCGTCGCGAACACGTTCCTCGGGCTCGTCATCGACGTCGACACCGGTCGGGCAGCTCTCGGCAACGGGGGAGGAGGCGTCTCGGGACGCGCGATCCATCCGCTCGCGCTGCGTTGCGTGTACGACGTGCGCGCCGCGCTGCCCGACGTCGACATCATCGGTGCGGGCGGCATCGCCACCGGTCGCGATGCACTCGCGATGCTGATGGCCGGTGCGAACGCCGTGCAGGTGGGAACCGCGCACTTCGCCGACCCCCGCGCCGCCGTGCACGTGGTCGACGGGCTGCTCGACGAGATGCGCCGCCGCAACCTCTCGAGCTGGGGCGACGTCATCTCGAGCGCGCACCGCTGACGCGTCGCGACGGGGCTGCACGTGGTGGTGATCACTAGAATTGGGACATGTCGTTGCGCGCGCAGGTCCTCGAGGATCTGCGCGGCGTGCGTGCGGCACGCGAAGACGTCGTTGCCCGGGTTGCTGCCGGTTTCCTTTCCCTTGCCGACGCGCTCGCTCTTGCGGCCACTCGTCGCGACGTGGCGGCGTGTTACGTGACGAAGCTCGTCGAGGCGGTGCCGGGTGTCGGCAAGGTGCGCGGACGGCGCCTGCTCGCCGAGCTCGGTGTGCCGCCGCGATGCCGGTGCGCCGATCTCGGCGTCGACGTGCGCGACGCACTCCTCGGGGCACTGCGATGAGCGCGCCACTCGTCTTCGTCATCTCCGGTCCCGGTGGCGTCGGCAAGAGCACGATCGTCGAGCGCCTCGTCGCCGGCGATCCGCGACTGTGGCTCAGCCGTTCGTGGACGACCCGCGAGCGACGCCCCGGCGAGGCAGTCGATGCGTACACCTTCGTCACGCGCGAGGAGTTCGAACGCAAGATCGACGCCGGTGGGTTCCTCGAGTGGACGAACTTCCTCGGCAACTACTACGGCACGCCGCTGCCCGTACCACCCGAGGGACGCGACATCGTTCTCGAGATCGAAGTCGACGGCGCACGCCAAGTGAAGGCGTACCGTCGCGACGCCGTGCTCATCTTCGTGCTGCCGCCCTCGCGCGACGAGCAACGGGCCCGCCTGCATGCGCGGGGCGACGAGGCGAACAAGGTCGATCAGCGCCTGCGCAAGGCCGAAGAAGAGGAGCCCGTCGGTCGTGCCCTTGCCGATCACGTCCTCGTCAACGACGACCTCGGTGCAACGGTCGAGGAGATGCTGCGAATCGTCGAATCGGCCCGTCGGGACCGCGGCTAGACTCGACCATTCGAGCGGCTCGACGGACCGTGAGTTGGCCGTCGATCATCCGCAAACAAGAAGGAGCACCCGTGAGCAGGCCCAAGAACACGACCATGATGAATCCCGCCGTGGAGAACCTCATGGAGCGCACGCACTCCAAGTTCAGCCTGGTCACCCTGGCGTCGCGTCGCGCACTGGAAATCACCGAGTACTACCAGAATCTCCAAACGGGTGGGCTCGTACCCCCGAGCGTCACGTCGGTGAGCACGAAGCCGCTGTCGATCGCGTTCGAGGAGATCGCCGCCGACAAGGTCCGCTACATCGCGAAGTCGGTCGAAGAATTGCTCGCCGAGGCCGAGGCTGCGCGTCTCGCCGAGGAGCAGGCAGCTGCCGATGCAGCCGCAATGGAGGCCGAGGCGGACGCGCAATGACGCGTTCGTACACCTTCACCTCCGAGAGCGTGACGGAGGGTCACCCGGACAAGATGGCCGACCAGGTGTCGGATGCGGTTCTCGATGCGATCCTCGCCGAGGACCCGCAGGGTCGTGTCGCATGCGAAACGCTGCTGACGACCGGCTTGTGCGTCGTCGCCGGTGAAATCACGACGAGCGCGTACGTCGACATTCCGAAGCTCGCCCGTTCGGTGATCAAGGACATCGGTTACGACAACGCCGCGTACGGCTTCGACGGCAACACGTGCGGTGTCATCATCAGCATCGACGAGCAGTCGCCCGACATCGCCAAGGGTGTCGACGTCAGCGAGGAAGTGCGCGCCGGCAAGAGCGGTGAAGACCGCCTCAACGCCCAGGGCGCGGGCGACCAGGGAATGATGTTCGGTTACGCCTGCGACGAGACCCCCGAGCTCATGCCGCTGCCGATCCATCTCGCACACCGACTCGCCGAGCAACTCGCCGAAGTGCGCAAGTCGGGTGCCATCCCGTACCTGCGACCCGACGGCAAGACCCAGGTCACGTTCGATTACGAGGACGGTCGCCCCGTTCGCCTGCGCACGGTGCTCATCAGCACGCAGCACGCCGACGGCATCAACCGCGACACCGTCATCCGTCCCGATCTCATCGAGCAGGTCATCCGACCGACGGTGCCCGAGCAGTTCGCCAACGACGACTACGCCGTGTACGTCAACCCGACGGGCGAATTCGTCAAGGGTGGACCGCACGCTGACACCGGTCTCACGGGACGAAAGATCATCGTCGACACCTACGGCGGCATGGGTCGCCACGGCGGCGGCGCATTCAGCGGCAAGGACCCGTCGAAGGTCGACCGTTCCGCTGCCTACGCCGCACGTTGGGTCGCCAAGCACGTCGTTGCATCGGGTGCCGCGCGTCGTTGCGAGGTGCAGGTGGCGTACGCCATCGGCATGGCGCAGCCGATCAGCATCCTCGTCGACACTTTCGGCACGAACGTTGTCGACGAGTTGGTCATCGAGCGCGCAGTGCGCGAAACGTTCGACCTGCGCCCCGCGGCCATCCTTCGTGACCTCGACCTCAAGCGTCCGATCTTCCGTCAGACCGCCGCCTACGGCCACTTCGGTCGCACCGGCAGCGGTTTCACGTGGGAGCAGACCTCGCGTCTCGCCGAGTTCACGAAGAAAGTGGGACTCTGAGCGACTCGGTCGCCCGAGTAGTCGTCGACGTCACCGGTGTCGACCGGTGGTTCGACTACCTCATTCCCGATCACTTTGCCGCAAAGGCGGTCGTCGGTGCCCGTGTGCGCGTGCCGCTGCACAACAGGAACGTCCCCGGATGGATCATGGCGGTGCTCACCGTCGATGACGTCGCAGCCGAGGGTTTCGACGCGCGCCGCCTGTTGCCGCTCGACAAGGTGGTGTCGGTCGGTCCCGATGCTCCGATCGTTGCACTCATCGAATGGGCCGCGCGCCGCTACGTGTCGCGCCGTCGCCCGTTCTTCGTGACGGCATCCCCGCCGCGCATCGTCGCTGCACTCGGTGCACCACAGCGCGGACTGCGCACCATCGACGGTGTCGACCGCGAATCGTGGGTCGACGATCTGTTGCGCGCACCCGGCCCGGCCGTCGTTCAGATCGGGCCGAACGACGACGTCACGTCGGTCGTCGTCACCGCAGCCATGCACGGACCCACGCTCGTCGTCGCTCCGATGGTGTCGACCGCGCGCAACATCGCGGCCCGACTACGGCACCGTGGTGCGAGCACGGCGCTCGTGCCCGACGATTGGGCACGAGCGGCGTCGGGAGTCGACGTCGTGGTCGGCGCACGATCGGCCGTGTGGACGCGCATCGACGGACTCGCGTCGATCGTCGTCGTCGACGAGCACGATGACTCGCTGCAGGAAGAGCGCACGCCGACCTGGCACGCCCGCGACGTCGCAATCGAACGGGCGCAGCGCCTCGGCATTCCGTGCCTTCTCGTCAGCCCGGTGCCGACCATCGCGGCCCGAGTGGCCGCAGGAAATCGCCACGTCGTACTCGCATCGGGTGTGCAGTGGCCGACCGTGCGGGTGATCGACCGCTCCCGCGACGAGCGATGGGGGTCGTCGTTGCTCTCGGGCGAACTCATCGACGTGCTGCGTGATCCCGCGAAACGCATCGTGTGCGTACTCAACACGAAGGGCCGCGCCCGTCTGCTCACCTGCAATTCCTGTACACGGATCGTGCGCTGCGAAACATGTGATGCCGCGATGGCCCAGCCCGATCCAGATCGGCTCGCGTGTCCGCGCTGTTCGGCGACGCGGCCGGTCGTGTGTGCCGATTGCGGTGCCACCGCCTTGCGCGCCGTGCGACGGGGCGTGTCGCGCCTGCGGGACGAACTCGAGGCGGCGGCGGGTCGCCGGGTCGTCGAAGTGGGTACGGTCGACGAACGCGTCGATGCGGCTGCGTCCGTGTTCGTCGGCACCGAGGCCGTTCTCCACCGAATCGACGATGCCGACGTCGTCGTACTGCTCGACGTCGACGGCGAACTGCTCGCACCACGATTCCGTGCCGCCGAAGCAACCCTCGAACTCGTCGTCCACGCCGCGCGTCGCGTACGCAGCGCAAGTGATGGAGTGGCAAGCGGCGAGGTGTGGCTGCAGACGCACCATCCCGACCACGACCTCCTCGACGGTCTGCGCCGCGGGGATCTCACCGGGTTCGTCGATGCCGAAACGCAGCGCCGCCGCGCGCTGTCGCTGCCGCCGTTCGGTGCTCTCGCGCGGATCTCCGGTCCGGGTGCCGACGACGCAGCCGAGCAGCTCACCGGATCGATGTATGTCTCGGTCGCGCGTCGCGACGGCGAGGTTCTCGTGCGTGCCGCGACCTACGACACCCTCGCCGACGAACTCGCGCACCTCGCGCGGGCGAAGAACTCGCGTTGGCGCGTCGCCGTCGATCCGCCGCGGGTGTGATCAGCGTCTGACGACGAGCACGCGGTAGCCCTGCTTGCTCGAATGACGCTCGACGTTCCATCCCTGCGACGTCAGCCAGCGGGCGAGCGAATCGGAGCCGAGGTTCTTGTGCGCGACGAGGCAGGCAACGCCGGCGGGGGCGAGGCGCGCGAGCCACGTCGCGAGCAGTCGGTGCAGTTCGTCCTTGCCGACGCGGATCGGGGGATTCGACCACAGCAGATCGAAGCGCACGTCCGCGGGTACGCCGGATTCGTCGACGACGGTGACGTTCGTGACGTCGTTGCGCGCCATCGTCATGCGTGCCACTTCGCGGGCGCGCTCGTTCACTTCGACGGCCCAGATCGAGGCGTCGGGTCGCAGTCGGGCGAGGTACGTCGCAATTGCCCCGCTGCCGCATCCGAGGTCGCAGAACGTGCCACCGGGCGGGGGAGGCGGGGCATT
>JBIIUH010000027.1:0-16537 GCA_044340075.1 Ilumatobacteraceae bacterium | reverse complement strand
TTCCCCACTGCTGCCTCCCGTAGGAGTCTGGGCCGTGTCTCAGTCCCAGTGTGGCTGACCATCCTCTCAGACCAGCTACCCGTCGTTGCCTTGGTGGGCCGTTACCCCTCCAACTAGCTGATAGGTCGCGAGACGCTCCCGAACCGGAATTCCTTTCGTCAGAAAATCATGCGATTCTCCGACGTCATCCGGTATTAGCAATCCTTTCGAATTGTTATCCCAGAGTCCGGGGTACGTTTCTCACGTGTTCCTCACCCGTTCGCCACTAGATCTTCCTGTGTATTGCTACACATTGGATCTCGTTCGACTTGCATGTGTTAAGCACGCCGCCAGCGTTCGTCCTGAGCCAGGATCAAACTCTCCGTCAAGAACCACCCATCCCACAACGGCAAGCGCTGCCGAGATGGGTACTTCCGGAAAGATCACGGTGGCTTTTTCGATACTTGCGTATCGTCCGCACCACCGTGTCCTGACCGACCAGACACTCGTTCTGGTCGATAATTGATGTGTCGCACCGGGCGCTGACCCGATGACGACGTTGAATTGACAGACAGCTTCACGGAGGCTTGCGCCGCCGATATTGCTGCCCGCACTGGCGTTCAGTCTTCTCTTCCGTTTTCAAGGAGCGTCGCACGGGGACACGTCCTTGCCGGACGGCGGTCTCCGCACCTGCTTCTCGGCCACCCACCATGGGGTGCCCTGAGAAGCGGATCGTCAATCTAACGGGGGGACCCAGGGTTCACAACCCGGACGTTCATTTCCCTGCAACCTCTTTTCGCCGGCTGGTCCGGTGACCCGGACGCTGCGCCATGGAGGTGCCGCACCCAGACCGCATACACCTCCGCTCCCCTGCGGGGTCGGAATCAGGCGAAATCGATGAGTTGGTACGTCGCTTTTCCCTTGCGCACGAGCAACCACCGCCCGTGCACGAGCGGCACCGACGCGAGGTCGCCGTCGGCTTCGAGCACCACGCCGTTGGCGCGCAGGCTGCGCTGTGACAACAAACGACGCACTTCGCTCTTCGATGCCCCGATCGTCGGCAGGGTCGCGAGCAACGACACGGCGTCGGCACGGGCCGCCGAACCCATCGCGGTCGTCGGCACCTCCTGCGCGAGGATCGCGAACGTCTCGGGTGACGCCTCGAGCGGGTTCGCCCCGAAGAGGACGTGTGCCGCCTCGGCGGCGTTCGCGGCAGCTTCGTCACCGTGCACGAGGCGCGTCATCTCGTCGGCGAGCTCGCGCTGGGCGAGGCGTGCGGCGGGATCACGCTGCGAGCGCTCGAGAATTGCGGCGATCTCGTCGAGCGGACGCAGGGAGAATCGCGGGAAGATCGTGACGATGTCGTCGTCGGCGACGTTCACCCAGAACTGGCGGAATTGGTACGGCGACGTCTTGTCGGCGTCGAGCCACACCGCGCCATCTGCCGTCTTGCCGAACTTCGATCCGTCGCTCTTCGTGAGCAGCGGCCACGTGAGTCCGTACGCGGTGCGACCGAGGCGCTTGCGAATGAGCTCGATTCCCGCGGTGATGTTGCCCCACTGGTCGGATCCGCCGAGCTGCATCTCGCACCCGTGGTGTTCGCACAGGTGCCGGAAGTCGTTCGCCTGCAGGAGCATGTAGCTGAACTCGGTATACGACAGCCCGTTCGCGTCGGCGAGACGACTCTTCACGCTGTCCTTGGCGAGCATCTGATTGACGGTGATGTGCTTGCCGACGTCGCGCAGGAAGTCGAGCACGCGAACGTCCTTCGTCCATTCGGCGTTGTCGACGAGTTCGGCACGGTTCGATCCGTCGAAATCGAGCAACCGTTCGAGCTGCGTCTTGATCTTTGCGACGTTGTGCGCCAGTGCTTCGGGATCGAGGAGATTGCGTTCCTCGCTGCGCCCCGACGGATCGCCGACCATTCCGGTGGCACCGCCGGCGAGCACGATCGGCTTGTGGCCGAGCATCTGCATGCGACGCAACGAAATCTGGCCGAGCAGGTTGCCGACGTGGAGCGAATCGGAAGTCGGGTCGAAGCCCACGTAGCCGGACAAGCGGTCGCGCCGCGAACGCTCCGACAGCGCCTCCCTGTCGGTGGAATCGTGGATGAGATTGCGCGCCGCGAACTCCGCGACGAGATCGCCGCACGTTCCCGCCCCGTACGCAGTGTGTGTCACGCCGTTCACGTTAGTGAGAACGGCGATCCCACCTCAGGTCGTTGCGCGAGCCGACAGCCGTTCGCGCAGAGAGGCGACCGCGGTGTCGAGCGCGGCGCGCTGCTCCCCTGCCGGCACCGGGCCTGCACCACCCTTGCTCACGCGCCTGCGGACCGCTTCGCCGCGATCGAGGAGTCCGGTCGCTTCGGCCCCCAGATGTTCGTCGTTGCGTACGAGATCGACGAGCGATGCCTCGCCGGCGACGGCCCGCGCAACGAGTGACCCGACGACGGCGTGTGCACGGCGGAACGGCATGCCCCGGCCGACGAGCCATTCGGCGAGGTCGGTTGCGGCGTTGGTCGGCGCATCGGCGGCCGCGCGCATCGTCTCGGGATGGAACGTCGCCGTTGCGATCATCTCGGCGATGACGACGAGGGCCCGCGATACCTGGTCGAGGGAGTCGAACAACGGCTCCTTGTCCTCCTGGAGGTCGCGGTTGTACGCGAGGGGCAGGCCCTTCAGCGTCACGAGAAAACCGGTGAGATTGCCGACGAGACGCCCCGCCTTGCCGCGCGCCAGTTCGGCGATGTCGGCATTCTTCTTCTGCGGCAACATCGACGAGCCCGTCGCATAGCGATCGTCGAGCGTCGCAAAGCGGAACTCCTCGCTCGTCCACAGCACCCACTCCTCACCGAGACGGGACAGGTGTACACCGAGCAGGGACAACGCGAACAGGGTTTCGGCGACGTAATCGCGGTCGGAGACGGCGTCGAGCGAATTGGGGAACCGTCGCGCGAAACCGAGCGTGGCGGCGGTGCGATCGGGATCGATCGGCAACGACGTTCCCGCGAGTGCACCCGCACCGAGGGGCGAG
This sequence comes from Ilumatobacteraceae bacterium, assembly GCA_044340075.1. Classification (GTDB taxonomy): domain Bacteria; phylum Actinomycetota; class Acidimicrobiia; order Acidimicrobiales; family Ilumatobacteraceae; genus F1-60-MAGs027. Next base: position 13,525 of record JBIIUH010000027.1, on the reverse strand, counting down.
ACGTCCATGCGCGCGAGAGCATCGAGGATGCGTGCAACGTCCCTTTCGAGTGACCAGGCGTGTGCGCGCAGATGGTGCGACAGCAACACGGGTTGTGCGCGCTGCAAGTGGGTGTATCCCGGCAGGTAGACCGCTCCGTCGGGATGCGCATCGGCCTCGTTGGCCCGCGCGACGAGCACGTCGATGAGATCCACCGCGCGCTCGGCGACGGCGTGCAACTCGCGCCGCACGAACAAGCGCAGCGCCGTCGCGACCTGGTCGTTGCGGCTGCGGGCCGTGTGCACCTTGCCGCCGACCTCGCCGGCGATCTCGGTGACGCGTCGTTCGATCGCCGTGTGGACGTCCTCGTCACCCGGCTGAACGACGAACGATCCCGCGCGCACCTCGTCGGCGATCGTGTGCAGCGCCGCGGTGATCGCGGCTGCTTCGTTCGCGGCGAGGATGCCGCACGCGCCGAGCATGTCGACGTGGGCCAGCGAACCGGTGACGTCGTCGAGGACGAGGCGCACGTCGAAGCCGATGCTGTCGGTGTACGCACGCAACGTGTCGGCACTCGCCGCCGAGAAACGACCGTGCCACAACGGCTGTCCGCCCGTCACGCCCGTCGACCCGTCCTTCGACGCGTTCGTTGCCGTGTTCTTTGCCGTGTTCGTCATTTGGCACCCCGCTGCGGTGCCAGGCCGGCCATTGCGCGCAGGTCGTTGGCCAGTTTGCGCGCGCCGTAGTCGGAGTCGGCGACGATGAACAGCGTGTCGTCACCGGCGACCGTGCCGACGAGACCCCGCACCCGCGAACGATCGAGCGCGGACGCGACGACGTGTGCACATCCGGGAGGGGTGCGCACGATGACCATCGGTTCGCTGTGGTGCACTTCGGCGACCCACTCGGCGAGTACGCGGCGCAGTTGATCGAGCGGTGCGACCCGTTCGGGTTCGAACTCGGGGATCGCGTACGCAGTGTCGCCGTTGGCGATGCGCACCTTCACCGCGCCGAGATCGTCGAGGTCGCGCGACACCGTCGCCTGCGTCGCGGTGATGCCCTCTGCTTCCAGCAACTCGACGAGCATCGGTTGGCTCGTCACGTCGTGCTCGGAGATGAGCCGGGCGATCGTCTGTTGGCGTTGCAGTTTCGAACTCATCGGACTCCTCCGGTGGCGGTGGGGATCGGCGGACGGGCGAGAAATGCGAGCACACCCCGCGCCGCCGCGAGCCGCATGTGCGACTGCACGATGACCCGACTGCGCGGCCCGTCGATGACGTCGGCGGTCACTTCCTCGCCGCGGTGCGCGGGCAGACAGTGCATGAAGATCGCGTCTCGCGCCGCCTCGGACATGACGCTCTCGTCGACCCGGTACGCAGCAAAGGTGCGCAGCCGTCGCTCGTGGTCGGCCTCCTGTCCCATGCTCACGAACGTGTCGGCGTGCACGGCTGATGCTCCCCGCGCGGCTTCGCGCGGATCGGCCGTGACGACGACGGACGCGGCGCCGAGCGACTCGCACCGGGCGACGTCGGTGGCGGTCGGACCGTACCCATCGGGCGAGGCGCACCGCAGGTGCATGCCGCACATTGCGCTCGCCTCGAACAGCGAGCGGGCGACGTTGTTGAAGTCGCCGATCCAGGCGACCGTGCGCCCGGCGAGTGCACCGAATTCGCGGCGCATCGTGAGCACGTCGGCGATGCTCTGCAGCGGATGCGCCACGTCGCTGAGCAGGTTGAGCACGGGTACGACGTCGAGCGCCGCCATGCGTTCGAGCATGCGGTGATCGAATACCCGCGCGGCGATGACGGCGTGGTACCCCGCCATGACACGTACGACGTCCTCGACGCTCTCGCGCACGTCGAGACCGACCTCTTCGCCGCGCGTGTACACGGGATGACCGCCGAGTTGCACGACTGCCATCTCCGTGGAGTGACGGGTGCGGTTCGAGGGCTTCTCGAAGATCATGGCGACGCCACGACCTGCGAGCGGACGTTCGAGCGATGCCACGGGGGCTTCGCACAGCGCGATGACGGCGTCGAAATCGGGGCGCGAGAGATCGGCCGTGTTCAACAGGTGACGCACGCTCATCGCAAGACCTCTGCAAAGATCGCGACGGCTTCGTCGATTTCGGCCGCCGACACGGTGATCGGCGGAGCGAGCCGCACCGCAGTGGCAGTGACGGCGTTGGCGACCAGGCCGCGCTCGAGCAGTGCCGCAACGACGTGCTTCGCATCGGCGTCGGGACCGAGCTCGACGCCGAGCAGAAGACCCTTGCCGCGCACGTCGACGACACCGGGCAGCCGGCGCAGACGCTCGGTGAGCAATGCACCCATGTCGCGGGCCCGCTGCGGCGCGTTCAACTCGCGCATCGCCTCGATGACGGCGATGACCGCCGACGTCGCGAGTGCCGTACCGCTGTAGGTGCTGCCGTGGTCGCCGGGAGCGAACACCGACCCCACTTCGCGTCGCGCCCACAGCGCGCCGACGGGCACGCCGTTGCCCATCGCCTTGGCGAGCGTGACGGCGTCGGGTTCGATGCCGGCGTGCTGAAAGGCGAACCATGCGCCGGTACGCGCGAAACCCGTCTGGACTTCGTCGATGACGAGCAGGGCACCGCGCTCGGTGCACAGTTGACGCACGGCGCGCAGGTACGCATCGTCGGCGACGATGACACCGCCTTCACCCTGCACGCACTCGATGAGCACCGCGGCCACCGACGCGTCGACGGCACGGCCGAGCGCATCGATGTCACCGAACGGCACGTGGGCGAATCCCTCCGGCATCGGTTGGAACGGCTCGTGCTTGGCGGGCTGGCCCGTGGCGGCGAGCGCCGCGAGCGTGCGACCGTGGAACGAACCGAGCATCGACACAACCCGGTGGCGCGAACGACCGCCGAACTTGCGGGCGAGTTTGATCGCCGCCTCGTTCGCCTCGGCACCGGAATTGCAGAAGAACACCTGTCCCCCGCCGCCGAGCAGTTCGTCGACCATGACGGCGGCACGTGCGGCGACCGGGTTGGCGAAGAAGTTGCTCACGTGCAAGAGACGTTGCGCCTGGTCGGCGATCGCACGGGCGACACCGGGATGCGCGTGGCCGAGTGACGTCACCGCGATTCCGGAGAGGAAATCGAGGTAGCGCTTGCCGTCGGCGTCCCACAGCTGAGTTCCCTCGCCGCGCACGAACATGACGGCCGGCGCACCGAATACGGGCAGGAACGGACAATGCTCACCGGCCGGACCGGCGACGAGATCGCGCACCGCGTCGGCGGCAAGGAAGCGGTGGTTCGTCATGACGAGCTCCGCTGCGCATCGGGAGTCACCATCGTGCCGACACCTTCGTCGGTGAGCAGCTCGAGCAGCACTGCGTGCTCGACGCGGCCGTCGAGAATGTGCGCGGCGGCGACGCCGCCGTTCACCGCGTCGACGCAGCTGGCGAGCTTCGGAATCATGCCACCGGCGATGACACCGCGCGCGGTCAGCGATTCGACCTCGGTGGGGGTGAGACGACTGATGAGCGAGCCGGGATCGTCGCGATCGAGCAGCACGCCCACGACGTCGGTGAGGAAGAGGATCTTCATCGCACCGAGCGCGACGGCGATGGCGCTCGCAGCGGTGTCGGCATTGACGTTGTAGGCGTCGCCGTGAGCATCGACACCGACCGTGGCGACGACGGGGACGACACCGTCGTCGAGCATGTCGGTGATCACCTTCGGCTGCACCGACACGATGTCACCGACGAAACCCAGTTGCGGGTCGCGCTGGCGCACGAGCAATAGCTCCATGTCCTGGCCCGACACCCCGGCGGCGCGACCGCCGTGGACGTTGATCGCACTGACGATCCGCGGATTCACCTGCCCGATGAGCACCATTCCGACGACTTCCATCGTTTCGGCGTCGGTGACGCGCAAACCCTCGTGGAACCGGGGAACCTTGCCCAGACGCTCGAGCAGCGCGTTGATCTGCGGACCACCGCCGTGCACGACGACGGGCCGCAAGCCCACCGCCTGCAACAGCGCGACGTCGCGGGCGAACGAGGCGAGTGCCGTCGACTCGTCACTGCCGGCGAGTGCGTTGCCGCCGTACTTGATGACGACGACTCCCCCGGAAAAACGACGCAGGTACGGCAGGGCCTCGATGAGCACGTCGGCACGCTGTGCGCGATCGATGCCAGATGCCACGGGATTCATTGGTAGAGCGCTCACGGGTAGAGCCCCACCCGCGACAAACCGTCGGTTTCGGGGAAACCGAGCGCAACGTTCGTCGCCTGGACGGCACCGCCGGCGGCACCCTTCGTGAGGTTGTCGAGCGCCGAGAGAACGATGACGGTGTTCGTGCGCTCGTCGTAGCGCGCCGACAGGTGCACCGAGTTCGTGCCCATCGTCGCCTTCGTCGACGGTGGCGTCGGCCGCACGACGACGAACGGCTCGCCGGCGTACGCCTTGGCGAGCGCTGCGAGCACGGATTGCGACGTCAGGTCGGCACCCGATGCCGGGGTTGCGTAACACGTGGCGAGGATGCCGCGGTTCATCGGAACGAGATGCGGCGTGAAGAGCACCTGTGCACCGCTCACCTGTTCGATCTCGGGCGTGTGGCGGTGGTCGAGCAAGCCGTAGGCGACGACGTCCTCGTCGACGGCACAGAAGGTGGTGTTGGGCTTCGGCGCGCGACCGGCTCCGCTGACGCCGGAGGCCGCATCGACGATGACACGCGTCGGCTCGATGATTCCGGCACGTACGAGCGGCGCGATCGCCATGCTCGCCGCGGTGACGTAGCAACCGGGCGTCGCGATGAGTCGTGTGTCGCGCAACGCCTCGCGGTACAACTCCGGCAGTCCGTAGACCGCCTCGCGCAGGAGCTCGGGCTGATCGTGCGTGAAGCCGTACCACCGCGGGTATGCGGCGGCGTCCTTCAGCCGGTACGCAGCGGAGAGATCGACGACGAGACGAACGTGATCGACGAGTTGCGGAACGAGGGCAAGCGACGCTTCGTGCGGCAGAGCGAGGAACACGACGTCGCATTCGCCGGCGCGGGCGAGATCGAACTCCTCGAGCACCAGTGTCGGGTACGCGGTGGCAAGCGACGGGTACAGCGACGATGCGAGGGTTCCCGCCTGGCTGTCCCCCGTCGCATAGACGAGCTCCATGCGCGGGTGCTGGGCGATGAGTCGCAACAACTCGACACCGACGAAGCCCGACGCACCGAGAACCCCGACCCGAACCGATCCCGAATGACCCACATTTCGATCATACAGGGGGTTGCATGATTATTCAGTCATGCTTCGTGAGGGGGGTTGCGCTACGCGCGACCCAACGGTCTGGCTGTGTCCATGCGCCGTTGGCCCGTGCTACGCACGACCCAACGGGCGACCTCCATCCACGGGGAGGATGGCGCCGGTGGTGAGGGGAAGCAGCGCGACCGCGGCCCACACGGCGTTGGCGACATCGTCGGCAGTGGCGAATCTGCCGAGGGGCGTCTGGGCGAGCTGGGCTTCGAGCAGCTCGGCGGGAACCTTCGCCGAGTACTCCCCGAGCACCCAACCGGGCGACACCGACACCACCCGAACATCGGGTGCAAGGGCCCGACCGAGCGACCGGGTCATCGAGTCGACTGCCGCCTTCGAGGCGCAGTACGCGACGTTCGAACCGAGTCCGGTGACGCCGGCGACCGATGAAATCGACACGACACACCCCTTCGCCGCACGCAGCGCCGGGGCGAGGCTGCGGATCGTGGCGAACACGCCGCGAACGTTCGTCGCCATGATCGAATCGAAGAGATCGTCGTCGAGGCCGTCGAGATCGGCATGCGGCACGGCGCGGGTCACCCCGACGCAGTTGACGAGCACGGCGAGTCGGTTGCCGCGTGCCGCAACGAGCGCCGCCAACGACGTGAGCGACGCCGAACTCGTGACGTCGACGGCGCAGGCAACATGGTCACCCGCACCGAGCGATGCGACAACGTCGTCGGCGCGATCGCGCCGGGAACCGTAGCCGACGACGACGTCGTGACCGGCCTCGGCAAGTCGGCGCGCGATCGCCGAACCGATGCCACCGCTCGCCCCCGTGACGACGGCGAGGGGTCGCATCAGCGCACCGCCGTGCCGTAGCGCTCGACGCGCAGGTCGGCCTGGGCCTTGTGACCCCAGAAGCGTTCGATGGCGCACAGACGCGAGCAGTACTCACCGATGAGTGCCGACGAGTCGGCGTTCGTCACCCGTTGGTAAGTCACCGTCTTCAGGAACTTGCCGACCCACAGTCCGCCCGTGTACCGCGCCGCACCCTGGGTCGGCAGCGTGTGGTTCGTGCCGATCACCTTGTCGCCGTACGACACGTTCGTCATCGGCCCGAGGAACAGTGCCCCGTAGTTCGTCATGTTCTGGAGGAAATAGTCGTCGTTCGACGTCATCACCTGGACGTGCTCGAAGGCCAGCTCGTTGGCGACCTCGAGCATCTCGCGGTGGTCGCGGCACACAATGACCTGTCCGTAGTCGGCCCATGACTGGGAGGCGATGTCGCTCGTCGGCAGCGTCTTCAACTGTTCGGCAACGGCGGCGATCGTCGCATCGGCGAGGGCGCGGGAGTTCGTGACGAGGATCGCGGGCGAACTCGGACCGTGCTCGGCCTGACCGAGCAGGTCGGTGGCGCACATCTCGCCGTCGACGGTGTCGTCGGCGATGAGCAGCGTCTCCGTCGGCCCGGCCGGCAGGTCGATACCGACGCGACCGTACAACTGACGCTTCGCTTCGGCGACGAGCGCATTGCCCGGACCGACGATCATGTCGACGGGCGCGATGGCGTCGGTGCCGATCGCCATCGCCGCGACGGCTTGGACACCGCCGAGAACGTAGATCTCGTCGGCGCCGGCGAGGGCCATTGCGGCGATCGTTTCGGCGGGCATCTCGCCGTTGATCGGCGGCGTGCACGCCGCGACGCGGGGAACGCCGGCGACCTTCGCCGTGAGCACGCTCATGTGCGCAGACGCGACCATCGGATACCGCCCACCCGGAACGTACGCACCGACCGCGGACACGGGAATGTGCTTGTGGCCGAGCGTCACTCCGGGCAGCGTCTCGACTTCGACGGGATGCATCGAGGCGAGTTGGTGGCGGGCGAAGTTGCGGATCTGCGTCTGGGCGAACTCGATGTCGGCGATCGTCGTGCGATCGACCGATGCGACGATGCGCTCGATCTCGGCGCCGGACAGACGGAACGACTCGCGGTCCCACGAATCGAACTCGCGCGACATCTCGCGCACCGCGGCATCGCCTCCGCGCTCGACGCGGGCGAGCAGGTCGCGGACGCGTTGCGTGAGCTCGACATCGGCACCGTGGCGGCCCTTGCGCGTCGCCTGCTTCACGTATTCAGTCATGTCCGACCCTCCCCCTGTCACCCCGCCGTGCGACGGGGAATCCCACGGGAGTGTCTAGCGGGTCGGGTGGCACCGTGTCACAAACACGTGCCACGAGCACCGACGCTCAGGCCGTGCGCAAGGACGCGCCGAGTTTCGTCACCGCAGCGACGCACTTGTCGCGCACCGTGGCGACATCGTCGTCCGTGAGAGTGCGGTCGGCGGCGCGCAGGCGCAGGGCGAAAGCCAAGCTGCGACTCGCCGCACCGGCATCGGTGCGATAGACGTCGAACAGGCGCACGTCTTCGGCGAGGGCACCGGCTGCGGTGCGCAGGGCGCGCTGCACCTGCTGCGCCGTCACGCTCGACGGCACGGTGAACGCGAGGTCGAAATCGCTCGCCGGAAAACGGCTGACAGGCTTGGCAGCTGCCGGAGCGGGGATCTCGGCGAGGATTCGCGTCGCATTCACTTCGAGACACGCGACGCGACCGTCGATGCCGAGTCGTCGCAGCACCCGCGGGTCGATCTCCCCCACCGCCCCCAGCACGACGGGACCGCGGGCGAGCGTCGCCGAGCGCGACGGATGGAACCCGTCGACGACACGCGACTGGTCGATCTGCGCGCCGACACCGAGCGCGGCGGAGATCTCCGTCCACCACTGCATCGCCGTCGTTGCATCGGCACCGGCGGCGACGAGACACAGCGACTCGTATTCGTCGGGCAACTCGGCCGAACCGGCGGGATAGACGTGGCCGAGTTCGAACAGGGCGATGTCGTCGGCGCGGTGCGACTGGTTGAAGTGCACGGCGCGCAGGAGCCCGGGGCGCAGCGACACGCGCAGGATGCTCTCTTCGGCCACGAGCGGATTCGTCAGTGACACGACGCCGCCGGTCAGACCGATGCCGGCCTTCTCGTGGTCGCCCGGCGCGAGGAACGGGGAAGGCATCGCTTCGTCGCAACCGAGCGACATGACGATTTCGCGCAGGAAACGGCGCCGCTTCTGCACGGGCGACAACCCGCCCGGCTGCGTCGATTGCGACACGCGCTTGCCGAGTGCGTCGTACCCGATGTGACGGGCGAGCTCTTCGATGAGATCGACTTCGTCGGTGCAGTCGTGGCGCCATGACGGAGCCTTCACGCGCAGAACCGGACCCGTCTTTGCGGCACCCTTCTTCGGCGAGCGACTCGTCGAGCGCGAGGACGCCTTCGCCGCCACGGGACGGACCTCGAAACCGATGCGCTCGAGCAACGAGGTTGCCGTTCGCGCGGCGACCTGCGTGCCGAGAACGCGGTGCACTTCGTTGAGTCGCAGCGACATCGTCGCCGGGGTCGGCATCGACGCCGTGCGCACGTCGGCTGCACCGGAGTGGACGACGAGTTGCGGGCACGTCTCGCGCAGCAGCGCGGCGAATCTGCCCACGGCGAGTTCGACACCGCGCGGATCGACACCGCGCTCGAAACGCGACGAAGCCTCGCTGCGCAGCGCCAGTCGCTGACTCGTGGCACGCACCGCACCCGGCTCGAACCACGCAACTTCGAGGGCGATCGTCGTCGTCGAGTCGCGCACCTCGCCGTCGCGCCCACCCATGATTCCCGCCAGACCGATCGCCCGATCCTGCGCATCGCAGATGAGCAGATCGTCCCCGGTGAGGTGACGGGTTGCACCGTCGAGGGTGACGAGCGTTTCGGCATCGCGGGCACGGCGGATGCGCATGCCCTTGCCGACGACGTCGGCGTCGTACGCGTGGTTCGGCTGGTTGAGCTCGAGCATGACGAGGTTCGACGCATCGACGACGTTGTTGATCGAGCGCATTCCCGCCGCGGCGAGTCGTCGCGCGTGGTGCGCCGGTGACGGACCGACGGTGATGCCCGACATGACGGTGAGCGAGAAGCGTCCGCACAGATCGGCGTCGACGATCTTCACCGGCAGCGTGCGCTTGGCTCCGCGACGAGCGGTGTCGATGCGTGGTTCGCTACAGCGAATCTTGTAGTGCGCGGCGAGATCGCGGGCGACGCCGAGGTGACCGAGACAATCGGGTCGGTTGCGCGTCACGTCGAGATCGAGCACCGTCTCGGGACCGCCGACGATGTCGGACAACGGGGTTCCGGGCGCCACTGTGGGATCGAGGATGAGGATGCCCGAGGCATCGCTCGACAATCCGAGTTCGTCGGCCGAACAGAGCATTCCCTCCGACTCGATACCGAGGATCGCCCGTCGTTCGATGTGCCGCCCGTCGGGCATCGTCGTTCCGAGGGTGGCGAGCGGAACGAGGTCCCCCGCCGACATGTTGAACGCACCGCACCAGACGTGACGCTCGGCGCCGTCACCGGCATCGACCCACACGCGGTGCACCTTCGCTGCGTCGGGATGGCGCTCGGTGCGCACGACGCGCGCGGCGACGACACCCGGCACGCTCGCGCCGACGACGTCGACGGATTCCACCGACAACCCGAGCGCCGTGAGCGCGTCGGCGAGTTCACCGTCGGAGGCAACTGCGGAGAAACGGGCGAAGTCCTCGAGCCACGAACGAACGATCTTCACGACGACACCACCTAGAACTGGCGCACGAAGCGCAGGTCGTTGGCGTACATGTCGCGCAGGTCGGCGACGGCATGGCGCTCCTTGGCCATGCGGTCGATGCCGAATCCGAAGGCAAAACCCGTGTAGTCGTCGGGGTCGACGCCTCCGGCACGCAGCACGTTCGGGTGGACCATTCCGCAGCCACCGAGCTCGATCCACCGACCGTCGGCGCGACGGATGTCGAACTCGGCACTCGGCTCAGTGAACGGGAAGTACGACGGTCGCAGGCGGCTCGTGAAATCGGAACCGAAGAACGCCTTCGTGAACGACTCGATGGTTCCGGCGAGGTGCGCGAAGGTGATGCCCTTGTCAATGACGAGACCCTCGATCTGGTGGAACACCGGCATGTGCGTTGCGTCGGGCGTGTCGCGGCGGAACACGCGCCCCGGCATCACCGCATAGATCGGCAGGTCCCATTCGCGCATGACGCGGATCTGCACCGGCGACGTGTGCGTGCGCAGCAGCGTCGAGCCGGGGTCTCCGTGGTCGACGAAGAGGGTGTCGAAGTTGCTGCGCGCCGGGTGAGACGGGGGCATGTTCAGCGCGGTGAAGTTGAAGAAATCGGTCTCGACCTCGGGACCCTCGGCGACGCGGAATCCCATGCCCACGAAGACGTCCTCGAGTCGCTCCCACGCCTGGGTGACGATGTGCGCGTGCCCCCGGCGTCGAACGCCGAGGTGCTCGGTGAGATCGATCGCCTCGGATCGCATCCGGGCGTCGAGATCGGCGCTCTCCAGTTCGACGATTCGCGACTGGACGTCGGCATCGATCGCCTGTAGCGCCTCGTTGATCGCCCGCCCTATGGACCGCTTCGCGTCGACGTCGTCGATCGACCCGATCGACGCCTTCAACGTGGCGAGTTCGGACGTCTTGCCGGTGTGCTCGTTCGCCGCGCGACGCAGGGACTCGACGTCGGATGCCGAACGCAGTGCGCCACGAGCCGCGGTGAGGGCCGCATCGACGCGGGCAAGTTGCTGCGACGCCGCGGACATGACGTAGTGAGGCTAGTTGAGCGTCGCCCGGCGACGTCGTGCGACGTCGTAACAGATGATCGTCGTCGCCATGGCGACGTTGAGGCTCTCGGCGCGACCGACGTGCGGAACGTAGGTCCATTGTGCGACGCGGGCACGAGTCGCCGTGGTGACACCGTGACTCTCGTTGCCCATGACGATCGCCAGTCGACCGGACACGTCGAGTTCGTCGATCGGTACGGCTCCGTCGTCGGGATGAGACGACGTTCCGACGGCACGGAACCCCGCGTCGACGACCGGGGAGATGTCGTCGACTTCGACGACCGGAACGCAGAACAACGCACCGGCGGACGCCCGCACGACCTTCGGATTGAACGGATCGACACACCCCGCGCCGAGCACGACGAATGCCGCACCCATGGCTTCGGCACTGCGCAACACCGTGCCGACGTTCCCGGGATCGCTCACCGCATCGAGATACACGACGAGGTGGTCACCGGGCTCGGCCAGGCGCGCCGGCGATGCGAGACGACGCCCGACGATGGCGATGTGCGGCTGGGGACTCTGCGTCGTCGACACACGCTCGAGAACGCCGCGCGCGAGCCGGAACGAATCCGGCGTCGGGACGTCGAGTTCGGGGGCTTCGTGGTCGGCGAAGACGGCGAGCACGTCCCAGCGTGCGCGCACGGCCTCGCGAATGAGGGTCTCACCTTCGACGATGAATGCACCGTCGGCGACGCGTGCATCGCGACGCGATGCGAGACGGCGCAACTGCTGGACACGCGGGTGACTGAACCCCAGCGTGTCGCCGTTCAGACGAGTGCTGCCTTGGCGGTGGCGACGAGCTTGGCGAACGTCGCTGCGTCGTTCACGGCGAGGTCGGCGAGAACCTTGCGGTCGACGGCGATACCCGCTTTGTCGAGACCCGCGATGAAGCGGCTGTACGACAGGTCGTGCTGGCGGCAACCGGCGTTGATGCGCTGGATCCACAGACTGCGGAACTCGCCCTTCTTGGCGCGGCGGTCGCGGAACGCGTACTGCCCGGCGTGCAGGACGGCTTCGTTGGCGGAACGGAACGTGCGGCTGCGGTCACCGTAGTAACCCTTCGCCTTCTCCATGATTGCGCGGTGCTTCTTGCGCGCATGAACTCCTCGCTTGACGCGTGCCATGGTGGTGTCTCCTTTGTGGTCGTTCGGTCAGATGGTCGTGGGTACGGTGCGGCTCAGCGCTCGGCGAGGAGTCGCTTGATCTTTCGCGCGTCGCCGGGATGCACGTCGACGGTGCCGTCGAGACGACGGGTGCGCGACGAGGGCTTGTTCTCGAACAGGTGCTGACGCATTGCCTGCTGACGGCGCAGCTTGCCCTTCCCCGTCTTGCGGAAGCGCTTCTTTGCGGTCTTCGATGTCTTCATCTTCGGCATTGCGTGTCTCCTTTGTCTGAACCTTCTGAAATCTCTGTGGAACCTGTGTCGATCGCCGCGGGCAACCGCGTCGGGCGTTCAGCCCTCCGGGGTTGACGGCGGCGGTGCGGCGATCTCCCCGTTCGAAGCCGCCGCGGGAGCGGCACCGGAGGTGCCGTTGCGGGGCTGCGATGCGGAGTTCGCACTCGGTGCTTTTGCTTTCTTGTCCGGTGACAGGACCATCGTCATGTTGCGTCCGTCGAGGCGGGCATGGGTGTCCACCTTGGCGAGACCGTCCAACTGGCGCAGAACGCCGTCGAGGATCTTCGCCCCGAGTTCCGGGTGCGCGAGTTCGCGACCGCGGAATTGGAGCGTCACCTTCACCTTGTGCCCCTCTTCGAGGAACTCCCTCATGTGTCGAACCTTGGTGTCGAAGTCGCCCTTGCCGATCTTCGGCCGGAACTTCACTTCCTTGGTCGTGATCTGAACCGTCTTCTTGCGCGATTCCTTCTGACGCTGGGCTTCCTCGTAACGGAACTTCCCGTAGTCCATGATTCGACACACCGGCGGACTGGCCTGGGCGGCAACTTCGACGAGATCCATCTCGGCTGCACGCGCCCGCGACATTGCTTCCTCGATGGACACGATGCCCACCTGGCTGCCGTCGGCGTCGACGAGTCGGACTTCGCGAACGCGAATCCGCTCGTTGTAACGCGGCTCACTCGGTGTCGGTGCTATGGCTGGTCACTGCTGTACAAGCGGCTGGGCCTCCCGTGTCGAAGGAATGGTGATGACGACAGGGAGATGAGGTGCCGGGTGAATGCACGAACCCGGTGCACGACGCAGTGCGTCGGCGGCGCGGACCCGGACGCACTCACCGCAGGCGTCTCGTCGACCCTGGCGGAATGTCGTGGCGAGGTGGATCGTGGTGCTTGCGCATCGCGATCACTTTGCCGCGGCATCGACGGGTGAGCGCCAATGCCGTGAGTCATAGAGTGTACCGCCGTGAGCGCCGACTCCCCGCTTCGCGATTCGTCGATGAACGACGGGGACTCCACGGCACTCGACGAGGCGCAGCAGGCCCTCGAAGAGGCCCGTCGCCGCATCGCCGAAGTGCCGGCCCAGGTAGTGGTTCTCAATCACGCAATGGGGTTGTACGAGCTCGCCGCGATCCACCTGTCGGCACAGCCGCCGCGACTCCCCGACGCGTCGCTGGCCATCGATGCCCTCGGTGCACTGGTCGAGACCCTCG
>JBIIUH010000101.1:0-4354 GCA_044340075.1 Ilumatobacteraceae bacterium | reverse complement strand
ATCGGCTCCGCAAAGGGCTGATTTCCGCCAACGAAGTATTCGACCTGCATTCGTGCAGGTGTGACGCAAGGGTCCCGCACCGTGAGGTGCGGGACCCTTCGCTCGTTTCCGCACCGTGAGGTGCGGGACCCTTCGCTCGTCTCGGCGTCGTCGGGCGCGGGCCCTTCGTTCGTCCCGGCGTCGGTGTGGCACACTCGATGGGCGTGACGGCCGCCGCACTCGAAGCGCGAGGAGTGACGAAGCGGTTCCCCGGAGTCGTGGCCAACGATCACGTCTCGTTCGACGTTCGTCGCGGTGAAGTTCACACACTCCTCGGCGAAAACGGTGCCGGCAAGAGCACGCTCGCCTCGATTCTGTGCGGCTTGTACCGACCCGATGAAGGCTCGTTGTGGCGCAACGGCGGTGAACTGCGCTTGTCGAGTCCCCGTGCGGGCTTGGCGAACGGCATCGCGATGGTGCACCAGCACTTCCGCCTGGTCGACAGGTTCACCGTGGCCGAGAACGTCGTGCTCGGGCGGCGCAATCTGCCGTTCGTACTGTCGGCGGCGCGGCTCGAAGACGAGGTGCGGGCAGTGGCCGACCAATTCGGTTTGCCGCTCGATCCACGCGCGATCGTCGGCGAGTTGTCCGCGGGGGAACGTCAGCGCGTCGAGATCGTGAAGGCCTTGTATCAGGGCGCCGATGTGTTGCTGCTCGACGAGCCGACGGCGCTGCTCGCACCACCCGAGGTGGAGAAGTTGTTCGTTACCGTGCGGGCAATGGTCGCAGCCGGCAAGTCGATCGTGTTCGTCAGTCACAAACTCGCCGAGGTGGTTGACATCTCCGACCGCATCACCGTCATGCGCGGCGGAAAGGTGACGGGCTCCGTCGCCCGCGGTGAAGCCGACGTGCGACGTTTGGCCGAGCTCATGGTCGGGCGCGAGATCCACCTCGATCGGCGCCGCGCGCGCCGCGATGTCGGTGACGTTCTGTTGTCGGTGTCGCAGCTGCATCTCGAGCGCGACGGAGTCGAAGTGCTCCACGACGTCAACTTCGACGTTCGAGCCGGTGAGATCGTCGGCATCGCCGGCGTTGCCGGTAACGGCCAGCGCGACATCGCCGAGGTGGTCGCCGGCATCCTCGTGCCGAGCGACGGAGGTGTCACCGTATGCGGGCATCCAACGACGGGGTCGGGTGCACGCGGCACACGACGGGCGGGACTGTCCTACGTTCCCGAGGATCGCCTCGGAACGGGCCTGGCACCGTCGCTCTCGATCGTCGACAACCTCGTGCTCACCCGTGACCGGGGCTTCATCGTCGATCGCGACACGGCACGCAGCGACGCGCTGCGCTACATCGACGAGCTCGAGATCAAGACGCCCGGACCCGACACGCCGACACGGAAGTTGTCGGGTGGCAATGCGCAGAAAGTGCTGCTCGCGCGGGAGCTCGTCGCCATGAGCGGTGCCCGCGTGCTCGTCGTGAGTTCGCCCACGCGGGGCCTCGATGTCGGCGCGGTGGAAGCGGTGCACGAACTGCTCGATACGGCCCGCGCCGAGGGCCGTGCGATCCTCCTCATCAGCGAGGATCTCGAAGAGGTTCTCACTCTGGCCGACCGCGTCCTCGTGTTGTACCGCGGGCGCATCGTGCACGACTCCCCGGGAGTCGACGACGACGTCGAGGCGATCGGTCGTGCAATGGCGGGATTGGTCGCATGATCGTTGCCGGTCGTCGCATTCAGCTCGAGGCGCGCCTCGTCACGCCGAAATGGCTCGCCTTCGTCGTACCCGTTGTATCGATCGTCGTCGCGCTCGTCATCGGCGCAGTGTTTCTGCTGGCAACCGGTCACGCGCCGTTGCGTGCGTACGCCGATCTTCTCGACAACGGGTACACGAGCTTCTACGGCATCACCGACACGCTCGGGCTCGCCACGCCGCTCATCTGCACCGGTTTGGCTGCGGCATTCGCCTTCCGCATGAACCTGTACAACATCGGCGAGGAAGGCCAGTTGTACCTCGGCATGATCGGTGGAGCCTGGGCCGGTATCGCCATCGCAGGTTCGCTGCCGAAGGTGCTCGCAATTCCCACGGTTCTCCTCGCCGGCGCGGCAGCGGGTGCCTTGTGGGTCGCCGTTCCCGCGTTCCTGCGTGCGCGGCTCGGAACGTCGGAGATCGTGAGCACGCTGTTGCTCAACTACGTGGCGCTGAATCTCGTCAACTACCTCATCTTCGGCTCGCGCGGCTTCTTCCGTGATCCGACGACGTCCTTTCCGCAGGGACGCACGGTCGAGCCGTCGGTGCGGCTCGGTGCGCTGTCCTTCTTCACCGACAAGCGCACAAATACGTACCCCACGTTGTTCATTGCGGCGCTCCTCGCCGTCGCCCTGTACTGGCTGATCAAGCGATCGAACTACGGATACGAAACTGCGGTGTTCGCCGATTCGCCGTCGACGGCCCGCTACGCCGGCATGAACGCGATGTGGTTGCAGTCATCCGTGCTTCTCGTGTCCGGCGCGATCGCCGGCGTCGGCGGCGCGATGTACGTCATCGGACCGGCCGGCAAGGTCGATCCGGGTCTGCTGCAAATCGGTCTCGGATATGCGGGCATCGTCGTTGCAGCACTGGCGCGGTACAACTTCCTCGCCGTCATCCTCACCGCCGTGCTGTTTGCCGGACTTCGCGTCGGCGGTTCGGCCCTGCAGGCATCGAGCGACCCGGTGCCGATCGCCATCGCCGTCGTTCTGCAGGGCGCCGTGCTGCTGCTCGCGCTCGGGGGAGAGATCTTCCGGCGCAATCGTCTGCGAGTCGTGAAGGTGGTGACGGCATGAACGCCAACGTCTGGCTGCTCACGTTCTCCGACGCAATCAGCATCGCGACGACGCTCATCCTCGCCTCGCTCGGCGCGATCCTCACCGAACGCTCGGGGGTGATCAACCTGGGTGTCGAGGGAATGTTGCTCATGGGTGCGGTGTCCGGATTTCTCGTCGCCGACTCGACGGGCAACCTGTGGCTCGCCTTGTTCGTCGCCGTACTCGTCGGAGTCGTGCTCGCCACGGTGCATGCGGCCCTCACGGTGTCGTTGCGATCGAATCAAATCGTGTCGGGTTTGGCCATGGTCATCTTCGGTACGGGACTCGCCAACTTCCTCGGCAAGCCGGTGGAGGGTCGCCCGCGCCCGGTCGTCATCTTGGATGTCGATTTCGGTCCGTTGTCCGACATTCCGTTCATCGGACCCGTCGTGTTCGGTCACGACATCTTCACGTATCTCACGTGGGTGCTCGCGGCTGCGTTGTCCTTCTATCTGCATCGCACCCGCCCGGGGCTCGTTCTGCGCGCCACGGGTGACGCACCGGCAACGGTCGATGCCCAGGGTGTGTCGGTGACGCGTATCCGCTACGTACACACGATCGCCGGCGGTGCGCTCATGTGCTTCGCGGGTGCATGGTTCATGTTCGCCCGCGGCGTCGCCTGGAACCAGGCCGCCACGACGAACGGCATCGGATGGATCGCGCTCGCACTCGTCGTCTTCGCCTCGTGGCGCCCGCTGCGGGCGATCATCGGTGCAGTGCTCTTCGGTTTCTCGCTGCAAGTTCCCTTCACCTTGCAGTCGCAACAGATCCGCATCCTTCCGCCCGAGATCGTCGCAATGTTCCCGTATCTCGTCACGCTCGCCGTGCTCGTCGTGTTGTCGACACCGCGGGCGAGGCGCCTGCTCGGTGCACCGAAGATGCTCGGTCAGCCGTTCGTGCGCGACGAGCGCTGAACCGCGCCTCGTAGCCTTTCAGCGTGCGCGTCAATCGCTTCTCGTCGAACGACGACATCCTCACGGTCTTGCACGAAGTGGCCGATGCCGTGCACGAGGTTCTCGCAGCGAACGACGATTGGGGCCTGTCAGGCCGTCGCGCCACCCAGTATTCGATCGACGTGAAGGTCGATGAAGCGGCACTGTCCGTCTTGCACGGTGCGGGATGTGCGGTGCTCTCCGAGGAGAGCGAGCGCACCGGGGAGTGGGGCCCCGATGACCTGCTCGTCGTCATGGATCCGCTCGACGGATCATCGAACGCGAGTCGCCGAGTGCCGTGGTACGCGACGGCACTCGCCGCCATAGATCACGACGGGCAGCGCGCATCGCTCGTCGTCAACCAGTCGACGGGAACCGATCGTTGGTGGGCCGTCACCGGCGGTGGTGCGTACCGAAACGGCACGCTGCTTTCGCCGCGTCACGCGCATTCGTTGAACGAGTCGGTGATCGGGGTGTCGGGCACGCCGCTGTTCCACCCGGGTTGGGCGCAGTTCCGCGCCATGGGTGCGGCGGCGCTCGATTTGTGTCTCGTGGCCCAGGGCGCTCTCGACGGTTGGATCGACTACAACTCGCA
>JBIIUH010000100.1:0-4376 GCA_044340075.1 Ilumatobacteraceae bacterium | reverse complement strand
CCCCGCTACACGTGCGTAGTGAGACCGGTGAATCACGCCACCGATCGACGTCGTCAACGACGTCGATCGGTGGCGTGAATGAACTGTTACGGATCGACTGTTGATCCGTTACGGATTGACAGCGACACCCGCAGGGATAAAGACTTTGCTCACACCGTGCACGATGCCGTTCGTCGCACGGACATCACCCATCGTCACTCGCCCACCGTCAACGCGGATGTTGTTCTGCGCGACGACACGGAGTTGGGTTCCGTCGAGCGTCAGGTAATCACCGGTGACCATTTCACGTGCCATCACCCGGCCGCGAATGACGTGATACCGGAGGATGCGCTTCAGGTTCTCGGCATTGTCCGGCCGCTGCAATGCATCGAGAAGACCCGATCCGAGCGACAGGAAGGCGGCGTTGCGTGGCGCAAACACCGTGTACGGTCCGGCCGCTGCGAACTCGGTATCGAGTCCGCTGGTACGCAGAACCGATTCGAAGATCGAATACCCGCGCAAGGACGAAACAACGTCGACGATCGTGCCGGTGCTGTTGACGCGTCGCCATGTACTCGTACCACCCTCCGGGGAGCAGACGAACCTGCCGTTGTTTGCCCGTCGGGCCGCACCGGGGGTGTCACAGTTCTGACCGCCGAGTGGCGCAGCGTGTGCGATCGACGACGCCGACAGTGCGATGACCGGCGCAATGAGGATGAGTGCAATTCGTTTCATGATGACCTCTCTGGTTGGTTGATGATTGATCGTGTTGTGATGGGTACTTGTAGTGCATTGCGGGGGGAGACATCGGTTGTCACGTATCCGCGACGGGAAGAGCCGGGTGGATGCACACCCGGCCCTCCCGCCGCGACACCACTCAGGCATGCCGAATGGGCACATGATGCGCATCTGCATCTTTTCCGTTGAGTGGCACGCGAATCTCGAGAATTCCGTTCTCGTACTCGGCTGATACGTCCTTTTCCGACGCCATCCTCGGCAACGTCACGATGCGCGTGAAGGAGCCGTACGTGAACTCCGAGCGGTGGTTTTTCCGCTTCGATTCCTTCTTCTCGTGATGTCGACGGATGTCGACACGGAGCATCGAATCCTTGACGGTGAGCTCAATGTCTTCATCAGGGTCAATGCCCGGCGCTTCCGCCCGGATGACGTAAACGTCGTCCTCCTCGTACTCCTCCACGCGAATGGACGACTTTTCCAACATGTCATCCCAGATCGACGGCATCCAGAACGGTCGCTCGCGCAACCACGCCGGCCACGTTCGATCAGAAAGTGAACTCTGAATGAGGGACATGTTGCCCTCCTTTCGGTTGGTGTGAATGGGAGCAGTGACCGTATGTGCAACGTCGGGACACAACCAGTACTTCGGTACTTACTTGTTCGTCACATTCGTGTTGCGTCACTTGCGGTACTTACGTTCGTACCGATCACGCATCTTTCTGCAATCACTGCAACCACGCGTACCTAACTTGACTCACCCACGACATCACGTGGACGACAACAAGGGAGACGTCGAGATGGTATCCATCGGAGTTTGCGAGCACCACGAAATGGTGCGTGAAGCACTGGTCAAAACGATCGCGCAGATGCGTGACATGAAAGTGACCGTTGCGGAAAACACCGTCGAGAATTTCGTCAACGGAGTTGCGAGGGCAAAGCCAGACGTCCTCGTCATCGATCTGGCACAGCCCAACAATTCCGGTATCGACTGCATCCAGAAAGTGGCGAAGGTCCACGGAAACGGGAAGGTCGTCGCACTCGCCGACGACGAGGATGACGAGACCCTCATCACCGCCTACGACGCTGGGGCAAAGGCGCTGATCGGCAAGGCACGACCCATTCGCGATCTCCACCGCACGATCCTTGACGTCGCGACGCGACCCACCGCCATCGAACCGGCACAGGTACTGCAGGCTCGTCGCCGCCTGAAGATGTCGGGCCTCGCTTCGGTGACGGGAATCGATGCCACCGACCGCCGCATGCTCCAACTGCTGACCCTCGGCTGGACCGATCGTCAGATTGCCGACGACGTGTGCCTCTCGTTGCAGTCCGTGCGCAATCGAATGTCACGGCTGCTGAACAAGTTCGGCATGTCGAATCGCACGCAGCTCGCCTTGCGCATCGCTGCCACGAACGGAAAGAACGGTGCGCACAGCGTCACCGACCTCACCACAACCTCACGCGATGAAAGGACATCCGCCAAATGAACACTCCCCCGCAATCACTGCCACCGCGACGCAGACCGCAGCGGCGGCGGCGCACTCTCGGTGCACTTGTCTTTGCCGCGTTGGCGCTCACTGCTATCGCGTTCACGACGAGCAGCCAGGCGGCCCCGTCGTACGATCCGAACAAGATCGTGTCGAACGCGGCCGGAATGAGTGCCGATACGGCTTCGGGCTCCTCCGACTGCACAACGGAAGCATTTCTTGCGCAGGACAACGACCTCTGGCACTTCGTCGTTCCCGACGAGAAGGTGACGACGGGGACCGGCTCCGACCGCGTGACCTACACCCTGACGGCGAACATCACCGCGGTGATCATTGAGTGGGACGGCGGTGAGCTGAACCGCTACGAGGGCACCGACGACTACGACCAGGGCAATGCCGGACCGAATCTGTTCTGGGCGTACACCGAGCCGGGTCGCACCATCTCGCGTGCATGGCTCGAATACTCCGTCACGCGTGACGACGGCGAGACTCCGACGGAGACGTTCCTGATGATGCCGCACAACCTCTCGCACGCCTGTGCCGCAGAGACTGCTCCTCCCGTCCCGCCGACCATCGACATCGACTCGACGGGGTCGTACGACATCCTCTACGACCTCGAGTACACGTGGACACTCGACAAGATCGTCGACGCTGACGGTCTGCGGGCAACGGGCAACGACCCGTTCAGCCTCGACTACTCGGTGGTCGCCACCCGCAACGAGCCCCCGGTGGAGGGCAACTGGCGGATCGTCGACGGATCGATGAAGGTGACGGGCACCATCGACCTCACCGACGCTGCAATGGCCGACGTCGTCGTGACGACGCCGAATGCCGATTGCGCGGTGAAGGAAGATGCCGTTCCCGGTGACGACTCGTACGTATACGAGTGCACGTTCATCAACGAACCGATGATCACGGCGGCGAGTGGCCTCAACGGTACGACGGTGACGGTGGAAGGCACGGTGACGACTCCATACGGCACCGACACCGACAGCGTCGTCATCACATGGGGATTGCCCGCCACATCGACGGTCGTCGACACGTTCCATGCCACGGCACGGATCGTCGACGGCGACTACGTGAGTGGCCCGTCGACTGGACCCCTCACGCTGCAGTACAACGTGCAGTGGTTGCCGACAACGTGCCCCGATCAGCGGGTGAACGTGGCCGAGCTGTTCGACGGTGTTACCGGCGAGCCACTCGGTGTCGACGACACGCTGACGATCGTCGGCTGCCCGGCCGTGCCCGGCAAGACGATCGGGTTCTGGGGCAACAAAACCGGCGCACCGCAGGTCGTCGCTGCCATCCCGGCGCTGAAGACGCTCTACCCGGCGCTCGCTGGCATCCCGATCACCAACGAGGCCTCGGTGCGCAACTACTTCACCAGGGCGTCCTGCAGCGGCGACTGCGTGACGATGTTCCTCGCCCAGGCTCTCGCGACGGCGATGAATGCACGTGACACGGCGTTCGGTTCGGCACCGGTGGCGCTCGGTGACGAATGCCGCACAGTCAACGAGTGGCTCGCGTACGCACTTCGCACGTCGATCCCCGCTGATCGCACCGAACGGATCGCGCTGAAGTCCCTCTTTGACGACCTCAACAACGGACGCGCCACGCGTTGCGCCAAGGTCTCCTGAGATGACGAGTGACATCGTGAGGCCGTCGCGATCGGCTCGCCGAGCCGTCGTGGTGGCGGAGAGCCTCGGATACGTGGGCGGAAGCCTCGGAGTCCTCGGGCTCATCCTGCTCGCAGTGCGGTCCTGGAGTGACTTCGGACTCGCGACGCGCCTCACGTTGTCGGCTGCCTCGACGCTCATCTTCGGCGCCTCCGGCGCCGTGGCGAACGCGTCGATGAGTCCGGCTGCATCGCGACTGCGTCAGTACCTGTGGCTTGCGTCGACGGCGTCGTTCGGCGTCGTCGCCGCAACCATCGGTGCGGAATGGCTGAACGCATCCGAGGACCCGCGACGCATCCTCGTCACGGCACTCGGGGTGTTCGTCGCCAGCGCCGCAACGTGGTGGTGGCGCGCCGGGCTCGTCCAGCACGTCACCGCGCTCGTGAGCGCATTCGTCGCCATTGGCGCCGCGAGCCAGGAGGCGTGGGGAACGACGACGGCGGGTCTCGTCGTGTGGGCAGTGGCGGGACTTCTCGCTCTCATTGCCGCGCTCGTG
>JBIIUH010000099.1:0-4630 GCA_044340075.1 Ilumatobacteraceae bacterium | reverse complement strand
CGTGGTTGTCGTTACGGTTCCGCGCGCCGAAGCGACCACGAGGTGGGAACCGCACAGTGATGTATGGAAGCGCCCACGCTATCGGGGCGCCGTCGCTGCCCCACGAGCGCGGCCCCCGACCTCGGTAACGCAGGCCTCGATAACGCAGGCCTCGGTAACGCGGACCCCGGCAACACAGACCCCGGCAACAACCAGGGCGACGGATCGCGGTACGTGTCGGCGTCGCGCAGTGTGACGACGAGTCGCGTCGCAGTCGTGCCGATCGGCTCGCCGATCGTCACCGCGTCGCCCGCTGCAACGCGCACCTCACCGACTCCGCCGAGCGTCACCCGCACGGCGGGATGTTCGGCACTGCGCACGACGATCCACGGCGCTCCCCCGACGGTGCCGACGTACGAGACGGTGCCGGTCACCGGCGCGGGGACGACGTCGCCGCTGCGCGTCGCCACGATGACACTGCGCGACCCGGCACAGAACCGGCACGGATTATCGAACCCGGCGACGACCCCGAGGTGGTTCGGCATCGTGAGACACAGCGCGGCGATTGCGCCGACGACGAACGTCACCGGTAGTCGGCGGCCGCCATCTTCGCGCGCATCTGCAGGACGGCCTTTGCGTGGATCTGCGAGACGCGGCTCTCGGTGACGTCGAGCACCTCGCCGATCTGGGCGAGGGTGAGGTTGTCCTCGTAATACATGAGGAGCACGCGCCGCTCCTTGTCGGGTAGCGACTTGATGGCACGGCGCATCGTGGCGCGCATCTCGCTCGCCTCGACGGCGACGTGCGGGGTCGTGGCGCGGTGGAAGTCGCGGTCGTCGGCGGCGGGCTGCGCATCGACGGTGACGTGGTCGAGCGGACCGACCGATGCGGCGGCGACGTCGGACAACCACGTGCCGAGTTCGTCGACGTCGATCTCGAGTCGCGTCGCAATCTCGGCATCGGTCGGTGCGCGGCCGTGTTCGCGTTCGAGTTCGGTGATGGCGTCCTGGATGCGCCGCGAGCGGGTGCGCACCGTACGCGGCACCCAGTCGAGCGAGCGGAGACTGTCGAGGATCGCACCGCGGATGCGCGGCACGGCGTACGTCTCGAACTTCGCACCGTTGCCCGGATCGAAGCGCTCGATCGCATCGATGAGACCGAACATGCCGGCGCTCACGAGATCGTTCGTGTCGACCCTCCGCGGCAAGCCGGCAGCGAGACGACCGGCGACGTACTTGATGAGCGACGCGTAGTGAACGAGCAGCCATTCGCGTGCCGCGAGGTCGCGGGCCGTCACCCACGCCTGCCACGCCTCGGCGACGGTGAAACGAACGGGACGCGGATTCATGCCCGGGGATGCGACGCGCGGTATGCCGAGCGCAGTCGTTCCTTGCTCACGTGGGTGTACCGCTGGGTGGTGGCGACGTTGCCGTGGCCGAGCAACTCCTGCACCACGCGTAGGTCGGCACCGTTGTCGAGGAGATGCGTGGCGAACGTGTGTCGTAACGCGTGCGGATGCGTCGGTGCGAGCGAACGATCGTCGAGGATGCGGCGCACGTCGCGCGACCCGAGACGCCGACCCCGCTGATTGAGGAACAGCGCCTCGACGTCGGCATTCGCGTCGTCGACGAGTTCGTTGCGCAACGTTCGCCACGCCTTGACTGCGGCGAGGGTCGGATCGCTCACCGGCACGATTCGCTCCTTGGAGCCCTTGCCCATGACGCGCACGCAGCGTTTGCGCACGTCGAGGGAATCGAGGTTGAGCGAGCACAACTCGGCGACGCGCAGACCGCTGCCGTACAAGAGCTCGATCACTGCGTCGTCGCGCGAGATGCGCCACGGCGCATGACCCTCGGGACGCGACTCGAGCAGCGCCCGCAACTGGTCGCTGGTGAGCACCGTCGGCAGGCGTCCCTTGTCTGACGGCGCCTTCACCCCGACCGTCGGATCGACCTTCACGTGGCCGTTGCGCACCAGCCAGCCGTAGTAGCGGGCAAGAGCGGCGCGTTTGCGCGAGATGCTGCGCCGCGCGCGACGCAACGTCGTGAGGAACGAGATGTACGACCGGACGTGATCCTTCGTCACCTTGCCGGCGTCGCGCACGGACTGGCGCTCCATCCACTCGCGAAACTGTTCGACGTCGCGTCGATATGCATCGACGGTGTTCTGCGCACTCGCGGTGAGCGAGCGCGCGAAATCGTCGATTCGCCACCCGTCGCGCGCCACGCTCATCACGGTAGTTCGTCGTCATTGCCCCACCCGGTCGAGCGTCGGCCGTACATGAACGCTCTCCCACCATCCGGCGTGATCGACCACCCATCCGTGCGCCGACAGTCGACCGAGCGACACCGCGACGTCGTGCACGGGGCGATCGACGCGCGCAACGAGTTCACCGAGGCTGAGCGGCGCGACGGCCAAGGCCTCGAGCACGACTCGATCGTGCGAGTCGGGTCGCGGACGAGCGTCGTGCGGCAGGTGACGACGGTGATCGAGACCGAGGGCATCGAGAACGTCGTGCGCGTCGCGCACCGGCGCACAACCCTCGGCGAGAAGCGCATTCGTCCCCTCACTCGTCACCTGACCCGGTGATCCCGGCACCGCCATCACGGGAATGCCGCGGCGCAGGGCGTGATCGACGGTGAGCATCGAGCCGCCCGCAGCCCGCGACTCGACGACGACGAGGATCTCGCTCAACGCGGCGATGATGCGGTTGCGCAACGGGAACCGGAACGCGTCGGCCGACGTGCCCGGCGGTGATTCGCACAACAACACACCACGGCGCGCCACGTCGTTCCACACGTCGACGTGTTCGCGGGGATACGGCCGGTCGAGTCCGCTGGCAACGACTCCGACGGGACCGACACGCTCACCGTCTTCATGAACATCGAGTGCACCACGGTGTGCAGAGACGTCGATGCCGCGAGCAAGACCCGACACGACGGCCACGCCGTGCTGCGCAAGGTCGCGTCCGAGTTCGCGGGCGAAGCGCCGACCGGACGCCGTCGCGGCCCGCGTGCCGACGATTGCCACGCGTCGCCGTTCGAGCACGTTGAGCGATCCGCGCACGAAGAGCACCGCCGGTGCCTCGGGATCCGCGGCGAGCACCGACGGATAGTCGCCGTCACCGAGAACGACGATGCGCATTGCGTTCATCGCGACGCCACGTCGCACGTCGCCCAACAGTTCGGCGGTCGCATGCGAACGCCACGGTGCGAGCACACCGGCGCGTTCGAAGCGGTCGACGAGATGTGCGGGCAATACCGCGGCACCGCGTACCGCATCCCACGCACGTTCCGGAGACAGCGCGGTGAGGAACGCGCGCAGGCGCCGCGGCCCCATGCCGGGCAGAGCGGCAAGTGCCGCCGCGTGACACTGACGCACGGTGGGAACGACATGTTCGGTCACCGCATCACCCCGTCGAGGAGCGGGCCGATATCGGCACGCAAACCGAGTGCGGCGTGCACGTGAGCCGCATCGAGCGGACGCACCGCTGCGTCGTCGGGTGCGGCGAGATCGGCGAGCGTGAGTGCGACGCGGTGCACACGGTGCAATCCGCGACCGCTCAACTTTCCCGCCTCGAGCTGCACGCGCAACGTGTCGCGCGCTGCCGGCGACAACGGGGCGAACGTGGCGAGTTCGGTGCCACCGAGTCGCGCGTTGTGCGCACCGCGCAGGGCCACCGCGGCAGCACGCACCCGCGCCACCCGCACCGCGATCTCGGCACTCGATTCGACCCCCGACTCGGCGAGCAGCTCGTGCGCGGCCGTCGGTGCGACGAGTACGCGGATGTCGAAGCGATCGAGCAACGGGCCGGAGAAGCGGCGCAGGTACCGCAGTCGTGCCGCGTCGTCGCACACGCAACGACCCGGACGTCCCGCCCCGCACGGACAGGGATTCGTCGCGGCAACGAGGAGGAACCGCGCCGGCATCGTCACCGTCGCCTTGGCGCGCGCGATGTGCACGACACCTTCTTCGAGCGGCTGACGCAACGACTCGAGCACCCGCGGTGCGAACTCGCCGAGCTCGTCGAGAAAGAGGACTCCCCCGTGGCTGAGCGACACCTCGCCGGGTCGCACGACGGCGCTGCCGCCACCGACCATCGCGACGAGCGTCGACGAATGATGCGGCGAGCGGAACGGTGGTTCGCGGACCAATCCGTGGGCAACGGCGGCGCTGCGCACCGCCGAGTGCACCATGGTGACGTCGAGGCTGTCGTGCTCGTCGAGCGGCGGCAGCACGCCCGGCAGACGGCGCGCAAGCATCGACTTGCCCGAGCCCGGCGGCCCGACGAGGAGCACGTGGTGATGACCGGCTGCGGCCACTTCGAGGGCGAGTTTCGCCGCGGCCTGGCCACGGACGTCGGCAAAGTCGGGATGCGCAACCGGTGCGACGGATGCAGTGCGCGAGTCACTCGCGTCGTCGGGCACGAGCTCGCTCCACGGCACGTCACCGCGCAGTGCCGCTGCGACGACTCCGAGATCTCGGGCGACCACGACACGTTTCGCACCCGCCGCGCGCACCTCGGCTGCATTGCCCGGTGCGACGACCACCGTGCAATCGCGCACGGCGAGGGCGAGCGACACCGCGCCGGCAACGGCGCGCAGCGATCCGTCGAGTCCGAGTTCGGCGAGGAACGCGACACCGTAGACAC
>JBIIUH010000050.1:0-10783 GCA_044340075.1 Ilumatobacteraceae bacterium | reverse complement strand
CTTGGAGCCGGGACTCGACCCCGACATCGCCGCGTCGCTCGAATACCGCTGGCTGATGGCTGACTTGCTCGACTTCCATGCCCGCGAAGATGCCGTCACGTCGTTCGAATACATCCAGTCGATCAACAAGAGCGAAGACGAACTCATCGACGATCCGAATGCGATCGCCGGATTGCACTTTGTGGAGGAACTTGAAACATCGGCTCCCGGCGGGCGGCAGAAGACGTTCAAGGCGAAGCGTGTGTATCGGTTCGATGCCAACCAGCTGACGAAGGTCGATGCGTCGAGCGACGTGAAGGCGGTGAACTTCTACCGACCGAAGATGAACGACGACGACCCGAACGGCCCCACCGTGAAGATGGAGTCGATCGATGTCGATGCCGGGCTCGTCACTCTCACGATCGCCAACCGCGAGAACGACCTCCCCGACCCGACGGCGATCTTCGACCACAAGACGGTGAACAAGTCGGGGTTTGTCGATGCGCTGAACGAACTCGGCGCCGAGGTGCTGGCCGGCACCCCACGGCACCGGGCGAGCCACGACATTTTGCACCGTGTGCCGCCGCGGTTCGGGTCGCAGTCACTCGTGGCGGTGAACGACGCCGGGGTGCTCAACGACGAGGTGCTTGCTTCGCTCATCGGTGATCTGCAGTCGTCGTATCTCGTCGTGCAGGGGCCACCCGGCACGGGCAAGACGTATTCGTCGGCGCGGGCGATTCTGCGACTCGTGGCGGCGGGGCGAAAGATCGGCATTGCCGCCAATACGCACAACGCCGTCGAGCAGTTGCTGTTCGAGATGAACACATACGTCGAAGAGTTCGGCTTTTCCGCTGAATCGCCGTTGCGCGTGGCGCACAAGGCGAAGGCAGCTGGCGTGGCGTATTCACCGAGCGGACGGGCGATGACGGTGACGTTTGCCGGTGATAACGACAAAGCCGCCGGTGCGGTGGCGAGCCATCAGATCGTCGCGGGAACGAGCTTCTTGTTCACGAGCGCAGCCATGCGCAACGCACTCGACATCTTGTTCATCGACGAAGCCGGGCAGTTGTCGCTCGCCGACACGCTCGGGGCGTCGTTGTCGGCGCGCAACATCGTGCTCGTCGGCGACCCACAGCAGTTGAAGCAGCCGACGAAGGCAGCCCACCCGGGTCAGTCGGGGTTGTCGGGGTTGGAATACATCAACCAAGACGCCGACGTTGTGCCGCGTGACTACGGCGTGTTGTTGAACAAGACGCGGCGCATGCACCCGCTCATCACCGACTTCGTCTCCGAGCAGGTGTACGAAAGCAAGCTGCGATCGGATGAGGCGTGCACAGCGCAACGCATCGGAGGTGACGATGGCTTTGCGGGGTCGGGCCTGCGCTGGCTGCCGGTTGCTCACGCCGGCCGCTCGACGTATTCACCCGAGGAATGCGCCGTCGTTGTCGATGCGTATTACCGACTGCTCGGGCGGCCGTTCACGAATTCAAAGGGTGAGACGGCGCCGATGACGAGCGAAGGCATCTTCGTCATCACCCCGTACAACCACCAAACGCAGAAGCTGCGCCATGGGCTGCTCGCACATCCCGATGCGGCGAGTCTTGGGGTGACCGACGAGCTTGTGCGCCGTCGTGTCGGAACCGTCGACAAGGCGCAAGGTGACGAGGCGCCGGTGGTGATCATTTCGTATGCAAGCTCGAGTGCCGCCGACGTGCCGCGCGGCATGGAGTTCCACTACAGCAAGAACCGCTTCAACGTGGCGGTGTCACGGGCGAAGGCCCTTGCCGTGGTGGTGGCGAGCCCGCAACTTCTCGACGTGGCCTGCTCGACGATCGAACAGGTGAAACTGGCGAATATGTTGTGCCGTTTCGCCGAAGTCGCCGAACCCCTCAGCCCAGTCGAGGCGTGACAGCCGAAAGCGAATTAGGACTCGGGCAGCTTCAGTAACTTCCGGGCTCGGTTGGTGAGGTCATCGAGCGATGGCCCGATGTTTTCATACTGCGAGCCATCAAAGGTCCGTCGCGCAATCTGCTCGCTTGCGATGTCTTTCATCTTTCCCATTGTTTCGCGGAACTCGCGCATCATGGGAGTAAGGGATGGGAAGTACATCTCAAAGACGATCGTCGAGTACCACGCCTCATGAATCGCCTTGCTCGCCCAGGTATAGCGCTCGTTGGCATCTTCATGTGCAGGAGCATTGATGGTGACGTGTGCCCAACCACGCCAGGTTCCGTATGCAGTCTCGATTTTCTGACGAACGTCAACGAGTGCTTCGAGTCGCTTGTCGTTGATGACGTTCCGCCGATTGATGCGGGCAGCGACGATCTGGGTCCACAGTGCACCAACAGTGGAGAGAAACGCCGCACTGGACGCAACGACGATGCTTTGTGTGAGATCGGCCATGAGTCCCTCGCGGTCCTCGAATCCTTGCACAGTCATTGAGGAATCGGGCCTTTCGGTCCCGTCGAGCCCAAGCGGGACAAGGATCGCTTGCCAGGTCGCTCACCGCGGTCTATGTTCCGCCGCATGACCACCTCACACAGCGTGATGCCGCCCAGCCGGGTGGCTGCACACAGTCACTCCAGAACAAGCGATCCACGGAGGCTGCCATGTCGAACAACGATGTCAAGCGACTCGAAATCCACACACGACTCACCGAAGTACTCGGCACCAACGTGGCGGACCATCTGATGGACTATCTACCCGTGGTCGGGTGGCAAGACATCGCCCGCGGATCTGACCTGCGCGCGCTATCGGAGAAGATGGATGGAAAGTTTGCGGCTCTCGATGGCAAGTTTGGACAGATCGATGGTCAATTCAAGGCCGTCGACGCGCGAATCGGCGCAGTTGAAGTGCGGATCAGCGACCTCGGATCACGGATCGACAACCTCGGTCGGACATGGTGGGGGGTCGCCAGTGTCAACTGGGCCCTAACGATTGCCCTCATCGGAATCGTGCTCGGTTCCCGATGAGGAAACGGTCTCTGAGATTCATGATCACCTCAGACAGCGTGATGCCATCCGGCCAGGTGGCTGCACACAGTCACTCCAGAACAAGCGATCAACGGAGGCTGCAATGTCGAACAACGATGTCAAGCGACTCGAAATTCATACACGACTCACCGAAGTACTCGGCACCAACGTGGCGGACCATCTGATGGACTACCTACCCGTCGTTGGGTGGCAAGACATCGCCCGCGGATCCGATCTGCGTGCGTTGTCTGAGAAGATGGACGGAAAGTTTGCGGCCATTGACGGGAAATTCGTAGCTGTCGATGCTCGAATCGGTGCAGTTGAAGTGCGGATCAGCGACCTCGCATCTCGAATCGACAGTCTCGGTCGAACAATGTGGGCGGTCGCCGGTTTCAACTGGACCCTGACGATTGCCCTCATTGCAATCGTGCTCGGCTCCCGCCGACAAGGATTGGTCGTGATGCTCGTAGTTGCTCAGTTCGCAATGCTCTTCGCCACACTCTGACCTGGCGTGCAAGGCAGGCGTACTTCTGTAGGCGGCTCAACTCCCCCTACCGTGAGACCATGACGTGGCGCACTGCCGGCTCGGCCGCCGCGATCGTGCTCGTCCTTATTTATGCGTTCGGTTCGGGTCTGTGGGTGCAGACCGGCGACGGTTGGTACCGCTCGCTCGTTCGCCCGCCGTGGCAGCCACCCGACGTCGTGTTCGGGCTCATCTGGCCGTACAACTTCATCGTGCTCGGTGCCGTCGGTGTTGCGGTGATGGCCGGAGGTTCGGTGACGCGTGCCGTGTGGTTGGGGTGCTTGGCTGCAAGTGTTATCGGCGCTCTCACCTGGGCACGGTTGTTCTACGTGTCGCACTCGCTGTGGGCCTCGGGTTTCGCGCTGGGTGCGGCGGCGCTGTTCACCGTGCCGCTCGTCGTCATTGCGTTCCGCCACAGCCTCGTGTCGGGTGTGGTGATGGTGCCGTACGTACTGTGGCTCAGCATCGCCGCGTCACTTGCATTTGGGTACGCGGCGCGCAACTAGTTCGTCAGTTGACGACGTACGACGTCATCGACAACGAGCCGTATTCGTACCCGCGCACGAGGGCCGATGCTGTGGTGTTCGATGCGGTCGCCATGCCTCGGTGTAGCGGTTCGGCTCGATGGCGTTCATGGGACTGCCATGACCGATGAAAACGGCGGGGATCGTGCTGCTCATTGCGGTTTTCTCGGCATCACCCTACGAACCGCAGCATCATCCGCCGCCGCGACCTGTGACACACACCCGTGCCGCGCGCTGATTTAGTCGAGTGCCTCGCGGGCCTTGCCGAGGAAGGTGCAGGTGCCGCACTTCTCGCCCGACGCGGGCATTGGCCCGAGCAACGTACTCACGACACTGCCGATGAATGTTTCGAATCGTTGCGGCTGACGCTGCATCGGTTCGTATGCGAGCGGGAACGAGATGCGCGGCTCGCCCGAGCCGTCGTATTCGACGTCGCCCACGGACCACACGACGAGCCCGAGAGTCGACACGTTGCGTGGCTCGCCCGATGCGGGGTGCGCGAGGATGTAGTCGTACGCGGCGAGCTGCGGCCAGTAGAACTCAGCTTTCGAACCGGCTTCGCCGCTCTTGCCGACGATCTTCGTGTCGACGATTCCCCACGTGCCGTCGTCGTACTCGAGCAGGAAGTCGTACTTGCCCGACAGTGACAGCGGAGTCTCTTCGCCGTTGACGACGATCGGCGTGCTCGTCACCTTGAGACCGGTGCTGTGCACGGTTCCGTTCGGCAACGTGGTGCTGAAGTGGTGCGACAACTTGTCCTCGTACCACTTCTCCTGACGCCGCGACAACGACATGACGAGCCCCGGCATCGGACCCGAGTACGAAATGCCGTGCCGGTACTTCAGCCACAGGCAGCGCTTGCACGAGCTCCACCCGAATGTGAGATCCGACGGGCTGATCGTCGTTTTCGCCAGTGGTGCAGCGTCGGCCATGGTGCACAGTCTCCCACGACCGAGCTTTGGGTGCGGTGGCAGGGGCGGGCGTACTCTTGGGACATGACGTACGCCTTCGACCGTTTCCTGCGCTACGACGAGATGGCGCAATGGTTGCGCGACATCGCCGCTGCCAACCCCGATCTCGTGACGGTGACGAGTTATGGCCGCTCGCACCTCGGCCGCGATCTGTTGGTGGCGACGATCACCGATTCATCGACCGGCAGCCACGACGTGAAGCCGGCGCACTGGATCGATGCGAACATCCACGCCGTCGAGGTGACGGGTGGCGTCGCGGCGCTGTTCATCATCGACGACTTGGTGACGCGGTTCCGTGCCGGTGATGCGACGGTCGTCGATGCGCTACAGACGCGCACCTTCTACATCGCGCCACGGGTGAACCCCGACGGTGTCGAAGATGCGTTGGCCGATCGTCCGCTGTACCACCGCTCGAGCGTGCGGCCGTGGCCGTGGCGCGACGGACATCGTTGGCCCGGATTGCACCCCGAAGACATCGACGGCGACGGTCGCATCCTCACGATGCGCATCGCCGATGTTGACGGTGCGTGGCAGGAACACCCCGACGAACCGCGCGTGATGATCCCCGTGCCGCCGACGGGTGCGCGCGCCGGTGCGACGCGGTACCGCCTGCTCACCGAAGGACATCTCGAGAACTTCGACGGCTTCACCGTGCCGCAACCGCGCGACCCCGCCGGTTTGGATCTCAACCGCAACTTCCCCGCCGGTTGGGGTGTCGACGTGCTCGGCTCGGGTGATCACCCCGCATCGGAACCGGAGATCGATGCGCTCATTCGCGCGGTGAAGGCACGTCCGAACGTGTGCGGATACAACGCGTTCCACACGGCGGGTGGGTTCATGTTGCGCCCGAGCAGCAATCAACCCGATTCGAAACTGCCGCCCGTCGACCTGTTCATCTTCAAGAAGTTCGGAGAGCACTCGACGCCGCTGACGACGTACCCGGTGCACTCGGTGTTCGAGGATCTCACGTGGGACAAGTCGAAGGTGATGGGCGGAGCCGGTGACGACTGGGCGTACGACCATCTCGGCGTGTACTCGTGGACGACGGAATTCTGGGACGCGATCTACCGCGCCACCGGACAACACTCACCCACCGACGTGTGGTACGTGGGCCCGACACCCGAACAGGACGTCGCCGTGTGTTTGTGGTCCGATACCCACGCGCCGGGCAGCTACGTGCAGTGGTACGCCTTCGACCATCCGCAACTCGGGCGCGTCGAGCTCGGCGGCCCGGATTTCTTCCGCATCTGGACGAACGCTCCCGGCTCGAAGTTGCGCGACGAAGTCGCCGCACACACCGACGTTGCCGTGTACCAGGCACTCGCCTCGCCGCGTATCGAGATTCGTCTCGCCGAGGCTCATGCCGTTGGCAACGACACGTGGAGGGTGCGCATCGGTGTGGCGAACTCCGGATGGTTGCCGACCGACGTCACCGCCCATGCCCGCTCGCACCACATCGTGTTGCCCCTCACCCTCGAGGTAAGCGGTGGCGAGGTGGTCGGTGGCGAGGCACGCGTGAAGGCCGGACAACTCGAGGGACGCGCGTCGTTCTTGTTGAACGGCGGCCTGAACTCCGACGGCACCCCCGACCGCACGTTGCACGAGTGGTTGGTGAAGGCTCCGCGCGGAGCGACGCTCACGTTGACGGCCGCGCACCAGCGCGCCGGCACGGTGACGACGACCCTGACGCTCGCCTAACGAGCCGCGGCTGCATACGTGCAGCCGCATCCATATGTACGGCATCCATATATACGTGTGCCCGCACGCGTTGTCGAGACGTTGTCGGGCCTTCGTCGGGAGAGCGGCGAACTAGCCGGCGAGCCGTTCGTCGGGAAGCGCGGTGACGGTTTCCGGTGTGCGGAAGCGTTCGTGCGATCGCCACGCACGCCACGTGATGTACATCGCGCACGGAACGCCGATGACGTTCGGCCCCGCCGTATAGACGTCACGCACGACGATGCCGTAGGCCAACCAGGCACTCGCCATCGCGGTGAGCAGCAGGTGCGTGCTCACCGACACGCCGAAGAGATGTTCGCTGCGCCACACCCGCCACGTCTGCGGAATGATCGACGGCCCGCCGATGATCATCGCCACCGCGCCGACGAGATCGACGGAGATGCGCGAGAACCACAATGCGAGAACGATCGACACGGCGAACGCGGGCCACAGGATGCGGCCGCGAATCGCCTGATAGCGCCACTGCAACGCAAGGATGAGGAAATTGGCGAGCCCGATGTTGAAGCTCGAGATGATCTGCGGCCAGCGGTCGAGCATGTTGCCGTACGCGAACCACAACGACGACGCAAAGAGGCTCTGCAACTGACCCATCGCCGACACGCCCTCGACGCTGCGCTTGGCGTACACGCGGAACACCTGCGGCCAGATGAAGATGATCGACAGCACCGTCGCCAGGGTTCCGAGCACACCGGACAACGTCACGCGGCAACATTACGAGGTTGGTCCGACCCGGGACGGCACACGGGGGTAACGTGCGAGGCATGACTCGCCCCCTGCGCATCACCCTCATCGCAGTGATCGTTGCGGCCATCGCCTTCGTCGGTGGCCCGTGGATCTACATCAACGTGTTCCGCGACGATGCCCCCGCCCCGCTCGTCGAAACGACGGTTGCCCCGACCGATACGGTCACCGATACCACCGCCGCCGAGGTTCCCGCGCTACCGACAGATGTATCGGGAACGTGGAATCTCACCGCTGAATCGGTGGCCGGCTATCGCGTCGAGGAGATCCTGTTCGGGCAGAACGTCACCGCGGTCGGCCGCACGAATGCCGTGAGCGGCTCGCTCGCCTTCGATGCCACGAGTCTGACCGCGGCCTCGTTCGAGGTCGACATGGCGACGATCGCGAGCGACGACTCGCGTCGCGACCGCCAGTTCGCCGGACGAATCATGGACGTCGCCACATACCCGACTGCCACTTTCGTGCTCGGTGCACCGATCACGTTGCCCGACGGCGCATTGGCCGGAAGTCCGGTCACTATTGACGCCACCGGTGATCTCACGCTGCGCGGAACCACGAAGACCGTCACCATTCCGCTCACCGCCACGCTGACTCCTGCGGGCATTGACGTGCGCGGCGAATTCGAAGTCGTGTTCGCCGACTGGCAGATTCCCGATCCGTCGCTGCCGGGCATCAGCACCGAAAACCGCGGCGTCCTCGAATTCGCCCTGATCGCCGTGCGCTGACCGATCATGCTCACCACCTTCGGCGCCTCGTTCCTCGTCACGAAGTGGACGAGAGAGATGCGCGACGACGTGGTGACCCGGGTGATGACGTGGCTTGATGAGTCGCATCCGCACGAGAAGCGCACGAACAAGACGCGAATCGCCGTGCGCCACTCGGCCGACGACCCGGTGTTCCGCGTCGAGGTGCTCGAACCGCACCCGTCGGTCGAGGCGGCGCGTGGCACCACGATCACCGTGCTCACCGGACGCAAGAACGAACTCGTCTTCGACGTGCGCCGCACGTTGCGCCCCACCCAACCGCTCGTCGTTCCGCGACCCGCCACCGAGTTACCCGATGCAACGCTGGGCGGGTTGATCACCGGTGTGGCGAAGGTGATGCGCGCCACCGACGCGCAGTATCCGCTCGTCGGCAGCATCATCCATGCCGACACCGACGATGACGGCGCGGCACTCGCCGCATTCGTCCTCGAGGCACACTCACGACGACTCCCCGTCGTCATCGAATGCACGAGTTCGCGCAGTGGTCCGGCGCTCATCGATGCAGCCCGCGCCACGGCGCTGGCCGGTGTCGCCCACGTCGCATATCTCGACACCGCTGCGGCAGAAGAGGGCTTCCGTCGCTTCCATGGTTCGCGACTCGTGTCGGGAACGTGGACGACCGTCGTGTGGCCGCGCGGTACCGAGCCGTTGCTGTACCACGCGCGCGATCCCGAACCGCTCGTCACGCTGCTCGTACAGGCCGCCGTCGCCGCACTACCGCCGCTGCTGTTGCCCTCGCCGCGCCGCGCCCCCACCCCGACCCGCACCATCGAACAACAAGTTGCCAAGAGCACATCGCCCGAAGTCGACGAATTGCGCCACGAACGCAACCAGTTGCGCGCCGAGGTGCAGGCCCTGCGCGAGGACTACGACTCGCTCATCGAGAAC
The DNA here is from genome assembly GCA_044340075.1 of Ilumatobacteraceae bacterium. Taxonomy (GTDB): domain Bacteria; phylum Actinomycetota; class Acidimicrobiia; order Acidimicrobiales; family Ilumatobacteraceae; genus F1-60-MAGs027. Next base: position 1,684 of record JBIIUH010000050.1, on the reverse strand, counting down.
CTCACTACCACCGAACATCTCACCGCAAAAGCGGTGGATGACCGCGATCGTTACCGCGACCAGCTCACCGATCTGCTCACGTTGCGCGACAGCCCCGAGGAGTGGAACGACCTGCGGCGCGTGGTGTCACGGGCGATGACGACGTTCAAGAACCTCGTGTTTCACGAGGGTGTGCTCGACCGCATGGGCAAGACGCAGTTCAACCCCGTCACCCACCGGCGCATCTTCGAGAACCTGCTCGAGCTGAACAACATCGCGGCGCGCTTGCAGCGCGGCGACATCGCCCCGCACGTTCTGCACACGTACTGCATGGACCGCTTCAACTACGCACCCTCGGTGAGCGACAACGCGATCCAGAAGTTCCCCGAGGACTACACCATCCGGTGGAACGACAAGGACGTGCTCATCGGACCGCACATTCGCATCGGCGACGCGCGCATCCACCTGTACCACGACCTTGCGACGAACACCATCGTCATCGGCCACATCGGCCGCCACCTGCGCGACAAGACGACGTCGTAGCCGGCGCTTACTTCTTCTTGCCGCGGCCGAGCATCGCGGCCCACAGCCACTGCGAAAAGCGTGTGCCCATGAGCGGCTTCCATACCCGGTAAATCCACCCCGGCACGACGACATCGCGGCCGCGCGCCAAACCGACGAGCGTTGCCTCGACCACGTCGTCGGGGGTGAGCCACATGAACCGCGGCATGTTGCGCTCGACGTGGTGCAGACCGGCGCGCTTCATCAACTCGGTCTGCACGTATCCGGGGGCGAGAACGCACACGCGCACGCCCTTCGACTTCAACTCGAGATGCGCGCTTCTTCCGTACGCGGTGACGAAACTCTTCGCCGCCGCATATGCCGACGACTTGCGCATCGGTGTGAACGCCGCGACGCTCGACACGATGATGACATCGCCGCGCTTGCGCTCGACCATCGACGGCACCGCAACCTCGGCGACCCGCATGACACCGAGGGCGAGCAGACGCATGAGTGCGGCGAGTTCCTCGGGTGGCGTCTTGCCGACAATGCCGGCATGGGTGATGCCGGCATTGAGCACCAGCACGTCACATCCAATGGCCCGTTGCGCGGTTGCTTCGATGCCGTCGTCGGTGGAGAGGTCGGCGACGAGTGCCTCGCACTCGACGTTGTTGCGGCGTAGTTCGCCGACGAGTTCGTCGAGCTTGGCAGCATTGCGTCCGACGAGGATGCAGTCGTAGCCGTCGCGGGCACAACGGCGGGCGAAGGCCTCACCGATTCCGGATGATGCACCGGTGATGAGCGCCTTAGGGCGCAACGAGGTTTCCGACACGATTGTCAGTGTCGCACACGGCGGCTCTAAGTTGGGGCCGTGAACGAGACACCCATTTACCGCCTGTCCAACGACTACATCGACCGCTTGGCGGCACTCGACCCGGGCTTTGCCACGTCACTCGGCATTCCCGGCAGCGATCACCTGATGACCGACTTCAGCCCCGCCGGACACGAGGCGCGCGAAGCACTGCAGCGCACCACGCTCGCCGCACTCAACGCACTCGAGCCCACGAACGACGCCGATCGTTTGGCCGCCGGCGTCATGCGCGACTCGCTCGAACTTGCCGAGGCCGAGTTCGCCGCGGGCGAGCACCTGCGTTCGATCCGTGTCATCGCCGGCGACGTCGATTATGCGCGCGCCATCTTCGAT
>JBIIUH010000098.1:0-4746 GCA_044340075.1 Ilumatobacteraceae bacterium | reverse complement strand
TCGGCGACGACCTCAGTCGCGAATTCGGTGCGCGCGTGCGAGCGGAGGCGAACGCCATCGACGACCATCGCTCGACGCGCAGTTACCGTCACCACGGTGTCGGGGTTCTCGCGACACGACTCCTCGATCGGGCACGAAAGGTGACGACATGAGCGGCGAACCCGAGTTCTACGACCTGCGGGTGAACGGAGCCACGCATGCCGTGAGCGACGCATGGCTCGGTGAGAGCCTTCTCTACGTGCTGCGCGAGCGACTCGGCTTGCCGGGAACGAAGGGGGCGTGCGAGCAGGGTGAGTGCGGCTCGTGCACAGTCCTCATCGACGGTGATGCGGTGTGCGCATGTCTCGTCATGGCCGCCGATGCCGTCGATGCGAACGTCACGACCGTCGAGGGTCTCTCGGCACCGACCACGCTCACCGACGTGCAGGCATCCTTCCTCGCGGCCGGCGGCGTGCAGTGCGGATTTTGCACACCCGGGCTCGTCGTCGCGGTTCATCACCTCCTCGACACGAATCCCAATCCGTCGGAGAACGAGATTCGCGAGGCCATCAGCGGCAACATCTGCCGCTGCACGGGCTACGGGCGCATCTTCGAAGCGGTGCGCACGGCGCGCGAGGAACGTGTCGCAGTGCGTGCACGGGGGCAGAAGTGACGGCCGGAACGACCACGCGCTCGGCGACCCGACAGGGTGCGCTCGGCACGTCGGCACCCCGCCCCGACGGCATTCCGAAGGTCCAGGGCCGATTCGCCTTCTCGTCCGATGCCTGGGCCGAACACATGTTGTGGGGCGCCACGTTGCGCAGTCCGCATCCCCATGCGCGGATCCGCTCGATCGACGTCTCCGCGGCGCTCGCTCTCCCGGGCGTCAGTCGCATCATCACCGCCGACGACGTCCCCGGACAACTCACCTACGGTCTCATCACGGCCGACCAGCCGGTGTTCGCCAGGGACGTCGTGCGCTATGTCGGCGAGCCGGTTGCCGCGGTCGCCGCTGATCATCCCGAAACGGCACGCCGGGCTCTGCAACTCATCGTCGTCGACTACGAACCGCTCCCCGCCCTGCTCACGGCTTCTGCCGCGATCGATCCCGCGACACCGGCGATCCACCCCGACGGCAACGTCATCCGCCATCAGCGCATCGTGCACGGCGATCAGAACGTCGTCGGTGACGTCATCGTCGAGGGTACGTACGACATCGGCATGCAGGATCAGGCGTTCCTCGGTCTCGAAGCTGCACTCGCCCTGCCCGACGACGACGGCAACGGCGTCGAGCTGTACGTCGCCACGCAGTGGTTGCACGAGGATCAGAAGCAGATCGCCGCATGTCTCGGCGTACCCGAAGAGCGCGTTCGACTCACTCTCGGTGGTGTCGGCGGAGCCTTCGGTGGCCGCGAGGACATCAGCCTCCAGGTGCATTGTTGTCTGCTCGCTCTCGCAACGGGTCGACCGATCAAGATGCAGTACGGCCGCGAGGAGTCGTTCCTCGGCCACATCCATCGCCATCCCGCCTCGATTTGGTTGCGTCATCACGCCACCCGCGATGGCATCATCCGACGCATCGAGGCGAGGCTCGTGTTCGACGGCGGTGCCTATGCAAGCACGTCGTCGGCGGTACTCATCAACGGCATCACCCACATCCAGGGTCCGTACCGTTGTGCGAGCGCGACGGTCGACGGCTGGGCCGTGCGCACGAACAACCCGCCGTGCGGCGCCATGCGCGGCTTCGGGGTCGTCCAGGCGTGTTTCGCCCACGAGTCGCAGATGGACAAACTCGCCGCAGCGGTGAATCTGTCACCCGTCGAGGTGAGGCTGCGCAATGCGATGCGCACCGGCGACACGCTCATCACCGGGCAGGTCGTCGACAGCGTCGCCCCCGTCGAACGGTGCATCCGCGAGACGGCTGCTCTGCCGATGCCGACCGATCTCGCCGACGAACCCGATCCGCTCGACCTGCCCGGCGGTGCAGGTCTCACCGCCGATCGACGCCACGTGCGGCGCGGCGTCGGATGGGGTGTGTCGATCAAGAACCTCATGTACAGCGAGGGTTTCGACGACTACGCGACGGCTCGGTGCACCGTCCGCGACGGTGCCGTCACGCTCGAGTTCGCCACGGCCGAAGTGGGTCAGGGTTTCGTCGTTCTTGCACAACAAATTGCCCGCACCGTGCTCGGTCTCGACGACGTCTATCTCGAACCCATCTCGACGAACGTCGGATCGGCCGGCAGCACGTCGGCGTCGCGCCAAACATGGATGAGCGGCGGAGCAGTCGACGGAGCCTGCAAGCACGTCCGCGATCAGATCCTGGCCCACGTTGCGTCGACGCACGGCCTCGAGGTCTCACGCTTGCGCATCGAGGATGTCGACGTCGTCGACGATCTCGGCACCCTGCGGATACCGGTCCGCGAGGCGACCACCAGTGTCTCGTTCACGCACACCTTCGAGTACCACCACAGGCCGACCGAGGAACTCGATGCCAACGGTCAGGGGAATTGCCACGTGGCGTACGCCTTCGTCGCCCACCGTGCGGTCGTCGACGTCGACGTCGAACTCGGCCTGGTGAAGGTCGTTCAAGTGGCAACGGCACAGGACGTCGGCAAGGTGCTCAATCCGCTCGCTGCGATCGGGCAGATCGAAGGTGGCATCGCACAGGGCCTCGGCCTCGCCGTGATGGAAGAGATCATTCTCGACAACGGCAAATTGCGCAATCCGTCGTTCACCGATTATTTGTTGCCGACCGCGCTCGATGCCCCCACGGTCGTGGCGACGATGATCGAGGAACCCGAGCCGCTCGCACCCCTCGGGGCGAAAGGTATCGGCGAACCGCCGTGTATCTCCGTTACCCCCGCGATCGTCGCGGCGATCCGCGACGCGACCGGTGCGGCGTTGACGCGCGTTCCCGTTCGACCGCAGGACGTGGTCGGCGCATAGACGACCGACCGATCCAACCGACTTCTCCGGGTCGCAGGTCGCGCGAATCGGACTCATCGACCGTCGTGTCGTACCCGAGTCGGGCGAACATCTTCGACACGAGACGCTTCTGTCCGGGATCGACCAAGCTGACGACACGTCCCGATTGACCGGCACGCGCGGTGCGACCCGAGCGGTGCACGTAGTCGGCATCCTCCGCCGGCGGGTCCCAGTGCACGACACACGGCACGGCATCGATGTGAATGCCGCGCGCCGCGACGTCGGTGGCGACGAGGACGTCGGCACGACCGCTGCGGAATGCCTCGAGCGCGGTGCGTCGCTGCGCCTGCGACCGGTTGCCGTGGATGACCACCGACGAAATGCCCTCTTCGGCGAGCTGGCGGCTCACCCGATCGCTGCCGTGCTTCGTGCGACAGAACAAGATGAGCGATCCGCACCTGTCGACTTCCTCCGCAACGGCGCCGAGGCGACGTTCGCGGGGCACGATGCGCACGATGTGCTCGATGTTCGGAGCATCGACGGCGCCGCTCACCTCGTAACGCGCAGGCAACTTCTGGAACTGGGAGGAGAGCTTCGCCACCCGATCGTCGAGAGTCGCCGAGAAGAGCAGCGTCTGTCGGTTTCCCGGGCACAGCGCGAGGATGCGCTGGACCGCCTGGAGAAAGCCCATGTCGGCCATCCGGTCGGCTTCGTCGACGACTGCGATGCGCACCCCTCCGAGCGATACGTCGCGCCGGGCGATGAGATCCTCGAGGCGACCCGGTGTGGCGACGACGACCGCAGCCTTCGCCGCTGCGCGGACCTGTCGGTCGTAGGCGACACCGCCGACGACGACCGCGACACCACGCCGGTCACCGAGGAGCAGTGCGAGTTCGTCACCGACCTGGTCGGCGAGTTCGCGGGTCGGCACGAGCACCAGCCCGCTCGGACCCTTCGCCCCGCGACCGTGACGCGCAAGCACGTCGACGAGAACGAGACCGAAGGCGATCGTCTTGCCCGAACCCGTCGGTGCGCGACCGATGATGTCCTTGCCCGCCATGCCGTCGCGCACGACGAGAGCCTGAATCTCCGTCGGCGTCGTGATGCCCCGCTCCTCCAACGTCGCGATGACGCCCGGAGCAACTCCCAGATCGGCGAACGTGATCACGGTTCGGTGTGCAACCAGATCGTGTCGGCATCCGATCGCGGACTGAGACGTGAGGCGCACACCACGATGTGATCGCCGGATGCCACCAGATGACGGCGGCGCGCCTCGCCGAGGGCCGAGGCAATGGCCACCTCAACGTCGCTCGCCCGTTCGGCAACGACGGTGGACACCCCGCGCACGATGCGCAACTGACGCGCCACGGTTTCCGAGGGCGTGGCGGCGATGATCGGGGCACCGGGTCGGCACAAGGCGAGCAACGTTGCAGAGTGACCCGTGTAGGTGAGCGACAGGAGCGCATCGGCAGATACCCGCTTGGCGAGGGCACTCGCCGCGGCCGTGACGGCGGCACGCTGCGGATTGCGTTCGGCGAACAACGCGGGCAGGGAAACGTCGCTTTCGGCCACCCCGCAGATGTCACCCATCGTCGCGACGGCCCGGGCCGGATCGGCACCCACGGCAGTTTCCGCCGACAACATCACCGCGTCGAATCCATCGCGAACCGCACCGGTGACGTCGGCAACCTCGGCACGCGTCGGACGGCTGGCCGTGATCATCGACTCGAGCATCTCCGTTGCGCACACCGAGAACACCCCGTGCTGCGTGGCAACCGTCGCGATGTGCTTCTGCAGTGCCGGCAGGCGTGCAAAATCCATCTCCACGCCGAGATCCCC
>JBIIUH010000026.1:0-17976 GCA_044340075.1 Ilumatobacteraceae bacterium | reverse complement strand
CGACAGACGCGCTCCATTGACGACGCCGAGCAGCAGGTCGTAGCCGTTCGAGTCGGTGCCGAGGATGTGACGGCCGCTCAGCGGGCCGACCGCGAGAGCGTCGTCGTACACGGTGTTCCACGCGTCGAACGGCAACCACGGACCGACGACGGCGAGAGCGACGACGAGCCCGAGCCAGCCGTACGACAGACGCTCGGCGATGCGGCGACCGGAGCGCTCAGCCATTGGCCCTCCGGTTGCGCGTGCGGGGATCGACGAAGCCCGCCGCCTCGTCGATGATGAGGTTGAACAACACGTAGAAGATGGCGATGACGGCGACGTAGCTCTGCAGTGCGATGAATTGGCGACCCTGCAACGCCGTGTACACCTCGAACCCCAGCCCGTACGTGGCGAACACCGCTTCGACGACGATCGCGCCGCCGATGAGCGCACCCATGTTCAGCGCCGCAGACGTGAAGAGTGTGAGGCTCGACGGACGAAACACGTGGCGCCACAGGATCCGCGTGTTCGACAGCCCCTTGGATGCCGCCATGGTGACGTAGTCCTCGCGCAGGGTGGCCACGACGTCGGCACGCAGCAACCGCGTGTACGTCGCGATGAGACCGAGGCTGAGACTGAGCGCCGGCATGATCATGTACGAAAGGTGCGCCCACAGGCCGGCCGACACGGGCTCGTAGCCGAGCGTCGGCAGCCACTGGAATCGCACACCGATGACGACGATGAGCGCGAGCCCGACGGCGAACGACGGGATCGCCGAGAAGGAGAACAGCGTCGTCGAAATGACGCGGTCGGCACGCCGGCCGGCACGGTAACCGGACCACATGCCGAGGGGAATCGACACTGCCAGGGCGATGATTTGCGCGTACAACATGAGGAGCAACGACCGCGGCACTGCCGACGCGAGACGCGAGCCGACGCTTTCGACGCCACCCGAGAAGTAGATGTTGCCGAAATCGCCGCGCACGAAGTCCCACAGCCACGACACGTAATACGCGAACGGGTTCTTGTCGAGACCGATCTCGGCGCGAAGAGCATCGCGTTCCGCCTCGCCGGCCGTCGGCAGAAGGACTGCCGCCAGGTCGACGGGCAGCAACCGCATGAGCATCGACACGGCGAACGTGGCGAAAACGAGTACGAGAAACGAGTTGCCCACTCGTCCGAGGATGCGTCGTGCCCGAGTGCTCATGTCGCTGCCGATTTCACGCTGGTGCGAACACTAGATGACGCCCAGTCGACACGACGAGAAAGCGCGCACCCGAAGCTGACGCTCCCTCCCGGTGCACGTCCGGTTGCCGCCGCGACAAAAGAAAACGGGGTGGCGGGTTTCCCCGCCACCCCGTCGTCCCGACGAGAGATGTCGTCGTTTACAGCACTGGCTACTTCGACTTGTACACCGACGTGAGGTCGATGCCGAAGTTCGTCACCGGTCGGCGATTGCCACCCGAGGTGAGACCGAGCTGGTTGACACCCTGAACGTTCTTGCCGTAGACGAGGCCGTACTGGGTGTAGCCGACGGTCGCCACGTACGCCTCGCTCTGGACGCGCTGCGTCGCCGACTGGTACAGGCGACGCTTGCCGGCCGGCGAGTTCGTTGCACGAGCGTCAACGAGCAGGGACTCCAGACCCGGATCGTTGAGGTTCGCCAGGTTGAGAAGGCGCGGAACCGCGGCCAAAGCACGGTTGCCCGTGGCGGCAGCGGCAGCGTTGAACGGGTTCGTCGGGTTGCCGAAGCTGTTGTCGCTCACGAGGAACGGCAAGGTGAATGCGGTGCCCGTGCCTTCGGCGAGGGTGAGCGACATCACCTGGTACTGCTGCGGGAAGGTCTTCGTGATGAGTTCAGCCGTCGTTTGCGGCAGCAAGTTCATCTTCATGCCGGCTGCTTCGACCATCTGCTTCATGAGTGTGGCGTTGGCCAACGAATCGGTGCTCCCCGAGGTGTACGGGAACGAGAACTCGAGCTCCTTGCCCGGGTTCGCGGCCTTCCACTTGGCGACGTAGTCCTTCGCACCGTTCAAGTTGAACTCAGCGAAGCCACGCTTCGTGTACATGATGCTGTTCGGACCGAAAACGCTGTCGGGCACGCGCGCACCGGCAAGACCGGCCTGGCGAACCTTCACGTAACGCGCATGGTCGAGAGCATGCGAGAACGCGAGACGGGCGTTGCGGTCGTTGAACGGAGCGACACGGTTGTTGAACCAGATGAGCGGGTAGTAGTCCGGCGGCGAGATGAGCGACGTCAGCTTGCCGTTCTTCTGCAGAGCACCCATCGTGCGCGACTCACCGGCCGACGAGAACATCGCCATGTCGAGCGAGCCGTTCTTCACTCCCGACTCACGCGGCTTGGCGTCGACGAGGAAGGTGAAGGTGATCTTGTCGAGGTACGGCAGAGCCTGCCCGTTGGCGTCCTTGCGCCAATACGTCGGGTTCTTCTCGACGCGCAGTTCATTCGGGTTGAACGAGGTGAGTTTGAACGGCCCCGTGCCGACGACCGTCGCCGAGCACTTTCCGCCGGTGATCTGCGCCGCGCCGCGAGCGACGAAACGACCCGAGCCGTAGAGGTTCTCCGGGAAGTCCGTTGCCGCCTTCACCAAGGTGACGACGACGCTCATCGGACCCGTCGCTGTGACGCTGGCGATGTTGCCCGTGAAGGCTCCCGACGTCGTGGGGTTCGGAGCCGACGGAGTGCGACCGAGCAGACCGTTGATGAACAACGAACCGCGCAGCGCCTCGAGGTTGAGAACGAGTGCCTGCGCGTTCACCGGGCTGCCGTCGTGGAAGGTGATGCCGTCACGAACGGTGAGCGTCCACGTCTTGAAGTCGGCCGAGGGAGTGAAGCTCTTTAGGAGGTATGGGACGATCTTTCCGTCGGCACGCTGCTCGACCCACGTCTCGTACATCGAACGCACGGCGAACAGCGCCGAGTTGGCGTTGTTGTCGGCCATGCAGAAGCCGGCGAACTGGTCGAACACGCCGACCTTCAATTCGCCGCCGCGCACCGGCGCGGACACTTTTGCCGCGCTGCTCGGCGCCACAGTTCCCAACGACGCCACAACGGCGACTGCAATTGCTGCAGCAACCTTGCGACGTACGCCTCGGATCGGACTCTTCATGTGATGAACTCCCCTTGAGGTGATGAGCACAACGGAAGGTTGGCTCGCGCTCCACGGTACCGACCGCTGTGACGTGCGTCAATCAGCGTCCATGTGCAGCGAACGCCGAGCTAATTGACCGCGGTATCAATATCGACCCGGTGGGTATCCAGCCGGCATGAATCCACCCCGTGCGTGTCGACCCCGTGCGTGTCGCCCGCGACCGGGGTCGTGCGTGTCAGCTGCCGAGGAGTTCCTTCACCCGCGATGCGATGATCGCACCGTCCGCAGAATCACCGACGCGAGCGCGCACCGCCTTCACCACCGCGCCCATCGCCTTCGGTCCCGTTGCGCCGGCGGCGCGGGCCCGCTCGATCTCGTCGGCGATGATTCCCGCGAGCGCGGCATCGTCCATCCGTGCGGGCAGATAGCGCTCGAGCACGGCGAGTTCCTCGCGTTCCGCGGCGGCGGCGTCGGTACGCCCCGCCTGCGCATAGATCTCCGCCGCTTCGCTGCGCTTCTTTGCTTCCGCACGCAGCACGGCGATGATCTGGTCGTCGGTAAGTTCGACTGCTTCGTCTCCGGCGACGGCCGCATTCTTCACGGCGGCGATGGCCATGCGCAGAGTCGACTTCTCGCGTTCACCGCCCGACTTCATCGCGTTCGTGAGGTCGTCCTGGAGTCGTTGCGCAAGGGCCGAGGGGCCCGACGTGGTGTTTCCCATGACGTCCATCGTGCCACCCGTCGGTGCTCGAAAGGTACGATGATCCGCGCGTGAACAACGAAGCAGCCGAGCTCTTCTTCGCACTGCTCGCACTGCTCTGCGTCGCCGCATCGACGGGCGTCATCGTGCTGCGGATCATCGCCCGCACGTCGGCGCCGGCGCGCGAACTGCTCGACGGCCTCGCCCCGCTCGCGCTTCCGGTTCCCGCACTCGTCACCGCGGTGTCGATGCTCGGCAGTCTCTATTTCTCCAACGTCGTCGGCTACCGACCGTGCGTCCTGTGCTGGTACCAGCGCACCGCGATGTATCCCCTGGCCGTCATGCTCGTCATCGCGTCGTTCCGCCACGACCGCGCGGTGCGCCGCTACGCGCTGCCGATCGCCGGCATCGGTGCGGCAATTTCGCTGTACCACTGGCTGCTCGAGCGCTGGCCCACGCTCGACACCGGGTCGTGCTCGGCCGACGCCCCGTGCTCGGTTCCGTACTTCGAGAACTTCGGATTCGTCACCCTCGCGTTCATGGCGCTCGCCGCCTTCGTCACTACGCTCGTGTTCCTCACGCTGCCGCAGGGCAGCAACCGTGATTCACTCTCCACCACCGCCCGGAAGGACCCCTCGTGAAGCAGCGACTCCCCTGGATCATCGGCGCCGTCGTCGCGGTGCTCGTTGCCGTATTCGCCATCGTCGCCGTCACGGGTACGTCCGACGCCGACCAGAGTGCCGAGGGTGTCGTGTCGGAGTTCCAGGACGTCGAGGTGAGCGGTGATTCGCTGCCCGGATTCAGCGGTGAGGGAACCGATGCTGCACTCGGTGCGGTGGCGCCCGTCTTGCGCGGTGCGGGTCCAACCGGCAACGTCGTGACGACCGAGCCCGGTGCGCCGACCCTTCTCGTGTTCCTCGCCCACTGGTGCCCCGTGTGCCAGCGCGAAGTGCCCGTGCTCGTCAATTGGTTCAACGACGGGTTGGTCCCCGACAACCTCGACGTCATCGCCGTGACGACCTCGACCGATCCGTCGGCGCCGAACTTCCCGCCGTCGACGTGGTTGGCGAACGAGAAGTGGCCCGCCGTGTGGCCGATCATGGCCGACTCGGGTGCCAACGATGCGGCGAACGCGTTCGGACTGAATGCATTTCCGTTCATGACCCTCATCGGCAGCGACGGCAACGTGCTGTGGCGCCACAGCGGTGAAATTGACGGCACGTCGTTGACGGTCGCGCTCACAACCGCTCTCGCCGGAAACTGAACCCCGTCTTTGGGAAGGACCGGAACCGGTCCGCCCCAAACATAATGAGAATCATTCTCATTATTGCTAGCGTGGCTCCATGCCCACTCGTCTTCGCCCACTGATCCCCCGCCTGTCGCACCGGCAAGCAGCGTCGCGTCGGCTCGTCACACTGGTCGCCGCCGTTTCATTCGTCGCCGTTCCCCTCGTCGGTGCCGGTTGCTCGACGACCGGCGAACCCGCAGCATCGTCCGTCGCACCCGACACCACCACAGCACCGGCTGCACCGCTCCCCACCGTCGCCGTTACGTACTCGGTGCTCGCGTCCGTCGTGCGCGAACTCGTTGACGGTGTCGCCGACGTCGTGACGATCGTTCCCGACGGTGTCGACCCGCACGACTTCGAACCGTCGGCGCGTGACGTCGAAACCCTCACCAATGCCGACTTCATCGTTGCCAACGGTCTGCACTTCGAATCCGGACTCGATTCGGCACTCGAGCAGTTGCGCGAGGCGGGACGACCGATCTTCTACGCGATCGATCACGTCACTGCACGACTCATCAGCACAGACGACGATGGGCACGATCATGGCGCTGAGCACAGTGATGAGCACGGCGATGAACACGGCGACTCGAAAGACGGTGCCGTCGATGGCGACGGGCACGACCACGGCGCGATCGACGTTCACCTGTGGACGAGCCCGGCAACGCTCGTCGACATGGTCGCACCACTCGCTACCGAGATGGGTGCGGCACTGAACGTCGATCTCACCGCCGCTGCGACCGATCTCACCGCCGCGCTGAATGCACTCGACTCCGAGATCCTCGACGTCATGGCGACGATCCCGAACTGCGAGCTGGTCACCGGCCACAACGAACTCGGGTACTTCGCCGAGCGCTACGGCTGCGAGCTCATCGGCACCGTCATCCCGTCGTCGACGACGACCGCCGAGGCATCGGCGGGACAGCTGGCCGAATTGAAGAAGGTGATTGCGCAACGTTCGGCACCCGTCATCTTCACTTCGCTCGGCACTCCCCGCGCCGTCGCCGAACAGATCGCCCGTGAGTCCGGCGTGAAGGTGGTCGAGCTCTCCACCCACGTCATGGGTGACGCCGAGTCCTACGGCGAATTCGTGCGTCGACTCGCCACGACGATTGCAGGTGCGCTCACGTGAACCCACTGTCGGACTGGTTCATCGAGCCGTTCTCGGCGAACGAGTTCATGAGAAATGCGCTCTTTGCAAGCATTCTCGTTGCACTGGTATGCGCGTTGAGCGGCACGTACGTCGTGTTGCGCGGTCTTGCATTCGTCGGTGATGCTCTCGCGCACGGCGTGATCCCCGGCATCGCGGTCGCACTTCTCGCCGGCGTTTCGGGGGTCGTCGGCGCGGCGGTGAGCGCCGTCGTCATGATGGGCGGGGTCACGCTCATCACGCGGAGATCACGGTTGTCGGGCGACACTGCTATCGGTCTTTTGTTCGTCGGCATGCTCGCACTCGGGGTCATCATCACGTCACGCTCCGAATCGTTCGTCGGGGACATCACCCGGATACTCTTCGGCGAATTGCTCGGCGTATCGACGAGTGCCCTCTGGTGGCAGGTGGCGGCACTCGTCATCGTCGGCGCCGCCGCGCGCATCGCGCACCGCCCGTTCGTCCTCATGTCACTTGACGAGGGCCTGGCTCGCACCTCCGGATACTCCACTTCTTTGTTCCACGGACTCCTTCTCGCGATGGTGGCGCTCACCGTCGTCGCGAGTTTCCGCACGGTCGGCACGCTCCTCGTTCTCGGCATGCTCATCGCCCCGGCGGCAAGCGGCGCGCTGCTCGCGCGACGGGTGTCGACGATGATGGCGATCGCCGCCGCCTACGGAATCGCGTCCGGGTACCTCGGCCTGCTCGCCAGCTACCACTTCGATCTCGCGTCGGGCGCGAGCATCGTCTTCGTCGCGGTCGTGCTCTTCGCGCTTACTGCAGCGGTGAAGTCGTTGGCATCGCGCCGCGACGATGCCGACGAGATCCCCCACCAACACGTTCACGTGCACGCACACTGAAGAATGCGACCCGCACCGTGACCGACTCTCCGACGAACCGCCTCACCCACCCGAGGATCGACGCGACCTGCACGATCATCACACGCGAGCTTGCCGTCGGCTTCGGCCGACACCGCATCGTCGACGACGTGAACATCCACACCCATCCGGGTGATCTCGTCACGCTCGTCGGAACGAACGGCTCGGGGAAGTCGACGCTCTTGAAGACGCTCGCCGGAATGATCCCGCCGATCGCAGGATCGGTCGAGGTACTCAGCGCCGCCCCCGGGACCAGCCCGACGCGCGTCGCATACCTTCCACAACACCCGGTGTCATCGCACACGCTTCCCCTGCGCGCCCGTGACGTCGCCGCGATGGGTCGCTATGCGCACCTCGGTCTCTTCGGACGTGAGACGACGGCGGACAGACGAGTCGTACACGAAGTACTGCGGCGTACCGGTGTCGACGACTTCGCCGACCAGCCGTTGCGCGACCTTTCCGGAGGTCAGCAGCAGCGCACGCACCTCGCCCAGGTGCTCGCACGGGAGGCCGAGGTTCTGCTGCTCGACGAACCGACGGCGGGGCTCGACATCGTGGGCAAGCGCGCGGTTGCGGACATCGTTGCTGCCGAACGGGCGCGCGGCGTCACGGTCGTCATGGCGACGCACGATCTCGCCGATGCAGAATCGGCAACGGCCGTTCTGCTGCTTGCGCAGCGAGTCGTTGCATTCGGGCCGCCGAACCTTGCGCTGCGCGACGAAAATCTTCGCGAGTGCTTCGGCTTCACCCAGCCGCACTGACCCGCGCTTCGTGCGCGAGCAGCGTGCGCTTCATCGCGATACCCAGCGAGTAGCCACCCTCACCGTTGCCCGCCACCACACGGTGGCACGGAACGATGATCGGCACGGGATTCGCGCCGTTCGCACTGCCGATCGCCCGCACCGCGCGGGGACTCCCCGCACGTCGTGCCTGCTCGCCGTAGGAGATCGTCACACCGAAGGGAATCCGCTGCAGTTGACGCCATGCCGCGCGCTGGAAGTCCGTTCCGTCGGGATCGAGCGGCACCGTGAAGCGCCGACGCGTGCCGGCGAAGTACTCGCGCAACTCGCGCACCGCCCGCGCAACGTGCCGCGCCGCGGTCGCGTCACCGACGATCTGGGAGCCGGCTGCACGTGACGCTCGCGCCGATCGCCGCTGTATCGACGTCACTCCCCGTCGCGATGCGGTGATGACGAGCGCACCGACGGGAGTGTCGAGAGCCGCCCGTGCGGTGGTTGTCGTTGCCGTCTTGCCGGAACTCACAGTTCCGTGCGCAACGTGGCGGCAATGAGTGCCGGCGGATTCGGCAGCACGGGGCTTCCCTGTCCGGTGCGGTGGTAGATGACCGCCTCGGCGTGATAGTCCTCGATTGCCCGACGCACCACGTCGTCGGCGTACACGGAACCGTCGACGATCGGACCGCGACGCTTGTCGATGATCGCCTCGACGTCGACACCGTTCAACGTGCGGTGACATTCGAGCGCATGCGCGAGGGCCAGCACCTCGTACCTGTTGTCGGCGATGAGACGCTCGGTGCGCTCGTACAACTCGCGCAGCCGTTCCTCGACGCGTTCACCGAGGACGGGCGACATCGCCGCCGAGGGCTCCTGCTCGCCGGTGCGGCGACCGCCGCCGGCACCCCCGGCGGAGCCGGCCATGAGCACCGAGTGCGACGCGAGCGTCGTACCCATTCCCCAGCGTGATTCCATAACGAGGGCGAGACGTGTTGCGTTGTCGAGGTCGCTCGAGACACCGTTCGTGCTGTCACCGTCGAAGAACATCCGCTCACCGACGAGGCTGGCGATGGAGATCTGGATGTCGTGCTCCGCTTCGGTCTTCCATTCGAACATCCGCTCGACGACCGGAACGCGCGACACGAATCCACCGACGTCACCGCGACGTTCAATCGTCGCCACGTCGATTTGGAAGTCTTTCTTCAGGCGGTACGCAGCAACGGCATGACACGCCTCGTGCACTGCCACCGCATGACGCTCACGATCGACGTACTCGAAACCGTCGGTGACGCCGTGCTCCTTCAGGCTCTTCGCCGACACGATGTCGCGCCACTCGATGACCTCGCGACCGTCGCGCAGACTCGCCATCAATGCCTCGTTGACGACGTCCTTGATGACGGCGCCCGACGCGTACGGGCTCGCAGTGGCGAGACGCACAACGTCATCGCGATTGAGGACGTGCTTCACCTTCGACAGGTATCCCTCGAACGTGCGGATGCGACCCTCGCGCGACGGGTAACCGACACGGAACTGACGGTCGATGCGGCCGGGGCGCAACAGTGCTTCGTCGAGCGAGTCGGGCATGTTCGTCGCCATGACGTGGAGGATGCGGTACTTCGGCGGACTCGAGGGTTTCATGCCGACGAGACGCTTCAGACGGTTGACGAGTCCGCGCGGTTTCTTCAACCCTTGCATCGACGCAAGGATCGCATTCAGCGTTCCCAGGTCTCCACCGCCGCCGCCACCGGGGACGACGAGGCCGTTGAGCTTCGGTCCGACCCCGAACGGGGTGACACCGTTAACGACGTCGTAGCGACCGGCAGCAACGAGCTGCCCCGCCGAGCTGAGCATGGTGGCAGCACCGCAACACGGGTCGTGGCCGAACGCGGCCGCACCTGCGCCGCGCGGCTGCACTCCCGACAGTGCACGCCGTCCGAGTACGTCGGCTTCGTCGAAGAATGCGACGACTCCGCCGTAGCGCAACGACAACTTGCGCAGTCGGCGGTACAAGGACTTCACCTTGAGGATGTTCACGCCGATGAACATCGCCTGGAACGCACCGGGCTCGACGAGCACGAACGGTTTTCCCGTCTCGCCGGCCAGCGCCTCGGCGATGAGTGTCTTGCCCGTACCGGGCGGCCCCCACAGGAGGATTCCGCCGGGAACGTAACCGCCCTTCGCCTCGATCGTGTCCGGATCCTCGAGCAGGCTGAGTGTTTCCTTCACCCGCGCGACGACCTGGTCCTGACCCCACACGTCGTCGAAACTCGTCTTGATGTCCTCGGGCATGAGCACCTCGACGCCGCCGCGCGACAGGAACCAGAAGATCGCGACGAACTGCCCGACTGCGAGCAGCATGTACGCAGCGAACTGCAAGATCGTCGGCAGGGCCTGCCACAGTCGCACGAGTGCTTCGAGCCAGGCGCGAATCGGCTCGGTGTCGAACGCCGCGGAGAAGAGGAATGCGCCGAGTAGCACGATCCCGCTCCACCACACGATGCGCGAAATGCGGTGCTGCGCGAACGCACTGAGTCGGTTCCATGGCGACTTCACTACTGTTTCGACGCGACCCGCGAGCCGCCAGTAGCGCGCCCAACGTTCGGCGACGAAGTAGTGCGCCTGGCGCACGACCTCGAGACCGAGCACGACGAACAACCAGCGCCGCGTGTTGAACGTCATCCGCGACGCATCGGCGACGCTGACGAGCGGGTTGTCGGCGATCTTGAACAACGTGAGCACCGTGAGGGCGACGAGAATCGCGAGCGACACCTTCACCCGATCGAACACGAGAACCGGGCGACGGCAACCGGGACGCGCGACACGGCGGCGACGCTTCAGCCGCCGCGCCTTGCGGGCGTCACGCTTCGTGCGCCGGCGAACCTCGCGCGCATCATCAACGACGACGGCAGCGGGACCGAACGATCCGCCCGCCGGGGCGGGCCAGAGAGTCGTGCGATCCTCGCGGCGCCGCGGGTCCTCACCGACACGTGCCGTGTCGGCTTTCGTCCCCGATGCAGGGCTCGTGTTCGCTTCGTCAGCCATGGTCCCGTTCCCCTCGCCGTTCGTCGGTTGACTGCATCACTTGTCGATTCGGAAGTTCGCGACGATGCGATCGATCGTCGTGCGGTTCTTGTCGAAACATTCCGTGCTGCAACCGACGAGGATTCCGTACACCTCGTTGGCCCGTCGGTCGTTCGCCGTCAGCTGCAGCACCTTGATCGTGCCGTCCTCGAGGACGAGGTCGTAGACGATCTGCTCACCGTCGAGCGACGCCACCTTGCGGTTCGTCGGACCTTCGAGCAACGAGGCAAAACCCTGCTCGAGCGCCGACTCGAGTTCGACGAACACCACCTGGCGACCGAGAAGTTCGAGGTCGAGCTCGCCTTCGGACGTCGGCATGCGGCGCACGACGACCCCGGTCGGCACGCCGCTCGACGACAGCAGCATCTTTTCCGATCCTCCGGGCGCCCAGAAGCCGCGCACGGAGATCGCCGGCTGCTCTTCCACTTCGACGACCGACCACGGCTCGGGAGCCTTGGTGTACGCCTTGCTGCGCGCATCGCCGACGTACGTCGAGTCGAGTGTCACCGGCGAGCAGCCGACGGCGATGAGCGTGCCGAGAACGAGGGCAACGACGATCGGGATGCGGCGACGAGTCGCGCCGGCCCGGATGCGATGAGCGACGCAGCCGGTGGTCATGGGTTCACGCCCGTGGCGGAGGAGGTGGGCCGAACCGGTTCTCCACCGGCTGGCTCTTTTGCAGGGCGAAGACGAGGTTGACGATCGGCACGAGCATCCACCAACCGCGGTGGTCGGTGTCGTGCATGCGCCGTACCGCGACGGCGACCGACGGCAACAGCAATGCGAGCGACAGCACGTCACCGAGATCGTTGTCGATCGTGGAGACGATGGCCTGCGCAATGAGCGTGAACAGCGCCCACCACCAGTACTCGCGACGCGACGCGCGGCCCTTGAAGTTCGCGTAGTTCGCGAACCCGCTGCGAATCGCCGATCCGAACGACACCTACTCGCCTCCCGTCGCCTTGGGTTCCTTCGGCAGGCCGAGGACCCTTTCTCCGACGATATTGCGCTGGATCTGACTCGTACCACCCCAGATCGTCTCCGACCGGGAAAAGAAGAATGCCGACATCATCGAACTCGTCGGATACCCCTCGCGGCGCTTGTCGCGCATCGCCCCGGGCCACGTACCCGACGCGGGACCGGTGTCGACGAGCACCGAACTCGTTCCGTAGATGTCGAGCGCGAGCTCCATCGCCCGCTGGTGCATCTCGGACCAGAACATCTTGTTCGACGCCCCGAGGGCGGCGACCCCGAAGTCCTTGCGCGACGCGAGCGTCGCGCCGAGCGAGCGAAGTCCGTTGAACCGCAGGATCTGGATCTTCGTCCAGAACTGCATGAGTCGCTGCCGAATGAGCGGCGACTGCACCGCACCGTTGCGCCGTGCCTCGGCGAGCATGAGGTGGAACTCCTCTTCGAAGCGGCGGAACCCCGTCGTCGCACTCATGCCGCGTTCGAAGGCGAGCGTGCTGTTGGCGACCTGCCAACCGTTGTTCACCCCGCCGACGACGTTGTCCTTCGGGCAACGGGCGTCGGAGAAGAACACTTCGCAGAATTCGGCGGTTCCGTCGGGTTGCACGATGCCGCGCACCTCGACACCGGGTTGGCGCATCGGCACCAACAAATAGGAGATGCCCTTGTGCTTCGGTGAGTCGGCATCGGTGCGAACGAGGAGGAAGCAGTAGTCGGCGTGGTGTCCACCCGTCGTCCACACCTTCTGACCGTTGATCACCCACTCGTCACCGTCAAGCACCGCCGTCGTCTTCAGGCTCGCCAGATCGCTGCCGCTGTTCGGCTCGCTGAAGCCCTGGCACCAGCGCATCTTCCCCGAGAGAATCTGCGGGAGGAACTCCTTCTTCTGTTCCTCGGTGCCCCACTGCAGCAACGTCGGACCGACGAGAGTGTCGCCGAAGAAGTCGGCGCGCATCGGGGCCCGCGCACGCGCGAACTCCTCGGTGAGCACGACACCTTCGAGGATGCTCAGACCCTTGCCGCCGTACTCCTTCGGCCACGTCGCACAGATCCATCCGCCCTCGTGCAACTTCTCGGGCCACGTTGCGTTGAATCGCTCACGCTCGTCGTTCGACATCGTGAAGTCGTCGTCGAACCAACCCTTCGGCAGATTGTCCTCGAGCCACGTCCGCACGTGCGCGCGAAAGTTTTCGACTTCCGGTGGATAGTGAATGATCGACGTTGAGGCCCCCGACATAGTGCCATTGTGTCAATAAGGGTGGTCAACGCGCCATTCCTCTAGCATCCTCGCCATGACGGTCACCGAGTCCGCGCCCACCACGACCCGCTGGACCGCCCAGTGGAAGGAACTGTACGAAGAGGTGATCAATACGGGCCTGTGCACGGGGTGCGCGGGCTGCGTCATCTCCTGCCCCCACGACGTCATCGGCTACGAACACGCCGAGGGCAAGTACAAGCCCTTCCATCTCGAGGAGGAACTCGGACCCTCGAACTGTCTCCACGGCGAGAAGGGCTGCACCACCTGCACCCGCGCCTGCCCCCGATTCCGCACGTGGGAACAGGAAGCCGACATGCACCTGTTCGGCCGTCCGCGCAAGGACGACGAGATGTACGGCCAGTACCGCCAACTGCTCCTCGTGCGCGCCGCCGACAACGAGACCCACACGAAGGGTCAGGACGGCGGCTTCGTCTCGGCGATGCTCATCTGGCTGCTCGAGAACGACTACATCGATGCCGCCCTCACGAGCTTTCTCGAAGGTGACGGCTCGTCATGGAAGGCCAAGCCCGGTCTCGCCCGCAACCGCGCCGAGGTGCTCGCCTCCGCCGGCAGTCGCTACACGTACTCGGCCAACACGCTCGCGCTGAAGGAAGCCGACACCGAGGGGCTGCAGCGCATCGCGCTCGTCGGCATGAGCTGCCAGTCGTCGGTGCTGCCGGTGATGTGGAAGCGCAAGGCGGGCAAGATCGGCAAGCCGTTCCTCTTCAACATCGGGCTGTTGTGCTCGAAGACCTTCGACGACGCCATCTTCGAGGAACTCTTCCTCGCCAAGTACGGCCTGAAGAAGGAAGAAATGGTGAAGATGAACATCAAGGGCGTCTTCCAGATCTGGATGAAGGACGGCTCGTACCACGAGATCGACCTCAAGGAATGCCACAAGTGGACCCGCGAGGGTTGCAAGATGTGCCCCGACTTCTCCGCCGAGCACGCCGACATCTCGACCGGCGGAATCGGTGAGTCGAACGACTGGACGCTGTGCGTCGTGCGCACGCAACTCGGCGAGGAAGTGATGAACCGGATGATCGCCAGCGGCGTCGTCGTCGCCCGACCGGCTCAGGACGACGCGACGGCGATGAAGTTGCTGAAGACGCTGAGCATCGTCAGTCGTCGTCGCTGGCCCGACTTCGCCGAGACGAGCGTGAAGATCGGCGTTCCGCCGCCGAAGAAGAAGGCCGACGGCGCTCCCGCCGCGGCGCACTGACTTTCGTCGCACCACCGCGCCCCGTTGTCGTCGCCCGCCGCACGGCGAGGCGGAACACGTCGTCGAGCATCTTCTCGGTGAGTCGCCCCGTGAAGGTGTTCTGCTGACTCGGGTGGTACGAGCACACGATGATGAAACCGTTCGGCGCATCGACGACGACACCGTGCCCGAATTTCGGACGCTTCGTGACGCCGAACGATTCGGCGATCGCGGCGTAGGCAATCGCCCCGAGACACACGACGACGCGCGCCGCGGGCAGGGCCGCGAGTTCGCGCCGCAAGAACGGCAGGCAGCGTGCCCGCTCGTCCGGTGTCGGCGCGTTGTCGGGTGGCACGCAGCGAACGGCGAGCGTGACCCACGCGCCCGTGAGCTCGAGTCCGTCGTCGCGATGGCGCGACGTCGGCTGGTTGGCGAGACCCGCACGATGCATGGCGCGGTACAACCAGTCGCCGCTGCGATCGCCGGTGAACACGCGACCCGTGCGGTTCGCGCCGTGCGCACCCGGCGCGAGTCCGACGACGACGATGCGTGCGTCGGGATCACCGAACCCGGTGACGGGTTTGCCCCAGTACTTCTCGTCGGCGTACGCGGCACGCTTCGTGCGCGCAACATCGGTGCGCCACTCGACGAGTCGCGGACATGCGCTGCATTTCACCACCGCACGTTGCACCGAACGCAATTCACGTACCGGATCGACGTTGGGCACGGCGAGACCCTAGGACGTCGCCAGTAGTTTGGGGAACCATGGCGAAGCGTCCGACGTTGCTCCTGCTCGTTCGCCACGGTCTCACTCCCACCACCGGAAAGGTGTTGCCGGGCCGGGCCAAGGGCCTGCATCTCTCCGACGAGGGACTCGCCCAGGCGCAGCGCGCCGCCGAACGGCTCGCCGAACTCGGGAAGGTGTCGGCGGTGTACTGCTCGCCCCTCGAACGCACCCGCGAAACCGCGGCTCCGATCGGCCGCGCACTGCGCCAGCGCGTGCGCACCGACTCGGGACTGCTCGAATGCGATTTCGGACGATGGACCGGTGCGCAACTCGATCGACTGATAAAGCGTCCCGAGTGGAGCGCGGTCCAGCGCACGCCGAGCACGTTCCGCTTCCCCGACGGCGAAAGTTTCACCGAGATGCAGACGCGGATCGTGTCGACCCTCGACTCATTGCGCGAACGACACCCCGGTGGCGTCGTCGTCTGCGTGTCGCACGCCGATCCGATCAAGGCGGCCGTGGCCCACGCCATGGGAACGCACCTCGATCTGTTCCAGCGCATCGTCATCGGACCCTGTTCGGTGACGGCGCTGTCGTACCACGGCCACTCACCCGTCGTGCTCACGGTGAATTCGATCGGAGGCTCGCTGCGCGAGCTGCGCCCCTCATGAGCGGCTACTGGGATTTCGAGTCGACCGACTCGTTCACGACGGGCGCCGTCGGCACTCCCGGTGCGCGCACCTTCTACCTCCAGGTGCGCGTCGAGGATCGCTACCTCACGGTGAAGTGCGAGAAGGAACAGGTTGCCGCCCTGTCGACGTACCTACGCAAGCTCCTCGAGGACGCACCCGCCGTCACCGAGCGTCCGCTGCCCGGAACGCTCGAGCTGCGCGAACCCGCCGAACCCGAGTTCGTGCTCGGCAGCATCGGACTGGGCTACGACCAGAAGGCCGACCGGCTCATCCTGCAACTCGAAGAGATGCCGCCGCGCGAATCGGCCGACGAGGACACGGGCAAGATCCGCCTGCGCATCACCCGCGGTCAGGCCGCGGCGTTCTGCGAGCACGCCGACGACGTCGTCGCCGCCGGTCGGCCGAGTTGCGTGTTCTGCGGTCTGCCGCGCAACCCCGATCGGCACGCATGTCCGCGGATGAACTGAATCCCGCCGCGCTGCTCACGCACGGCGAGATGACACTCGCCCTGCGCATGCCCGACAGCAGCAACGCGACGTTCCTCGTCACCGTCACCGACGGCGATTCGGAGGTGCGGGCCATTTACAAACCGCTTCGTGGCGAGCGCCCGTTGTGGGACTTCGCCCCCGGTTTGCACCGCCGCGAAGTCGCCGCGTACCGGCTTGCGCACGCGATGCTCTGGGACATCGTGCCGCTCACCGTGCTGCGCGACGGTCCGCTCGGAGAAGGGTCCGTGCAGTTGCTCGTCGACGCCGACTTCGAGCAGCACTACTTCACGCTGTACGAGAACCGTCTCGACGTGCATCCATCGTTGCGTCGGCTCGCACTCTTCGACATCGTCGCGAACAACACCGACCGCAAGTCGGGTCACGTGCTCATCGATCGCAGCGACCGGGTCTGGGGCATCGACCACGGCCTCTGTTTTGCGAGCGAATTCAAGTTGCGCACGGTCATCTGGGACTTCGCCGGCACCGACGTGAGCGACGACGAGATCGCACCGATCGTCGCTCTCGCGCAGTCGGTTCCGCTCGACGTCGCGTCACTCCTCGACGACGACGAGGTGACGGCGCTCATGGAACGCGCAAGCTGGCTCGTCGAGCACCGCGTCTTCCCGCACGACCCCACGGGTCGGGCGTGGCCGTGGCCGCTCGTCTAGGCCGCCGCCCGCAACTCGCGTTACTTGCGGCTCTTCAACGCCTCGATCAACTTCGGGAGCACCTTGTGCACGTCACCGACGATGCCGAGATCGGCGACACCGAAGATCGGTGCCTCCTTGTCCTTGTTGATCGCGATGATGTTCTTCGAGCCCTTCATGCCGACCATGTGCTGCGTGGCGCCGGAGATTCCCGCGGCGATGTACACGCTCGGCTTCACGACCTTGCCGGTCTGGCCGACCTGGTACGAGTAAGGAACCCAGCCGGCATCGACGATCGCGCGCGATGCACCCGGGGCGCCGTTGAGCAACTTCGCGAGTTCCTCGACCATGGCGAAGTTCGTCGACTCGCCGAGACCGCGACCGCCGGCAACGACGACGTTCGCCTCGTCGAGCTTCGGTCCGCTCGTCTCCTCGAGGTGCACGGCCGTGACACGCGCAGAGCCGGTCGCGCCCGCATCGGGCACCGACACGGTCGTCACCGCAGCCGCGGCACCGCCGCTCGCCTCGGCAGCGAAGCTCTTCGGGCGGAACGACACGAGGTACGGGGCGGCGCCGGAGAATGCGGTGGTGACGAGCACGTTGCCGCCGAAGATCGGCGTGGTGGCGACGACGCCGTCACCCGTCACCGCAACGTCGACGTTGTTCGTGAGTACGGGGCGGTCGACCTTCACCGACAGACGTGACATGACGTCGCGTCCCTCGTAGTTCTGCGGGAAGAGCACGAGGTCGGGCGTTTCGCCGCCGTCGATGACGGCCTTCATCGCCGAGGCGACGGCGACACCGACCATGCGACCGGCGAGATCGCCCGTCGCGTACAACTTGGTCGCGCCGTGGTTGCCGAGTTCGGTTGCCGCTGCGGCACCGTCACCGGCGACGAACGCAACGACGTTCGAGGTGAGCGAGCGGGCCTTTGCGAGCAGTTCGAGCGTGAACGTCGTGGGAGTGCCGTTCGAGAGCTGGGCGAATACCCAGACGTTGTTGACGTTTGACATGGTTCGTCTACCTCAGATCACTTTCAGATTTTCCAGGAATGACACGATCTTGTTGAACGAC
>JBIIUH010000095.1:0-4837 GCA_044340075.1 Ilumatobacteraceae bacterium | reverse complement strand
TCTTCAACCCGCCCGGAATGTTGTAGTTGTACTCGGGTGTCACGATGAAGAGCCCGTCGGCGGCGGTGATCCGCTCGCGCAATCGTGCCGCAGCCGGCGGCAACGGATCGTGATCGAGATCCTGGTCGTAGATCGGAAGGTCGCGAACCGCATCGAAGTACTCGGTCTCGACTCCGTCGACGGAAAGCGAGCACACGGCACGCGCCAGAGCCGCGCTGAAAGATCCCGCACGGAGACTCCCGGGGATGACGAGAACGTGCTGCATGATCACTCAGCCCACGAGCCCGGCAACGGTCTCGTCGAGCGTGGCGCGGCGCGCAACGAACTGTTTCGCACCGATGACGAGTTTCGGTGTACCGACACCGAGCACACCACGAATGGTCCCGCCACGCGAAAAGGCGACCGCGAATACGTCGGAGTCGAGAGTTCCCTCGATGACGGTCGTGTCGTCGTCGCCCGAGGCGCGGCCCATCAACTGCACGCGAAAGTCGAACTGGTCGCTCCAGAAGAACGGCACCGTGGAAAACGCCGTGAGCGGTTGACCGCCGAGCCGGGCAATGACGTTCCGGGCGACGGCGACACCCTGCTCGGTGGCGTTCGTCCAGTGCTCGACGCGCATCGTCGGTTCCTCGGGAAACACCGAATTCGGCCAGCGCACGACGTCTCCGGCCGCAAATACGACGTCACCATCGGCCTGCAGATCCTCGTTGCACACCACACCGTCCTGCACGGTGAGGCCCGAGTTGGCCAACCATTGCACGTTCGGCACGGCACCGACACCGACGAGAACGACATCCGCATCGAGCGTGCTGCCGTCGGCGAACTCGACGCCGGTGACGTCGCCGGCCAATGATGTGCCCCCGCCGACGAGACCTTTCACGCTGACACCGCAGCGCACGTCGACACCCCGCGTCCGGTGCATCTCGGCAATGCGGGATCCCAGCGATGCGCCGATCGAGCGCACGAGCGGCGCAGGCTGGCCTTCGAGCACCGTCACCCGACAGCCCTTCTCCACGGCGGTCGCCGCGACTTCCAGGCCGATGAAACCTGCCCCGAGAATGACCACCTTGGCACCGTCGACGAGCATCGGCGCGAGCCGTCGCGCATCGGCGAGCGTGCGCAAGTGATGGACGCGCGGACCGAGCGGAAACGTCGGCAGGGTGCGTGCGGCACATCCCGTCGCGATGACGACGGCGTCGTAGCCGATCTCGCCGGAGTCGGCCAGCCGCACGACTTTGCGCCCCGTATCGAGCCCGGCGGCAGCGACGCCGTACTTCTGCGTGATGTCGAGCGGCGCGTAGTCGTCGGCGCGCCGCAAGACGACACGATCCTCCCCCCAGGCGCCGGCGAGGAACTTCTTCGACAGCGGCGGACGGTTGTACGGCGCATCGGGCTCGGCGCCAACCAAGGTCACCGCGCCCGTGAAACCCTGCTGGCGTAAAGCCTCACAGGTCCGCAAACCGGCCAACGACGCACCGACCACGACGACGTGCCGTGTCGACGCTGCGCTCATCGCGTCGAGAGTACTCGTTGCCGCCGTGCGCTCCACCACTTTGCACCGCTCGCATCAGCGCGACGGTTGATGCGCGTGACGAGCAGTCGATGGAACCGGGTTCGATACGACGTCAGTGCGTGCGCTGCGGTACCGACACGTCGGCTCCCGCCGATTGCCATGCGCCGAAACCGCCGATGATGTCGGAGACGTCGACGAATCCGCGCTGTCGCAGTGTGCTCGCGGCGATGCTCGACCGGTATCCACCGGCGCAGTACACGACCGTCGGGGCCTGCGGATCGAGATCGCCGAGACGTGTCACCAACTGGGGCAACTGGATGAGCTGGGCGCCGGGAATGACACCGGCCTCGGTTTCGCCGGGGCCGCGAACGTCGATGACCTGCACGTTCGACAGAGCCTCGCGACGTTCGCGCAACTGCTCGACCGTGAGACGCGAGGCCTGAACGACGCTGTCGGGATTGTTCACGAATGCAACTTCGGGCGCGTCCAACGCACCGAGGACCTTGTCGAACCCGATGCGTCCGAGACGGATGCGCGCTTCGTCCTCGGTTCCGGCCGGGCAGACGAGAACGATGGGCGTTTCGGACGTGACGACCTCGCCCGAGTACTCGGCGAACCTGCCGCTGAGCCCGACGTTGATCGAACCCTTCAGGTGTCCGAGTGCGAATTCGGCGGGCTCACGGGTGTCGATGATGACGGCACCCTCACGCTGTGCGCGGAACACCTCGTCGATCGTCAGCATCGTGGTGCCGGTCGATTCGTCGAAGACGTCGCGCTTCAGGCGGTTGCGCACGGCGGCGAAGGAGAAGTACAGCGGCGCGGCTGCCTGCCCCTCGGTCACCACCTTGACGAACTCGTCCTCCGACATGGGCGCCAGCGCGTAGTTGGTGCGACGCTGCTCGCCAATCGTCGACACGGTCTCGGTCGACAGGTTCTTGCCGCATGCCGAACCGGCGCCGTGCGCCGGGTACACCTTCGTCGTGTCGGGCAACGTGAGCAACTTGTGGTGCAAAGAGTGGTACAGCTGGCGACCGAGGTCTTCGGCGCTGGCCCCGAACGCTGACAGCAGATCAGGGCGGCCGACGTCACCGATGAACAGCGTGTCACCGGTGAGCACGCCGTAGGGCGTGTCGCTGCCGTCGTACACGACGATGGAGATCGATTCGGGAGTGTGCCCCGGGGTGTCGCGCACCTCGAGGATCACCGCGCCGAGCGACAAGCGTTCGCCGTCCTTCATTGCAACGACGGGGAACTCCGTGCGATCGGCACCGACGACACCGAACGTGATGTCGGCTCCGGTGACTTTCTGGAGCTCGAGATGGCCGGAAAGAAAGTCGGCGTGAAAGTGGGTTTCGAAGATGCGTTCAATGTGCAGACCGTTGGCTTCGGCATCGGCGACGTACTGTGCGACGTCACGCTGGGGATCGACGACGACGGCGCGACCGGTGCCGGTGTCGCCGATGAGATACGACGCATGCGACAGGCAGGCCAGGTAGTACTGACGGAAAAACATCATTGTTTTTCTCCCTTGTTTCTCACTTGACGAGCGTAGTAAGCGCAACGCCGACGACGGTCAACGTGAGCAGCGTCACACCGACGGCGACGAATCGCATGTCACCGATCCGCCGCCAGCGAGCGACGAGCCACACCACCCGCAACCATGGCACGACGCAGAGCACGACGATGACGATCGCATCAATGACCCTGCCGGACTCGCCGCCCACGAGCACGCCGACGAGCGCAGCGACGGTGATGACGACAACGATGATTTCGTTGATGCGCGCAAGCGTTCGCTGCGCAGCCAGCTGTGCGTGATCGGTGTGCGTCACGATCGTGCCACCAATGCGACGGCGACGGCAATGAGGATGAACGACAGCGCACGGCGCACGACCGGGGGCGACACTTTGTTCTGGATGCGCGAGCCGATGCTGCCACCAGCGATCGCCCCCAGCACGACGAGTGCTGCCGCATTCACATCGATCGAACCACGAAATGCGGTGACGGCAAGTGCCACCGATGCCGTGAGCCCGATTGTAAAGGTGCTGGTTGCGGCGGCCACTTTCACCGGCAGGTGCATCACCTCACTCGTGATCGGTGTCTTGATGAAGCCGCCGCCGACCCCGGCTAATCCGGTGACGAATCCCGCAATTCCCATGAGACCGACTCCGAACGGAACGTTCTTCGCCCGATACGGGATGACATTGCCGTTGAATCCGTACGCCCCGTTGATCGAGCCAACGTGTTCACCGACGTCGAACTCACGGAGTGACGCATCGGGATGCCACCGCACACCCTTGCGTCGACCGCTCATCAGTGCGGCAGCAACGATGACGACGGCAATGGACCAGGTGAGCACGCGTTCCGAAAAAATGCCGACGAGCAACGCACCAGCAATAGCGCCGCTGGTTGCAGCGGTCTCCGACAGCACCCCCGCACGATGATTGACGGTGCCATCACGCAGATGACCACTTGCGGCGGCAAGTGAGGCAGAGATCACGGACACGAGTCCGAGGGGGCTCGCCTCCGCCACGGGCGTACCGGTGACGACGAGGAGCGGCACGAGCAGAACTGCCCCGCCAATTCCACCGAGGGCCCCCACCCCCGACGTCAGCGCCGCGAGGGCAACGAGGACGAGACTGTGTCCGAGTTCGCCCACCGTGCCGAGTCTAGAAATCTGACTTTGCTGGTCATCTATTGTCTAGACTTGCGCGCATGTCGAAGCGCTTTCCGTTTCCGAATCCTGTGAATGAAACGTCCGCGCGGCTGGTCGCCGCGGGCGCCGTGCTACTCGGTGTCGCGTACGTCGCCAGCGGCAACGTCATCGTTCTCGCCGCTCTCACCTATGGCTTCCTCGCCCGCGTGACGACGGGACCAACGTTCAGCCCGCTCATCCGCACGGTGCACAAGTTCGTTCCGGGTCCGCCGAAGCGATTCGCCCAGGCGATCGGGCTCACGTTCGGCATCGTCGCGCTCGTGCTCGTCGCCGTCGACCAGCCAACGGTATCGCGCATCGTCATTGCCGGACTCGTCGGTGCCGCGTTCCTCGAATCGGCGTTTGCCTTCTGCCTCGGCTGCGTGATGTTCGGCTGGCTCATGCGCCTGGGGGTCATTCCGCAACACATCTGCGAGGAATGCAACGACATCTCGGCACGCCTGCGGTCGCAAGCGGGACGCACGGCCTGACCGCGCGGTCGATCGGAATCGTCGGCGGCGGTGCCGCCGGGGTTCTCGCTGCGATTCATCTCGCCCGCACGGCGACGGAGCCGCTCGACATCACCGTCTACGAACCGCGCGAGTTGCTCGGTGAGGGTGTCGCCTACTCGA